>JAADIH010000106.1 GCA_013151435.1 Alphaproteobacteria bacterium
TTTCTTTGTGCGAGACCAATTCAGGCAACCCGCCTACATCGAAAACTATTGCAGGGAGACCCTGGCTTAGGGCTTCCTGGACAACCATTGCGGTGCTGTCCATTTCAGACGGAAATAGCAGTAAATCCGCAGCCCGCAAGAATTGTTTGTATTTGTTAGTATCGTTAGTAGCTTCAAATTTGAAAACATCGTAACCCGCAACTTGTTCCACATTATTATCTGCTGCCCCGCATACTAGGAATGCGATTTTTGACGCCGACAGTAGATTTGGAAGGTGTTGTGTTAGCATGTCTTCGATGTGGTGATACCCTTTTCGCTGTTCTTTTGTGCTGAAAGCAGAAAATATAACCAGCAGCTTATTTTCGGGCAAATTTAGATCCCGTCGAATCTTTTGGCGCTCTTCCTCGCTAGGAACATTTCCGAACAAAAAGTCCCACGGCAACGGATTTGGAATTACATGTGCATCATAGTCTTTCAGAAGAACGCTATTGTGAGCGGCGGTTGCCAGAAATAGGGAAGGTGAAGTGATGGTTAGGGGCAACTCTTGATAATATTTTCTTTTGGCTTCCCAAATAAAACGATCAACATCAATCTTCTCATTGTTAAATGGTTCAGTTTTGTCGTAGCCAAGCTTATAGCGCTCAATATCGCCATGCCGAATATAGTGCTCACCACCGCAGAATGCCCACATATCCGGCATTTTCCAGACGATAGGTTTGGTTATTTTGGGTAATTCCGACAGTTTTAAAGTGTTGTTGGCGACCCAGTGGAGCTGAACAATTTCAGCAGGGTGCCGGTTAATTATGTCCGCAATATCCAACCCATGAAGATTAATAGATCGGATTGGGAGACCATCTACGCCATACAATTCTCGGAGATCGTGCGCGGCGCTAAAACCGGTTCGGATGCGGCCTTTCGTTGACTCAGTGTCCAGTGAAGTGATGGATGAATCCTGTTTGCCTTTATGCGCCACGAGCATACTGCTGTCGACGCCACGATGCAGCATCGCGTGATGCAACCTATAGGCGCCAATGGCGGCGCCGCCATTGCTATCTGAATAACTTATATGCAACACCTTCATGGTGGGGCTCTTTCGTAAAACGCAAACCAAATAAGTCTGATTGCTATCGTCTGGCGGTGGGGCACAACTGTCGTTACAATTGTGTACCCTAGCCTTACTCAGTTGCTTTTAACAACTGTTCTACTTATGCATGGGGGAATCCAAGAATAGAAGGCGACCGATACCCAATTTAAGGTTGTCGGATTTATATCCAGTGTATACTGCCCCTTGCGTGTGATCAAAGTGAGCCGCATCACTTGGCGGGTGAGCATGCACGGATAGCAGCAGTTTCCTTGCGCTGCTCACTGCAATTGGTCTGGATAAATGCCGCAAAGAAACGAACGGCTTGTTCAGGTTAAAGTTGTGGCCGCACGGTTTTATCGTGCATAAGCCATCGATATCAATCTTGAGAAATCCGCTATTTGGAAAGAGCAAGGCGTAAAACCCGGCAAAAAAATTGCCTGTTGGGGTGATCTCGACCGGAGTTTCGGATGTGAGGTGTAGGAAATCTCCCTCGAATACGCTGGTCCTGAAATGTTCAATCTTGTGTGTATTTAATTGAGAGCGAGCCAAATCTATATCGGATAAACGATCATGGGCTTTTGAGAATCCGTTGTCGGAGTATGTTGCTTTATTATTTTGAATATCTGCGATGACCATATCGCAAATCTTGCCAACCAAATCAGGCGTAAAATGGTTATATTGATGAAATACAGCATCATTGCCGGAGTCTTTCATCGACTCGTAGATAAGAGTCGTGCCATCAATTGTGTCTATGCCGTATAGGCGCGCTATTTTGTCGTAGTTTTGAGCAATGAGTGAGCGTTTGGCGCCGACACGGTGCACAGCGTTAGCGCCGCAAAGGTTTAGAAAAACCAGCTTATTGCGAATCTGTGGGCGAGTAACAAGGACTTCTAGCCAGTGAAAATGAGCAAGTGGGTCAATGGTGTTAGCAGATTCGAAGATGAGATCATTGAGCAAGTATTCAAATAAGATCTTATCCACGTTGAGACGAGCAGCTTCTCGAAGAAGGAAATCAACACCCCTTAGTGAAGGGCTGTCGCCCAATGAGTAATTAAAAAAATCTGCCTTGAGAACGTTGGAAAGTCTTTGGCCAAAGCCGCCGTTGACCAGTCCATTTGATCCGCCCACTAACGCTATCCGCATGCTGTCCCTTCTAATTGTGCGTGTGTTAGAGCGATCGTTCGCTAGCCCTTAAAACTACTTCCCACGTCGTAATACTCATGTTATTGGCAGCGGTCAAATCTATGAAGACTAGCCAACACTAACGCGAAGAGTTGCGAATGATTATTTGCCACAATAAGAAATTTATATTCTTTCATGTGCCAAAAGCTGCCGGAAGTAGTATTAAAAACTACCTGAAGGGCTTCTTGAAATTTGACGATGTAAACTGCCAACTTGATGGCGCGGATATAAACGTGAAAGAGGCCCGGGTGGGCGGTGCACCCGCATATCTGCGCTACATGCGAGCTGTGCATGGTATACACAAGCATGTAACAGTCAAAGAAATTCGTGATCAGATGGGCAAGAACTATTTCGATCAATTTTTTTCATTTGCGTTTGTTCGAAACCCATATGCACGGGCCTATTCTGCGTATCGATTTACTTTGATGTGGGATAAAAAGTTGCGCCCTGACTCCAAGCGCTACCAAGAGGTAAAAGACATGAATTTTGAAGAGTGGTTAAGCTCTTCTTACGTGGTTGAGTATAAAATGCTACAAACTAAGCCCCAGGCAAAATGGCTGCCTCGTCCTGACATGGTTTCATATGTGGGAAAAACAGAAAAGTTTGACGACAGCATGTATGAAATACTCTATCGGATCACGAATGATGAAGATAAAACAACGAAAATGGTCGAACGCTGGGGCGCAGTAAAAAATAACCAGTCTGCTGGCGTTGATGAGTGGAAAAATATGTCTGGTGAGGCGATGGATCAGATTTATAAATTATATAAACAAGATTTTGAATTATTCGATTACTCTCGTGATATTACTTGACGCGTTTATCATGGTTTTGACCTTATTCGCCATATTTTGAGCCAGCCCCTGAAGAGGGTTGGAGATAAAAATAATCTGGGAAGCCTGTTTGTTATTGATTTTAGGATTGTTTTCGACCGCCCGGCCGCCCATATGCTGATCGTATAAGTTTGTGACTAGGACTTTAGTGAGCTTGAGATTGCTAATTGTTTGACCAGGCCTTATGTAAGTTTTGGTATAAATATGGGCCAATCAACCGCCCTCCCTATTCTCAACTAGCCTACGTGACTTGATCGCTGATGAAACCTACGCGTACTTTTCCGGAATTTTTCAAACACATGGCGCAATGTGGATTTTCGCCTAAAATGTGTATTGATGTTGGCGCTGCAAATGGCACGCAAAGCATTTATGATGCTTTCCCAGAGGCTTATCACATCGCATTTGAACCGCTACCAGATTTTCATGAGGAGCTCCTTCGCACGCTGGCGCCTTTCCGGCATGAAGTACATCAAGTTGCGCTCATGGATAAGCCGGGGTGCAGAACATTGGCGCGGCATCCAGATGGATATGGTTCATCACTCATGCACCGCGGGAAAAAAGGCGCACCAAACTTGGTTGAAGTTCCTGTGACGACACTTGATGAGGTGATGCAAGGGCGCAATATGAAAGGTGATGTTCTTTTGAAGCTAGACTGTCAGGGTGCAGATCTTTTTGTTTTGAAAGGCGGTGCTCGGACGATAAAAAATTCTAACGTAATCATTGTTGAAGCCTCATTTTTCAAATTTCGTGGCAAAACTCATCCGGAATTTTTTGAGATCATCAGTTTTATGAAAGAGAGGGGATTCGTTGTGTATGATATCCTGGACGGATTATTTCGCCCTCTTGATGGCGCATTGGGGCAGGTCGACCTTGCTTTTGTGAAGGAGAAAAGTCGTTTTCGCAGCAAGCAATATTGGTAGTGCTATCCATAGTGTACTGTTTTGTGTTGTAGTTGCATAAGAATTAATAATATCGCCATACTTCTGATCGAGAAATCATATTGAATGGCGGCTTTCTATAGTATTCAATATTTTCAAAATGCGTTGATTCCTTACCTGCGCCGAAATTATAAATTAAACGTTCGGTTGTGCGTTTGTGAAGTGCGCCACTTTTAGCAGTCAGCAGGCATACAGTTTCATCCCAAGCAAAAAACTTAGTGAGTGTGTCTGACGGTTGGCGTCCTGGCGTCATATCAATATGTGATAGAGTAATCGCATCCAAATTTTGTGTGATAAATTTAGTATAGTTTTCTTCTGACATTAAATAGCATTCAAGAAGTTGTTCCCAAATTGGCGCTAATTTACGTTTTGTAGTCGCCCATCCCCAGCCCTGAAATCTTCCAAATCCCCCATCTTCATTTGGAACAAGAAACGGGTGACCGTATACGGAAAACATTTGATCATCATCTTCGATGAGGTCAAGTTCTGAAGAAAACCCCTTTAGTGCGTGGCGCGTAGGAAAACAATCGTCTTCGAGAAATAAGATTCGATCATAATGCACCATCATTTCACGCATTACGGTAAGCATCATTTTGCGAAAGCCAAAATTGCTGCGATTGCGATGTACAGCCTTTACTGGGAATGATTTGGCGAGATTTTCTACATCGTCAATTTGAAGTTTTTTTACAGTTCTACCCTGATCACCATCTATCCAGACATGAGTATCTTTCAGCGCGTTCTGTTGCTCAAGGCTTTTTAATACCTGCTCTAAATAATCGAAACGATCATAGGCGAATACAGCTATTCCTAAAGGCTTTGTCAGGCTGTAGGCAGTGTAAATAGAATTGATGTGAGAGCGAGATGTGTCGCGAATGGCCTCAATTTTCTTATCGCCTTTGCAAGGCGCGCCCGCACCTAATTCGCTATTTTTGTTTGACGGAATATTTTGTGATTGAGATTTCCTCTTTTTACGTTGGGCCATGACATAGCGAAAAGGGCGTAGTTCAATGAGTGTTTTTAAGCGTGGAGCCAATACGTATTCAAGCTCTTTAACGCGCTCCGTTAATTCCGAGTTTTCCACTTGTAGTGACGATGTGTTGTTCAAGAGGAGTTGGAATTCAGCCTCACGCTTTTGTGTGCGGATAGTTTGGCTAAGTATTTCTGCTTCCGCGCGAAATAAGCTGCGTTCTTTGGAGGCGGTAGACTTTTTAATGGCCTTAAGTTCGTTTGTGAGGAGATTTACTTTGCGGCCTAGGTCACGTTTTTCTTCAAGTTTCGATTGCAGTCTCTCAATTTGAGCACCTTTTACAGTTTTCTGGCGGCGTAATTGATTGCTGATCGAAATAAATCGGTTTCGCAATTCCAGAGCTGTGCTGTCGCGGCGTGTCTCGGGTAAAAAAATTCCATCTTTTAGGTTGGAATATTTATCGTGAATTTTGTGCTGAACCCTAGCGATGCTAAAATTGATTGGGGTGGAGGATACACTGGGAAGAATTTTAAAGTAATCATTGTGCATACTAATGATAGAATCAATGTCTTGCTGGCGTAAATTGATGTTGGTTGTAATCGGGCCCGCTGGGTCGGAAAAGCTAATCTCGTCTAGAGAGCCGCCGTCAAAATTCAAGAACTTCAGCAATGCCCTATAGGCTTGGTCAGGGTTTGCCACACAAATTTCGTGAGGTAACACAAAGACTCTTTCCTGTTCGATCTTTGCAACATGTAGAGAGGCCTCATTCATTTTGCTCCACCATAATGCGGACAACTCCGCTTCACTTTGTGAGGGAGGAGGCGGCGTCTCATATGTATTAAAAAACCGTCCCTGATCTGATGGGTGGAATTCATCTCCAAAAAAAGAAAATAGCCCCAAAGCAGAATTTATGCAGTCCATTGGGTTTCTAATGACGTGAATAATTTTTAGATCCGGGTATCGGCGTAGATAGTAGTTAAGTCGCCCAGCGCCACGGATGATTTTTGTCAGAACGTTTTGATTTCCACCAAACATATCGTCTGAGAAACGGTTATGGGCTTCGTGAGAATTTTTACTTAAAAAAAGTGGGGTTTGCAGATGTGCTGCTATCCCAGCTGGGTTGAGGGCGGATGTTGTCCCAAAATCCGTTTCCCATTGGTCAGGACGGCGCTGCCAAACTTTTGGTCCCCACAAGTATGGCTCATAGTAAAATGAGAATGCGGCGCCTTGCTGGAGGGCAATTGTCTGAAGCGTTTTGTAGACAGAGGAGGTTCCAGATCTTCCCACACCCGAGACGAGCCATTGATGCTTCACGCAGTCGCTCCAATTGAAATGTCAGGTAACTACATACCCACCCAAATGGAGATGGAAAAGCCCAACAGAAGAAAAAGATAAGTTCCGCAGTTGGAAGTTATTCGTTGCGAATTTCTCTATCTTGAAACTCAAAAGCTTCATTGATGTCGCCAAAAAATATAATACGCCCTTTTTTAAGCACGGCCCCTTTGTTGGATATACGTTTGTGTAGATCGCGGCTATGGGAGGCGAACACGAATATCCCGGCGCTATCGATTAAGCTGCGGAGGTGTTTTGCAGCTTTATTGCGAAATTCAAGATCGCCTGTCCCGAGCCATTCGTCGAGTATGAGTATTTCTGGCTGGAAGGCTGTTGACGCCCCAAAGGTTAGTCGTGCGCGCATGCCGCTGGAGTAAGTTTTAAGCGGCAGCTGAAGATAGTCTTCAAGCTCGGTGAATTCTGCGATCTCTTGAATTACGGAATCAATCTGGTCGTCTTCAAATCCCATTAATCGACCACGGATTCTAATGTTTTCATAGCCGGTTGCCTCACTGTCTAGGCCAAGCATCATCGATATCAATGGCGAAATGCGTCCCTCGACCCGGACGCGCCCTTCAATGGGGGGGAGGATGCCCGCTATTGTTTTCAGCAATGTTGTTTTGCCGGCGCCGTTACGCCCTAGGAGGCCAAGACGGTCGCCATCCTTAAGCTCAAATGAGATGCCGTCCAATGCACGGATAGAGACAGTCTTGCCATTCTTGATTACACCGCCGACCGCCGCTTCACGAATAGCGCCAATAAAACTGCGGTTATGCAAATGTGGGACAGGGTAGTCGACTGCGACGTTGCTTAATTCAACTTTGGCCATTGATTAACACCAATAAGGAAGTCGGTGGGACAGCCGACTGTAAATGGACCATCCAAATATTGGGGCAAAGATTGCCAATGCTATGGTAATCTCGAAGTGGAGTAAAATATCTTCATGTCCGAGGATAGGGCCGCGCACAGTTTCAATCAGGTGATAAAAAGGATTGAAATTGATGTAAAAAGCATATTCGCCAAGTCGATCAGGAACCCAGAAAATAGGGGTTAGGAAGAATATAAATGTTAACGCGGCTGCAACAAGCTCGCCAAAGTCTTTGTATCGGGCGCTCAATACGCCCAGTCCCATCGACATCCAGAAGCCAATCCAGATAACCAGCACTACACCAAGGAAGGAGAGTAAAGCTATCGGTTTTAACGGTGTAGAAAAAATCAGGAGTACTGCTATTAAAACTAGGCTCCGATAGGCAAGTAAAATAAGCTGATTGAAGGCGAGCCTATAAGAAAATAAGCTCAGGGGTAGTGGGAATTCTTTGAAAATATGTGCATTGCCAGCAAAAACCGCACACCCGCCATTGGCAAGTCCAGTGATCATTGACCAGACGATGATTGCTGTTGTGACGTAGGGGAGGTGAATTGCGAGAGGTCTGTTGAATAGATAGCCATAGAGGACCCCTAGTCCAGTGGCGGTCATTCCGGTTGTGATCGTTATCCAGAACGCACCAAACACTGCCCCACGATATTTGTTTTTGAACGCTCGCAAAGCCATGTCAGTCCAGAGTTTCCGCCGTGTCCATCCGGCGCGCATGTCTTCTACGGCGCGCTGCCAGTTGGAGGCGCCAGCTTGATAATCGTATATATAGGGGGGGGCGGATTTGCTTTTTACTTTTCGCGAGGACATGCGCGCTCCCTATCACGGTAACGGGTTGGTGGAAAGCTGAACTTACGTCAGCGTATAAAGGCTTTTGCGCCACCTTTCGGTGCCTGTAAATAAACTCTGAAGGCAGGGCGCTATGGCTTGAAAAATGGGCTGCCCAATGTAAATTACTGACCAGAAAAGTTTTTGACTGGCGTAATTTTGGTCAGCCTTTGAAGCAGAAGCATATACACCAAATTAGGAGTGGCGGCGTGAAAATTATTGTAATCGGGGGAGATGGATTTTGCGGATGGCCCACCGCTCTCGGCCTTTCAAAAAAAGGGCATGACGTAATCATTGTTGACAATATGTCGCGCCGGAAAATCGATATTGAGTTGGAAGTTGAATCCCTAACCCCGATTAAGCCAATGTCTGTCAGGCTGGCGTGCTGGGAGGAGGTTTCAGGTAGAAAAATTAAATTTGAGCATATCGATGTCTCGGAGAATTATGCCCGCTTGCTTCACTTGTTCCAAACATTTGAGCCAAATTCAATCGTACATTTTGCGGAGCAAAGAGCCGCGCCCTATTCCATGAAATCATCGTATCACAAACGATATACTGTCGATAACAATTTGAGCGCCACGAATAACATTCTAGCTGCAATGGTCGAAGCTGATCTGGATGCCCACCTCGTTCATCTGGGTACGATGGGAGTCTATGGGTATGGCACCGCTGGTATGAAGATTCCGGAAGGTTATCTTACAGTAAAAGTTGAAAAAGATGATGGTTCGGAATTCTCACAGCAAATTCTATACCCGGCGAATCCTGGTTCGATTTATCATATGACGAAAACACAGGATCAACTGATGTTTGCGTTTTATAACAAGAATGATAATTTGAAGATCACGGATCTGCATCAGGGAATCGTATGGGGAACCCAGACCGAAGAAACCAAGATGCATGAAGCTCTAATCAATCGGTTCGATTATGATGGCGATTATGGGACAGTGCTTAATCGCTTTTTGATGCAGGCGGCCGTTGGTTATCCAATGACGGTTCACGGGACAGGTGGGCAGACGCGCGCCTTCATACATATTCAGGATACCGTTCGTTGTATTGAGCTCGCCATTGAGAATCCACCCCAGACAGGGGAAAGAGTGCGGATTCTAAATCAGATGACAGAGACGCATCGGGTTCGCGACCTAGCAGCGCTTGTTGCCAAGAAGACTGGCGCTGCCATCGAGAACGTCGCAAATCCACGCAAAGAAGATGCGGAAAACGAGTTGCATGTAGAAAATCGCCAGCTAATCGGTCTCGGACTTGACCCCATAACCCTGGATGAAGGCTTGCTTGATGAGGTTGCTAGCATTGCAAAGAAATATGCACATCGCTGCGATCTAAGTAAGATTCCCTGTGTTTCATATTGGACGGACGCCAACCGTAAAGCTTAGGGCATTATTCGTGAATCCCGCACTCGGTTTTTGATTTTCCGGGCCAGCGTCCGGAGCGGGCGTCGTCTTCATGTGTGACTTTTGACGTGCAAGGAAAGCATCCGATCGAGGGGTAGCCTTGCTTGACCAGCGGATGCAGCGGGAGCGCGTTTTTGATTGCATAGTCTTTTAGATCCTGTGCTGACCAGTTGGCGAGTGGCGTTAATTTCATGCGCTCTTGTTCGAATTCAATGATTCGTAAACTGCCTCGACTATTATTTTGAAAACGTTTGCGACCATTGATCCACGAGTCAAAGGGAGTAAGGGCGCGTGCAAGCACTTTCGTTTTGCGGATGTTGCAGCACATTTCCGGTGATTCTTGGTTTAATAACCCCATAGGGTCGTACTGCTCAATCTCAGATAAGCGCGGGCCAACGGTGCGAACATCCTCCAGGCCCAGAACATGCTGCAGTCGATCGCGATATCGAAGCGTTTCACCAAACAACTTGCCGGTATCAATGAATATCACGGGAATATCTGCTTTTGCTCTGGAGGTCATATGCAACAGGACGACAGCTTCGGCCCCGAAGGAGGTAACAACCACAGGGCGTGGAAACCATTCCTGTGCAAGTGCATCAGCAATAATTTCGGCTGGCGGCAGCTTCTCATATTTAGCATTTAGATGCGCCAGGAAGGCGCCATCTTCAGCTAATTTATGGATGTGCAGTTTTGTGGACACGCTCTAATCGATGCCTTTCATCATAAAGACCTGACTATAGGCGCAAGAATGAGGGAGGGAAATGGTCAAAACATAGCGCTACAAGCTATCGCCTTACCGTACGAATTCACCTAAATGCGACATACATATTCAATAACACGAAACTGATGGAATGAAATTTTCAATCATAATGCCTGTATTGAATGGCGCGCGCTATATTGAGCACGCCCTTGCGGGTATTGAGGTGCAAAATTACGACGATTGGGAACTCATCATTATGGATGGCGGGTCGACTGACGGCACGCTGGATATTGCAGCGGCGCGAGCAGCAGCTAACTCTCGAATTTCTGTATTTTCCGAACCGGACGGCGGTATGTATGATGCGATCCTCAAAGGATTCGAAAAAGCTTCCGGTCAATGGCTGGCCTGGCACAATAGCGATGACCTTTACGCGCCCTGGTGCCTTGCCACGGTAGCGGAGTTTGCGGCGGCGACAGATAGCCGCTGGCTGACTGGATATGCAGGGTGCTGGGATGAGAGCGGTAGATTGCGCTATGCCCGCCCTGGTGGGCTTTACCCGCGTCAGTTGATTCGCGCTGGGTGGTTTCACGCTGGATTGCTGGGCTGTCTCCAGCAGGAAAGCACCTTCTTTTCGCGTGAAGTGTTCGATAAATTAACCGTGGACGATGTCGAGCGCGTCAGATCCATGAGATACGCCGGTGATTTTTTATTGTGGCGATTATTGGCCAAACATGCGCCGCTTGAAATACTGCCTTCCGTACTTGGCGGTTTTCGTCGTCACGGTGCCAATCTTTCTGTGGTCAATGATGAGGCTTATACGCGTGAAGTGAAAACGACAATGCCGGTTGCATTGCCCAAATTCATCGCCGGTATGATTGCTGCGCCCTACCGGATGTTGTCGAGTTGGTCTATGATGCGCGCCGCGGCGCTAGCTGATGATCGCTTGGCTAAATCTGCGCAAAGGCGTTGATGAACACTGACAGACAGAAAATAGAAATGTTGGTATGAAGCGCCTGTTTATAGTTGATCCCTCGCTGAAAGATCTGCGTGGCCATCATTATGCGCTGATGTGCGCGGCAACTTTGTCTGCAAAATCGTTGGGGTTTGAAGTTTACTGGTTATGCTCAACGCAATATTCTGATGCGCGTAGGATTGATGGCGTTACCATCGACCCGACCTTTAACGACACCATGTATGAAAGCTATATGATGCCGCCCCAACGGGGAGGGCTTGTAGGTAAACTGCGATCATTTGCAGCAGGATTATTTTTGAATAAGAACAGCGCATCGCCAAAAAGAATATCGCCAGCGCTGAGCTTTCGACGGGATTTGCAAGCAGCACTCGCGCGCCACAACGCCGATGAACAAGATCGTATATTCATTCATACTGCAGATGGTGTAATTTTTCGCGCTATTGCTGAGTTGTTGCTTGCGCGCGAGGGCGCGCAACTGCCGATTTTCCATGTAGCCACACCCTATAACCCTACAGGGGTGATGCCGAATAAGGGTTCCTGGATTGATATCTCTGAAGGGATATCAGCGTTGCAGGGCAGCGATCTGATTGATTCTAAAATATTCCTCTATGGAGAAAACACTCAATTGGCTGAGCATCTAGCGTCTCATTGGTCTGTTTGCGTTCGGACGCTGGAGCTGCCTGTGCAGCCCCGTGAAGCAAGAAAATTAGAGCGTGCCCAAGCCTATCGACGTGAGGTGCTTGGATTGAGTGATGATGTTTTTCTGATTGTGTCACTTGGCGCGGCGCGCCTTGAAAAAGGATTTCATCATTTTCCTGAAATAGTCAGGCATACAGCAGAGCTGGCCGGGAGGGATGATTATCCAGATGCTGATCTGAAAAAAATCAAATTTGTGCTTCATGCGAGTCCGCAGATAATTGGTCGCCATCCCGAAATTGTCGCCGCGATCGAGAAGTTGAATGCGATGCCACGCGCACAAGTAGAACTTATTTTGGAGCCTCTCTCCGACACCGATTATGAAAACTTGCTCCATGCGTCTGATGCCATCATGATGCCGTACAGCAAAAAAGACTATGGTATACGGGGCTCAATGATTGTGTCTGAAGCGATTGCGGCGGCCAAGTCGATCATTGCGACTGCTGGAACCTATCCCGGTTACGCCGCAGCAGAAGCTCATGGGTGTGCGGCCGGAACGCCTCAAGAGTTTGCAGAAAGCGTTTTGGAGATCTCTGCGGACAGGGAGGCGTTTAAGGAAAGCGCAGAGCGTATCAGCGCTGAATTCGTTGCACGCAATACTGTTGAAGGATACTGGAAAAAGTGCCTAGATGCCGAACTGGCGGGGGAGCAGTAATGTCAGTGTCTTTCGCGATTTCAGTACCGATCGGCAGTTATCATGTATTATTGCCGGATTGTCTGCGCAGCCTGGCGGCGCAAACCCCACGTCCACAGATTGCGGCACTCGATGCATCGAATGACCCGCGTGTTTCTGCTATTCTCGACGAATTTTCAAGTATCATAACGTATCGCAGGACCGGGCCAGATAAGGGCCAGTCCGATGCAATTATTGAAGGGTGGGAGCATCTTGATGGCGACATTCTAGGTTGGCTGAATGCCGATGATGCGCTTTATCCTGATGCGCTCGCTGCGGCGTCAAAACATTACGATAAAAATCCCGATACGGATGTGTTTTATGGGCACAGCATCATTATCGATGATGATAATGCGATCAAAGGTTTCCACTGGGCGGTTCGACCACCTAGCGATGAAATTTTATTTGGTGGAATTATATCACAGCCATCTTGTTTTTTTAGGCGCTCGCTGGTTGACGCCGTTGGCGGGCTTGATCGTGACCTTCACTACACGATGGATTGGGATCTTTGGATACGCTTTTGGCGTGCTGGCGGAAAATTTCGCTTTTCCGATGAAGTGTATTCGCGTGTTCTCTGGAGCGGCGATGCAAAAACGGGAGGGTTTGGTGAGGTGCGCCGCCGCGAGTTGGATCGACTGATCAGCCAGAATACGGGTTTCTTGCGGCGGATGAAAAGCCGGATTGGGTTCGCTCTGCATCATGCTTTTGAATATTTGCTGCAGCCGCGCTTAGCTCGGGCAATACGGGAGCGCTCGGCGCGCCACTCGCACACTATACATGGTGTGAATCGCGCCGGTGGAATCTACCAAACAGCGCGGCTTCCTCTGGTGCATTTTTGCGATGAAGAAAAGAGGCGATTGACGATTACCCTAAAGGACGCTCATGGGCGGCTCAGGATCGCCGCCAATGGCGCTGAAATTGAGGCGGTCGGGCCAGGTCGTCATGTGCTTCTCCTCGACAATCCGGCGCAGGCAGCGCAGACCTTGTTTGTGGAAATGGAAAACCTTGGTGGGACGCCAGTTCATCTGCTCAAGGCGGAATGGGGCTGAGTGAGGCGTTGAGGGGTTTTTAGGCCCTTTTAAACACAGTGCTGGGGTTGCGTCGCCTGAAAAAATGCGGTTGATCGCCTCGCACTATCTGCGGCGGGATTGCCTGCAGAACGGATGAGATCGCTTAGGAAATAGAATAATGGCGAAAAAAGTTGCATTGATTACCGGCGTTACCGGCCAGGATGGCTCTTATTTGGCCCGTTTCCTTCTGGAGAAGGACTACGTTGTCCATGGTGTCAAACGGCGATCTTCGTCATTTAACACTGGACGGATCGACGATATCTATTCCGATTTTCATACCCCTGGGACACGCTTTTTTCTCCATTATGGTGATCTGACAGATTCAACCAACCTCATTCGGCTGGTCCAAGAAACGCGCCCTGACGAGATTTATAATCTTGGAGCCCAGTCCCATGTCCAAGTGAGTTTTGAAACGCCGGAATATACGGCGAACTCTGATGCGGTGGGTACGCTTCGTATCCTTGAAGCTATTCGCATTTTGGGGTTGGAGAAAAAGACCCGCTTTTATCAGGCCTCGACTTCTGAGCTGTATGGCCTGGTGCAAGAAACCCCCCAGTCAGAGAAAACACCATTTTATCCGCGCAGTCCTTATGCAGCGGCAAAACTCTATGCGTATTGGATTACTGTAAATTATCGCGAAGCCTACGGCATGCATGCATCAAACGGCATTTTATTTAATCATGAAAGCCCGGTGCGCGGCGAGACATTTGTTACGAGAAAAATTACCCGCGCTGTGGCCCGAATTGCCCGGGACATGCAAAAAGAATTATTCCTGGGTAATCTCGACGCCAAACGGGATTGGGGACATGCGAAAGATTATGTTGAGGGCATGTGGCGTATCGTACAGCATGACACGCCGGATGATTTTGTTCTGGGCACAGGTGAGACGCATTCTGTACGGGAATTTGTTGAGTTGTCATTTGCACAAATCGATACGCCCATTGAATGGCGCGGCGATGGGCTGAAAGAAGAGGGGTTCAACGCCAAGACGGGTGATGTTCTGGTGAAGATAGATCCTATTTATTTCAGACCGACTGAAGTGGACCTCCTTCTTGCTGACCCGACAAAAGCACGCGAGGAACTAGGCTGGGTGCACAGCACTCCCTTCAAGACATTGGTTGAGGAGATGGTGCAGGCCGATCTTGCCGAGGTCGACGCAAGTCGCCAAGGAGGTTGCTAGCGATGTCGGGTGGGCAATCACCTATTGTATATTCGCTGGAAGGGAAACGCGTTTGGGTTGCCGGGCATCGCGGCATGGTGGGCTCAGCAATTGTGCGCAGATTGCGGGCAGAAGGCTGCGCTGAAGTTCTGACCGCAACGCGCAGCGAGCTCGATCTTACGCAGCAATCGGCAGTACGTGCGTGGTTGCTGCAATACAGACCGCATGCTGTGTTCGTACCCGCAGCAAAGGTTGGCGGCATACACGCCAATGACACTTACCCGGCGGAATTCCTTTACGAGAATCTAATGATTGCGGCGAATGTCATTCACTCGGCCCATGAGGCTGGTGTCGAAAAGCTTTTATTTCTCGGGTCGTCCTGCATCTATCCCAGGGATGCAAAGCAGCCACTGACAGAAGACGCACTTTTAACCGGTCCATTAGAACCCACGAATGAGTGGTATGCCATCGCAAAGATTGCCGGTATTAAATTATGCCAAGCCTATCGTAAGCAATATGGGGCAGATTTTATTTCGGCGATGCCGACCAATTTATTTGGTCCACATGATAATTATCACCCTGAAAACAGTCATGTAATTCCGGCTCTCTTGCGCAAAGCCCGGCTCGCCCAAGAAGCAGGAGAAAGCGATCTTGAGATTTGGGGAACGGGCGCCCCCTATCGCGAATTTATGTATGTGGATGATTGCGCTGACGCCCTGGTTTTTCTGATGATGCATTATTCCGGTGATGACTTTATCAATGTGGGAACGGGATCGGATGTCACGATTGCTGAGCTTGCACGTGCAGTGATGGAGACCGCGGGGCTAACCGGTGCGTTGCGTAAAGATACATCAAAGCCTGACGGCACGCCGCGCAAGTTGATGTCTTCAGATCGCCTTTTGTCCATGGGCTGGTCTCCAGAAACGTCGCTTCATGACGGGCTGAAGCTCGCCTATGAATGGTATTTGGAAAATGTCCCGGTTTAAGGGGGAGCGGGAGGGATGATGCGGAAGAAGTTATCCCCAGATTTTCCTTTGGAGACTTAATAGCCACGACATCTTGCGTCAGTGGCGGCTTTGGGCTCAACATAGTGTAGCCAACAGCGATTCGCTGCCACGCTCTTTCTTGGATTTAGGACCCCAAAATATGCTCGACGCCGCCGAAATGATCCCGTCAAAGCCCGGCCTTCTAACCCCTTCCGTCGGTTATAAGCCGTTTCGCTATCCCTGGGCTTTTGATTTTTGGCAAAAGCAACAACAGGTCCATTGGGTGCCCGAAGAGATCCCGCTTGGCGAAGATTGTAAGGATTGGGCGAACAAGCTGTCTGAAGGGGAGCGTAATTTGCTGACCCAGATTTTTCGTTTCTTCACGCAAGGCGATATTGAGGTCAACGATAACTACATGGAGCACTACGCGCGGGTGTTCAAACCGGTCGAAGTGAAAATGATGCTGTCGGCGTTTTCCAATATGGAAACCGTGCACATCGCCGCTTACGCACTGCTTCTTGAAACCGTGGGCATGCCGGATTCAGAATTTTCCGCCTTTATGGAATATGAATCCATGGCGGCGAAACATAATTTCATCCAAGAATTCGGCACTGACACGAATGAAGATATTGCGCGTTCGCTCGCGATGTTTGGCGGTTTTACCGAGGGCTTACAGTTATTTGCATCTTTCGCGATGCTGATGAATTTCCCGCGCTTCAATAAAATGAAGGGTATGGGTCAGATTGTGACTTGGTCAATTCGTGATGAGACGCTGCATTGTGAGGGCATGATGAAAATGTTTCACGCCTTCGCCAAGGAAACGGGATGTGTTACCCAAAGCGTTAAAGATGACATTATTGATTGTTGTAAAACCGTGGTTGGGCTTGAAGATAAGTTCATTGATCTCGCCTTTGAGATGGGCCCGGTTGAGGGCATGACTAAGGACGATATAAAAACCTATATTCGCTATATCGCCGACTGGCGCCTTGATCAGCTTGAACTGCCGAAAATCTACGGCGTTGAAAAGCACCCTCTACCTTGGCTGACGGAGATTCTTAACGGCGTTGAGCATGCTAATTTCTTTGAGGCGCGCGCTACAGAATACTCAAAAGGTGCGACCCGTGGCGATTGGCATGGGGATGATGGTGTTTGGTCTAATTTCGATACGATGATGGGAAAACGTCAAACGCAATCTGTATAGGAACATACAGTTCGTGTGAAATGCGGCGTTTATTTTTTTGACAACCTGCGTTCTCTCTGCTTAGCAGAGCATCATGAAACATCGCATTCTCGTCTTCACCGTTCACAAGGCGGCGTCCTTGGGCGTTTACGACATCATGCGAAATATAGCGCGCAAGGAAGGATGGCCGCTCCATTCCGCCAATCTGAGGAAACCCAATTTGGTTGAGCCGGCGGCGTCGGGCGATCCGGATTTTTATAAACAACTGGCTGGGAAGATCGGACTTGTGGGGCCCGTAAGAATGCCGGTCACCATCAGCCCGGAGGCGCTTCAAAGCGACAGCTTCATCCTACATTTGCGCGACCCCCGCGACGTGCTTGTCTCGATGTTTTATTCGTGGAGTTACAGCCATCCTGGTGTCAATGATGAATATCGTGAAAGCTTGCGTCAGAAGGGTATAGATAATTTTTGTCTTCATCAGAGTGCGGATTTGAAACGTAAGTATGAACTCTACCTTCGCGACCTTATCTCGCTGCCCCAGACGACCCGATTAAAATATGAGGATTTTGTTCTCAATCGGCCCCTATGGTTCGGTCAGTTCTTGGGCGCTATGGGCATTGGCGATAAAATCGACCAGTATGCTCGGCTCGCCAAGGATAATCCTGCTGAGAAAGTGGGCGTTGAGGATGTCACAGCGCATATTCGCAAGGCTACGCCAGGTGATCATCTGGAAAAGTTGAAACGCCAAACGAGGGATACGCTGAACGCCGAATGGCGGGATATCTTGCGCGCCCTTGATTATTCAGAAGCGTGAGCCGGAATTCTATGGAGCAAGCGTGGCACAGGTGGTGGACAAGCCATGCGCTCACCTTCATATTCCGCCAGAACCATATGATCAATCACAACACCAACACCTAGAAGGCCTGCCATGTCGACCGACCCTGAGCGCATTACGATCCTCGCCAGCGAATTCACCGCCGCTGCACTGGAATTTCACCGTGGCAAGATGGCGGAAAAAGGCTACCGCATGGAGGGATCAATTACCCCGCACACCTTCAAGATGATTGAAGGCGTTGAGCCTCCCAAGGATCTGTTTGATGGGGATCCGCTATTTTCGGTTACATTCGTAAAGCGCGATTAGCCCTGCTTACCTTGCCTAAGAGTCTGTGTTTAACGATCTGATGGGCCGAGTTTGCTTTCGCGGAGTTATGGTATGGCGCAGCTGGAAATCTACTGGTCTTTTCGCAGCCCATATTCTTATCTTGCTATTGATCGGCTCGTTGCGATCGCGCGTGACTATGATGTTACCGTAGATTTTCGCCCTGTAAGGCCGCTTGCTTTGCGCGAGCCTGATTTTTTTGAGCGCGGGCGGGAACAGTTTCTACCCTATCTCTTCAAAGATGTTCCGCGCGAAGCTGAGCGGCTTGGCATTTCCTTTGGTCTGCCGAACCCTGACCCGATCGCCATGAACATGATGACCAAAGAGATTGCGCCAGA
>JAADIH010000006.1 GCA_013151435.1 Alphaproteobacteria bacterium
GGGTCATTCGGAAAACCACCAAAACCCGCGGCAGCTTTCCAACCGATGACGCCGCCACCAAGCTGATTTATCTGGCTATCCGCAATTTCAAGAAAAAGGGCCGGTGCGTCAGAGAATGGGTTGCCGCCAGAAACCAGTTCGCTATCCTGTACCCCGAACGGTTCAACAAATGACCCGTTTTAACCGCATGGGCCAAGCCCCATACACAGAGTCGCGGATACTCCCAAATCAGCAGGCCCTAATCGAGGTCTTTTTTTCATAGCGCCGGCAGAAACAACAATCGCACCAATTGGTGTGGTTTTCTAATTCAAACAACTAAGCTTGCCACCACGAAGTGGTGCCATTTCCGCGCTATTGCTCTCTTTTCAAACCTACTTCAATCCGCCTGTTCACAGCATCAGACATGGGCCGGATCGGGTCGGCATCCGAGTTCACATAACACTTTCTGTTGCTCCGCCAGCAAACTCTTGGAGTTCGTCAACGGTTAGACCACAAACCTTTTTTGACGACCGCCCCGGATCTCTGGAAACTAGGTCAAGTCCACAAGATTCCCGCTGTTTTCGAGCCGCAGGCAACTCAATCCCCAAAGCGGCCTTTAAGGGTAATCGACAAACGGCAACAACTGGGGGAAGCCGACGTTCGCTGCACAAGCAAAACCGTTGGTTGCCAACGGCATTGTGGGCGAACGCACTGCAGCAAGCTAATCTGCTATCCACTCGCCATAGGCCTGAATATCGATCATCGGGACTGTGCCGCTAAACTGAAGTTGGGAAATCAGCTTAAACAAAAATGCGGTAGCGGGTTTGCCACCCGCGTGCACGATATACTTCGCAGGATCATCACCCGCGTGAAAATATCCATGTCCGGCCACGCAGCCGAAGTCGATTTTTCCCTCTTCTTGATCCTGCTTCAAAACGTCGAGGAGACTATCACCGAGCGCGGGCTTCCAATCGCTGTCGATGGTCAGGAGGCCGCCATAGATAGGGATTAAAGGCTTTGCCGGGTAAGTGCCTCCTGCGTGCGGTATCGGCAAGCTCGTTCGATGTAGCGCACGCACACTCCGGACCTTTTCTTGTGCGTACTGGATATGCTTCCGATTTGCCGACTGCTTCGCCTCAAAAACTGCATAGACGCTTTCTGCGGGAACTATGACTTCGCCCTCATAGTGAAGAATAAAGGGTGAGTACTGACGGTCATAAATAACAACATCAATCTGCTGACTGATTGTCCCTTTGCTATCCACAACATGCGCTTTATCTGATTTGTAACGCGCCGGAAGGTACGTGTTGAAAAGTTCATTCCAAACACGTTCGCTTGCGTCGCCCTTGGATACTGGGTGCGGCATTGTTTTGCGAATTGTCTCGAGACGAATTTGAATATCGTCGTGCAAGCCCGAAAGAACATCCTTCAAAGACCAATCGCTCATTTCTCATCCTCCTCGTCGCTTAGCGCTGCATCAGCGACGTCGCGCTCGGCGTCTTCAATCTCAATCTCGCAGTTCAGTTTGTGTCCTGAAGCAAGATAGGTTGTTGCGCCGATATGGAATCGCGCATCTTGGTCAAGCTTCACGATTATCAACACCAAGAAATTTACCGCCTCGCCCTGATCGGCCAGCAGGTTGTACATGGTGGTCTCGTCCTGAAGGCTTGGCAAAGCCGGCGCGTTCGGGTGGGAATGCCATTCACCGAAATAATTAAACCTTTCTGGATTGCCGCCGAATTTCTTGTGCAGAGCCAGAATTTCCTTGCGTGCAGCACCGCCGCGACGATTGAATGTCATCGCCGTCCCACCGAAAAAGCGCTGGCGCGTCGCCTCAACGATACGGAAATCCCCTTCCGAAATTTGCTCGCCAAAGAGTACGCCGCCTATTTCTTTGTGCCCCGCCTTCTTGAGATCGGAAGCCCACCGCTCAATCATTGTTTTCGGTATCCGCAGTCTCACCGCTTGCACCCTGAAATAAAGATTTGATGAAGTCCGACTCTACAGCGCTTTCAGCACCCGTGGATAACGTGCTTCGGACCGGTGCATCGACGACTATGGGCCGTGTATCAAATGGTCTGTTGAACAACCATCCCCGCTTCAACCCCACGAGATAGGCATGTGCGTCAAAATTCGACGGCTCGATATCGCTCAGTGTGTCGAGTGCGAAGGCGCTAATATGGGCGGCGAACACTGATACATCTGCATCGGTCGCCTGCATCGGCGCGGTTTCGTCGACAGAACCGTCATAGCCGCGCCCCGTCGCGACAGGCGGGGTCTCGTCGCTGATTTCGTAATACTGGTTGATCACTGTGCGGATATCATATGGCGAGGGATCCTTGTCGATCCGCGCCCTGGCCATTTCGCCGCCGACGCCGCCGGCATAAACAGCGCCCCAGATTAGTGAACGATTATGGCGCAGACTTAGGCCGGCCAGGTGATTGAATACGTCTGGATTGGCGGTAGCGTCGATGATGAGATCGCAGGAGGTAAGCGCTTGGCTCACATTTGCAGCTTCCTGCGACGAAACCTGTGCGCCGATCGCACTTCTCCAAACGTCGACCTCGACGCCGCGACGAATGAGCCGCAACCGATGCGCCATTAGCTCAACCTTGTGACGCCCTACATCCCGCCAGTCCCCGTCATGGCGCTCCAGATTACCCGTATGCAAGATATCGCCATCAACAAGCTCAAACTGGCGAACGCCCGATCTCGCGAGTGAAACAGCGATTTTGGAGCCGAGTGAGCCGAGTCCGACAATCCCGACCTTCTTCTCTCCGATATCCGCTGATGTGAGGCCCGATCGATCGCCATCAAATGGCGCGAGGACAGTTGTGAAGCTCATGAGGTCGTCATCGTTCGCAAAATGGCAGAGCAGCGTAAGACCGCCCTCCGATCCGCGAAGCACAATCGCCCAATGAGCATCCTCTGCCATGGCGAACCGATCACATAGCAGATCACTTAGGGCCTTTAACGTCCTGATCTTCTTCAGCGCCCTTGTCGGCGTGTCAGTGACCAAGACAACGCCCTCTTTCACAACACAGGTTTTTCGAAGTGCATCGGGCGTAAGGCGTTGCTTTTCGCCCTCCCCCTTGCCGCCTATCGAGAGAATATGCGCCATGAAGGTCCGACCACTGTATGAATCGATCCCGATCTCCAGTGGCAGACCGTCAATGTCATCATCCGCTAATTTGAGGCGCGCTAACGGACCTACATAGAAACGGGTCACATCCGATCGCAGAGCCAAACTTGCCGGGAAATCATGCGCGGACGGCGCGTGGACCGCCGCGCCGTCATCATTCGGCGCCTCGGTTTCCAGAAGCCGCATTGCGCTTTCGATCATCATTGCGCCAGTCACATCCGGCGTCCAATTGTCATTGCGGATTTCAAGGCAGAGATCGCCACC
>JAADIH010000008.1 GCA_013151435.1 Alphaproteobacteria bacterium
TATCGAACCCGTAATTAACGCCCATCTTCACGCCCTCAAGCACAAGAACGCTGCCCGAAGCAAGGTGTGACAGCATTGAGAGGGACAAAAACCCATGCGCAATGGTCGTACCAAATGGCGTTTTCGCCGCGGCCTCTGGATCAATATGAATAAACTGATGGTCTTCTGTAACATCTGCAAACAGATTAATCCGCTGCTGGTCGATCATCACCCAATCGGATGTGCCAATCAGTTTTCCCACATAATCGCCAACCGTTTCCGGTGTCGCAGTTTTCATTTCCATTCCTTTAGTAGCGCGCCCTAATAACCGCGCATGGTGGCAAGGCGATCGGCGTGAAACGATGTGTCGCCGAACATTTCCTGCGCCACACGAATGCGTTTCATATAAAACCCAAGATCATATTCGTCGGTCATGCCAATGCCGCCATGCATCTGTACGGCTTCGAGACTGGCGAGCTTTGCCACCTCTCCCGCTTTGGCTTTGGCGAGAGAACATGTGATGCCCGCCATGCCAAAATGATCATCGAGATCTTGCAGCGCTTTTAATATTGCCGATTTCGCCAGCTCGATCTCAGAATACAAATGCGCCGCACGATGTTGCAAGGCCTGGAACGAGCCGATCTCTTTACCGAATTGCTTGCGCTCTTTTAGATAATCCATAGTCATGGCAAAGGCCTGTTGCGCGGCGCCGGACATTTCTGCGGCGAGCCCCGCACGCCCCGCCGAGAGCACGCCCTCCAGCGCCATGTAGCCGCCATCAACCTCGCCCAAAATGTCGTCACCAGTGGCTTCAACACCATCGAATTTCATCCGTGCCGCACCGCGACTATCGACCATCATGGTTCGCTCCGTCGTCAAGCCTTTTGCCTTGGCGTCCACCAGAAATAATGTCAGTCCATCCGTTTCACCGGGCGCGCCAGCTGAGCGCGCCGCGACAATAATTTTATCAGCGACCTGACCGTCGGCGACAAAAGTTTTGTCACCCGAGAGCTTGAACCCGTTACCGTGTTTTTCAGCGACCATGGCGGTTTTTGCCGGACCGTGCTTGCGGGTTTCATCCACTGCCAGGGCAAAAATCAGATCACCCGCAGAGATTTTCGGTAGGTGCTCTTGCTTTTGCGCATCGGCGCCAAATTTTCTGAGCGCGGTCGCCGCCAAGATTGAGGTCGATAAAAATGGCGACGCCGTCAATGTGCGGCCCATTTCTTCAGCGATGACGCCAGCGCCGACAAAACCAAAATCTGCGCCGCCATGCTCCTCATCCACGAGGATGCCAGCCCAACCCATCTCCGCCATTTCCTTCCAGAGCGGTCGGGAAAAGCCGGTTGCGTCTTCATCGTCACGCAATTTGCGCAACGCACTGACTGGCGCTTTCTCATCGAGAAACCCGCGCGCTGAATCGCGCAGCATTTCCTGTTCTTCGGTTAGAACTAAAGGCATACATACTCCTTTAAAATAATCATAAACGCATCACCCCCTCCGGTCCTTCGGACCACCCCCCCCGTAAACGGGGGAGGAATAAACCGTGGGTACCGCTGGTTCCTTCCCCCATTCATGGGGGAAGTGGCCGCGCAGCGGTCGAAGGGGGTTTCCAGCGCGCCAAATAAAGAGTGATGGTCAAGCGCCCGGCAGTCGCAAAATATGTTTCGAAATGATGTT
Source organism: Alphaproteobacteria bacterium (assembly GCA_013151435.1). Taxonomy (GTDB): domain Bacteria; phylum Pseudomonadota; class Alphaproteobacteria; order Caulobacterales; family Parvularculaceae; genus Hyphococcus. Next base: position 1,660 of record JAADIH010000008.1, read on the forward strand.
GAGCTGCACTTCCGATGTACCCCCCTCGATGGAATTAGCTTTGGTTCTGAGCCAACCGCGCGCTAACTTGCCGTCTTTGGTGCGCTCGCCTTCCCATTCCAGCTCGTCCGAGCCGCCCGCATCCATCAGGATTTCAAATCGGCGCTTGTTAAACTCGGTGCCGTAATATTTCAGCATCGACGAGTTGGCGCCAACGCCCTGCCCGGCTTTGGCCTCGTCTTTCATGCGCTCCAGCGTCAATAGAAACGCCCAGCCGTCAATTTCCGCCTGAGCAATTTTTGCACGCAACATGGGGTCTGCGAGTTTACCGTTTTCAAGACCCACTTGCGACGCTGCAACTTCGCCAATGCCGCGCCCGCCAAAAAGGCCGCCGCCGCCGGCTGAAATCATTTCGCGCTCATGCGTGAGAAGATATTTTGCAACATCCCAACCCCGATTAAGATCACCGACAACCGCATTAACGCCGTCGCCATATTCTTTTGGCGCTTTCACATCGTCAAAGAACGTCTCGCAGAAAGGCGACTTGCCCGAAATTAGCTTGATCGGCTTGGTTGAAACGCCTTCCGCTTCCATATCCACCAGAATGAAACTGATGCCATTATGCTTGGTGACAGACGTATCCGTCCGTACCAGCACAAAAATCCAGTCGGATTGGTCAGCGTAGGAAGTCCAGACCTTTTGACCGTTGATCAGCCAGTGATCACCCTTATCTTCGCATTTGCATTGCAGTGAGGCGAGATCAGACCCCGCATTAGGTTCTGAATAACCCTGACACCAACGAATTTCACCGCGCGCGATCGGGGGGAGGAAATGCGCTTTTTGTTCGTGGGTTCCGTATTTCAACAGCGCCGGGGCGAGCATCCAGATGCCAAAACTTTCCAGCGGCGATCGCGCTTTCATATCGCGCATTTCGCTTTTGAGGATTTTCACTTCTTCCTTGGAAAGCCCACCGCCGCCATATTCCTTTGGCCAGGCGGGAACTGTCCATCCCTTCGCCGCCATGCGGTCAAGCCAGGTCTTTTGCGCCTCCGACTGAAATTCCCAGTTCTTGCCGCCCCAGCAAATATTTTCTTCGCCAGCGCCGCCGTCGCGCATTTCCTTTGGGCAGTTTTCTTCGAGCCAGGCGCGCGTCTCTTTGCGGAAATTTTCCATGTCGCTCATCTGCTACTCCTTCATTAAACCGTAAATGCGGGCGGGTTCATTAACGCGATTTGCCTCACGGTAATCTTGTCAAATTTCGCAGTGCCAAGGCGCGGCAATGGCGCTGGTGAAATCCAGATTTTCTCTGGAACCTTGAAGCCCGCCAGACCTTTCGCAATAAAATCGCGCAGCTCTGTGGCGTCAATTTCTGCATCCTGCTTTGGATAAACCGCCAAACCAACCCGTTCCCCAATCACCACGTCCGGGACGGAAAACACCACGGCCTCAGCCACGGACTGATGATCATAGACGCGGTTTTCAACTTCGAGACAGGAGATATTCTCACCGCCCCGAATAATCAGATCCTTAATCCGGTCCACTACATAGACGAAGTCTTCAGCATCCATTTTGCCCAGGTCCCCGGTTTTGAACCAGCCATCTGACGTCATCACCTTTGCCGTTTCCTCTGGCAGATTGTGATAACAGCGAAAATTCGCCGGGGAGCGGATCCAGATCTCGCCAACTTCGCCGCGCGGCGCCTCTTCTCCGTCCTCTTTAACGATTTTCATATCCGTCAGGGGCGGCAGCACCGGTCGGCCGGTTGAATCGGGGCGAAGTTGATAGTCGGCGCGAGAAATAACGCAGCCAAGCGCATTGGTTTCAGATAATCCGTATCCGGAAGATGGCATTCCATTTTTAAATTTTCTGGCAATTCGCTTCACATGATCCGCAGGACGCTTGGCGCCGCCCGAGGCAATATCAATTAGGCTGGGGAGCCCAGCATCGCCAACCGCCTCCATCAGCTCGAAGGATTGGCTCGGCACGCCGATAAAATTGGTGAGCTTCTCGCGGTTGATCAGCTCGGCGGCCTCATGCGCGTTCCAGCGATAGACCATAGCCACACGCCGCCCCACCAGAAACGACAGCATAAAAATCGAATGCGAGCCGGTAACGTGAAACAACGGGATCGCCAGCAAAACCCCTGGGTCATCGCCAAAAGCGCTCTCGCCGCCGCTTACCTCTTTCAATACTGTCGCAATAAAGGCCCAGGACATGAGCGTTGAAATGGCGCCGCGATGGGTGAGGACAACGCCTTTTGGCTCCCCCGTTGAGCCCGACGTATAGACAATGCAAAAATCATCATCGGGGTGAATGTCGGCGACGGGCGGGGTTTCATCTTTAGAACCGCTGAGGAGATCATCATAATGATAATCCGCGCCCTCACCCTGTTCCCGGGCGAGCACTAGCGTCAGGTCTAACTCCTTTTTTAACGGCAAAATATAACCGAGGCGCTTGGCGTCAACGATGACAGTTTTGGCGCCGCAATCTTCGAGGGCATATTTTAACTCGTCGCCTTTCCACCAGGCGTTGAGCGGCACCACAATCACGCCCAAAGAGACAAGAGCCATATAGCTGATGCACCATTCGGGGAAATTACGCATGGCAATCGCCACCTTGTCGCCCTGTTTAACGCCGAGCTGATCTTGAAACGCATGGGCCAGCCGACAGGCCTGCTTCCAAGCTTGCGCAAAACTAAGACGTTCGTCTTCAAAAATCAGAAAATCCTTGTCGCCATGGGTGGCGCCATAAGCGAACAAACCAGCAAGGTTTTGCGGTGCATTTTCGAACACCCGATAGGTGTTGCCCCGGACCTCCGCTTCACCGACTTTAAACATCGGATTTTCCGACAAAATCTTAAAAGCGGCGGCGGCGACTTTTGCCGGATCCAGCGGCTCAGCGTTCTCCATAGAAATTCTCGTCCCTTGGCAATTTCTGATCTATCAGCCCCTTCATAGCGGAGCCGACGCGCGTGCGGAATAGTTCCCTGCAGTTATAACGGCTTAAACCCCAGTCAGGCGCTTTCCAAAAGCACGCGCTGCCTGCCAAAGGTTCCGCTCCACCCCTGAAGGGCG
>JAADIH010000252.1 GCA_013151435.1 Alphaproteobacteria bacterium
CGCCCGCTGGCGCCGGTTTTAACGCCGTCCTGCAACAGTGTGCGCGCGAGATCAAAAACTGGCACCGAAGCTTCCTCCACCACAGCGCAAACCTCTGCCGCCCGGCACATCTCCGACAAATGCCCCAACAGGCCAAAGCCTGTCACGTCGGTCATCGCGTGAACGCCCGGGATAGCTAGAAGATCCGGACCCGGTGTGTTTAGCCGCGTCGTAGACTCTATCATCGTAGCATAACCCGTCTCGCCAAGGCGGCCCTGTTTTAGCGCGGCGCTAAAAATACCAACACCCAGAGGCTTGCCGAGAATGAGGACATCACCTGGACGCGCGCCTTTGTTGCGCAAAATTTTATCCGGATGAACAAGCCCCATGGCGACCAGACCGTAAATCGGCTCAGCTGAATCAATCGAGTGACCGCCGGCCACCGGCGCGCCCGCCGCTTCGCTCACCGTCTGACCACCGCGCAAAATATCCCGGATCGTTTGCGTGCTCATTTTGCCGATGGGCATGCCCACCAGCGCCAGAGAGAAAATCGGCCGACCGCCCATGGCGTAAACATCAGAGAGCGCATTGGTGGCGGCGATACGGCCAAAATCAAAGGGGTCATCGACAATCGGCATGAAAAAATCGGTGGTTGCGATCAGCGCCGCATCATCTGAAATCCGGTAGACCGCCGCATCATCGCTGGTCGATGCATCCACCAGGAGCTCACGCTGGCTGGTAGCCAGCGGCATCTCGCTCAAGATCTCACGCAGGACATTGGGCGCAATCTTGCAGCCGCAGCCGCCGCCATGGGCCAGCGAGGTTAGTCTTGGTTCTTTGCTTGAATTAGCGTTGTCAGTCTGGTCAGTCACGAAGTTCTCCTTGCGGCACAGGTTGCAGCATAAGCGGAACTATTTACAACAATCCCCCATGAGCATGCTAGAGCCCATCGAGACCACAGACGCCCAAAGCCTCGCGCCTTTTGACGCGATCATTGATGTGCGCTCGCCTGCGGAATTTGCTGAGGACCATATTCCCGGCGCGATCAACCTGGCCGTCCTTTCCGATGCCGAACGCGCCGAGGTCGGGACGATCTATAAACAAATCTCCACATTCAAGGCCCGACGCATAGGCGCGGCGCTTATCTCGCGCAATGCAGCCCGGCACTTGGAAGAATATTTCGCCGACAAAGCCCCGGCCTCCCAGTTTTTGATATATTGCTGGCGCGGCGGCATGCGTTCCGGCTCTATGGCCACCATCGTCTCAGAAGTTGGCTGGCGCACCAGTGTTCTAAAAGGCGGCTATAAAACCTGGCGGCGCAAAGTTGTTCATGAATTGCGCGATAGTCAATCGCCCCTGAACATAGTCCTGCTGGACGGCCAGACGGGGTCGGCAAAATCGGAGATCATCGTTAATGCCGCCAAGCTCGGGCTTCAGACCCTCGACCTTGAAGCCCTCGCCCGCCACCGCGGGTCAGTCTTTGGAGCGCTTGTTGGAACAGCACAGCCCAGTCAAAAACATTTCGAGTCATTGCTGTGGGATCAACTGTCGCGCCTAGACCTCTCGAAACCCATACTCGTGGAAGCGGAATCAAGCCACATTGGAAAATGCGAGATCCCATCGCGTCTTTGGCGCTCCATGCAGACTGCAAAGCATATCGTTATCGAGGCTGACATCACCGCCCGTGCGAAATTTCTGGTGAGCGCCTATCGCGATATGATCGAAGATGTCCCTGCTATCCTTTCCGCGATCAACCGCCTTACCCAGTATCACAGCAAGGAAACCATCGGAGACTGGCGCAATATGGTGGAGGCGGAGGAATTCTCGCAATTGGCGGAAGAGCTGATGCGCGAGCATTATGACCCGCTCTATAGCCGCTCAAGCGAGCGCCGGGTGAGTAAGCCGCTTGCCAAAATCCCCCTGGGGCGCATAGACGACGTATCCATTGCCAAAGCGGCGGAAGAAATAAACTCGATTATATCCAACCTTCCCTGCGCCGAATGATTGCCACCGACACCGAGCCGAGATAGCAACCCTCATGACCAATGACATGCCCGACCTTTCCGGTAAAACTGCCCTCGTCACTGGCGCCTCGCGCGGCATCGGCCGGGCCACCGCCCTTGCCCTTGCCAAAGCCGGGGCCCATGTGCTGGCGCTCGCCCGCACCACCGGCGGACTGGAAGAACTCGACGATGAAATCCGTTGCGTTGGCGGCAAGGCCTCGCTGATCCCCATGGATCTCACAGAAGGCAACGGTATCGAGCGACTGGCCGAAGCGTTGGGTGAGCGCTTTGACAAAATCGACATCATCATCGCTAATGCCGCCATGCTCGGTGAGCTGGCAGCGCTTACCGATATTGAGCCAAAGGTCTGGCAAAAAATTCTCGATCTCAATGTCACCGCCAACTGGCGTCTGATCCGCGCATTTGATCCTTTGCTGCGCAAATCCGATGACGCGCATATGGTGTTTTTAACATCGCGCGTTGGCGGCAAAGAGGCGCGCGCTTATTGGGGCGGCTATGCGGTCTCGAAAGCAGCGATGGAAATGCTCGCTGAAACTTATGGCGAGGAAACCAAGACTACCAACATCAATGTCGCCATCATCGATCCAGGCGCCATGCGCACCTCTATGCGGGCGCAAGCCATGCCCGGTGAAGACCCGCAAAGCCTGCCCGCCCCGGAGGAATTAACACCGTTGATCTATAAAGCCGTCACAACAAGCACCGATGGCGTCATGCGGCTTTCCTTTCGCGATGATGTCTAAGCGCAGGGCGAAAACTATCATTCGCATTTTTTATTTGCAAATGAATAGATGCAACTCGGCAGAAACGGACAAATCCCTCGCTCAATCAAGCGCCGTGACGACCCCCTGTGCGCGAGGGCGAATTCCATCCAAGCAATAAAATTTTGTGCCGACTTTTAGGCGTGTCATATGCACACTTACCATTTCTGGAGAAACGATGTGCATCCGAGCCTTTAACATTCCCATCAAGGGAACATCAGTAGGAATGGTCTGACCGCTTTCATCAAGAAATTCAGGCCATACGTCGCTTATTTGTGTCGGCGTGCCATTTTTTGTGTTTTTGGCAAAATCTTCTGCGTAGGCAAACGCCCATCTAATTCCATTCAAAGGATGGGATTTACGGCCTGTTTTTTCGATCGGGTAAATGTCTATTTCCGCATCAAAATGGCCGTCAGAATTTTTGAATAATCGCGCCATCAAAACATACTATTTAACTTTAGCTCGATTTTCAATGAATGTCGCATTAGGGCCATTTTCAACCGTTGAGTTCTCTGCACCAGCTATCCAACTCCACCCATCCTGTCCCGTACGGGCCCTGAAAGAATATGGCGGGCCAGCTCACTCGGAATCGCTCTTGCCCTCCCCCGTTTACGGGGGAGGGGCCGCGAAGCGGACGGAGGGGGCGAGCTTTATCTACCCTCCCCCCATCGACCCACGCCTTTGGCGTGGCCCACTTCCCCCGTAAACGGGGGAAGAACAAGAAGCCGTGAAAAGGTTTTTGCCTCACATGATATGCTTTGAAAGTTGGCTGATGCGGTCGGCAATGATGTTGGTGTTCGACGCAACGTTCAACGAAATGTGATTTCAGCGTTACCCCATTCTATCACCTGATATGCTAAACTAATCGCTTGGCGCCTCGCATGGGCGCGCTGACAGAATTTAAAGGAACGACCCTATGACCACAATCACCAAAGCCGCATTATTCAGCGCCTTCACTGCTGCCGCAGTCATGACCAGCGCATGCTCCGAGGCGCAAGCCAGTATGGAAAAATGCTATGGCGTTTCGCTTGCTGGCCAGAATGATTGCGCCGCAGGCCCCGGCACTAGCTGCGAGGGGACATCAACCGTGGATTATCAGGGCAATGCCTGGACCTACGTTCCTGAAGGCACATGCGTGTCTATGGAACTTCCCGAGGGCCGCGAAGGTTCCCTTAACGAGCTCGATCGCGACAAGTCGGCTTAAAGTTCAAGCATCGTGTTATACATCGTTTTACTTCATCCTGAGGGACCATGTCCCGCCCTTCGTGACGCTTCGCTCCTCAGGATGAAGGGACATGGTTGTCACTAATCACAACCGT
>JAADIH010000212.1 GCA_013151435.1 Alphaproteobacteria bacterium
GCGGCCCACTTCTCCCGTAAACAGGGGAAGAAAGTCATTCCTAGCCGCCGGGATGAGCGGGAATATAGTTTTGCCCTAGCGGTTGAATCGCTTCCTCTAAATTTCAACCCAGAGAGGGTATTCTTCCATAAAACCTATATTCGGTGCATAGTTATCCCCGCACTTCGGAACGGGTGTATAGTGTTGCTCGGTGGCGAAAATGATCTCGCCGCTGCTTAAATTTTGCGCCTTTAAAGATTGGAAAATCTAAACATCATGCTGCGCTCTCTCTTCGCCGTCATCGTCGCGGTTATTGTTGGTCTTGGCGCTGCAAAATTTGTCGAGGGTGGTGGTGTGTCGCTGATTGAAAGCACAAAAGGCGCCGCCTATCAGGCCTTATTAGTACTCTCATGGTTAGTCGCTGCATTTGTGGCGGCATCACTGGCTCTATTGCTGGGTCGACGTTGGGCGCCGCTCGGATTTCTGGCGGCGGTGACGATTTTCTTTTCTACCGTTATGACGCTTCTAGTGGCGGAGCTGAGCTGGGTATTATGGCCCGGCGCAGCGATTGCCACGGCTATAGGCGGCTATGGCGCCTTGCGGATTACGAAAACGACAAACCGGAACGCAAAATCAGTGGAGAGATTTTTAGTGACAACTGACGCCATACCCGCAGCGACCATTCTATTGCTGCGCGATGAACCAAACTTTGAAGTGTTGATGGTCGAGCGCCATGCAAATATCAGTTTTGCTGGCGGCGCCCTGGTCTTTCCCGGCGGGCGTATTGATGCCGGCGACCGGGATCCGGATTGGGCTGGGTATTGTGACAGTTATCATGAAGTCCCTGAGGTTGAATTGGCGCCGCGCATCGCGTCCATAAGAGAAGCCTTTGAGGAAACCGGGATTTTACTGGCGCGCCATAAAGGGAGCGGCAAACTGATTGACGGCACAGTCACGCATGACCTCGACCCGTGGCGTAAACAAATTGAAGAGGATGACCGGAAGTTCCTGGAACTGGTGCGTCAGGAAAAGCTAACGCTTGCTTGCGACGCGCTTCATTTATTTGCACGCTGGATTGCGCCAAAAAATGCACGCCATCGTCGTTTTGATACATGGTTCTTTGCGGCAAAGACCCCCATGGGTCAGGAAGCGCGCGAGGATGGCAATGAGGCGACGGAGGCGATCTGGTTTGCCCCCGGTGAGGCGATCAAGGCGCGCGATATGGGCCAGCGCAAGATGATTTTTCCGACCGCGCGTAATCTTGAACTCTTGAATGTGAGTGATGGCGTTGAATCAGCAATTCACTATGCGGGAGTGCGACGCATTGAACGTGTGCAGCCTGAAATCATTGAACGTAATGACGAGCACTATGTCTCTATCCCTGATGGCTTGGGATATCCGGTTACTGAAGAATTGTTAGCAACAGCGATGAGAACTTAAGCGCGCTCGCCAGAATTCTGGTGGTAGAGCACAATCGCCCGGCGCGTATACTCCAGCGCCACCGCATCATAAAGACCGTGCGCCACCATCGGTACAACGAGGTTATCCGTTAGCGCATAAATCACGCCGAAATAGACGCCAATACCGCCAGCAATGACCGCATAAAGCACAGTGCGCATGTGCAAAAGACCAAAGACGATATTTGATAAGATGATGGCGGTGATGATGGGTGCAAAGCCATCGATCCAGCTTTGCAGAACGCCGCGAAACATCAGCTCTTCACACACGCCTGCGCCAATTGCCATGAGGACAATCCGCAAAGGCGTGAAGCGGAACCCAACTTCGGCAAAAAACTTGATTTGGGAGCGTCTAAATTCTGCGAAGGCAGGTAAGTCCGTGTTGGAGAACCACCACAAAAACAAAACCGGCGGCAGCGTGGCGATAACACCCAAGAACACAGCATCAAAGGACAAGAAAAGTTGCGGCGCCAACGGCGTATGGAGAAGAAAACTTAAACCAAACGCCACCAGGCCGAGGAGTATTGTTCCCACCATGACGACAACAAATGCGTTCGCGTCTTTGTCATTGTCTTGGTTTGAGTGTTCCTCTGGCATTTATCGGCGCTTCAAACTGCCAAGCAGACCGCGCACAAGTTCACGAGCAAGTGTGCGGGCCGCTGTTTTGAATGCAGCCTCGCCAACCGATTGCCGGGAGGATCGACGCCGCCGACGCGTCGGAGCTCTTGACCGTGATCGTGAAGAAGATCGTTTCTTTAGTTTTTCTTCACGCCGCCTCGCTTTTTCTTCTTGCTTGGCTATGCGCTCTGCGCGTTCGTGGAGCACTTCATATGCGGAATTGCGGTCGATGGCATCGTCATATTTTTCCGCCATAGATGACTGTCGCAAAATTGCTTTACGCTCCGGCCTGGTGATTGGTCCCATGCGGGAGCAGGGCGGGCGAATAAGAGTTCTTTGCACGATGCCAGGGATGCCCTTTTTGAGCAGTGTTGAGGTGAGCGCTTCCCCAATTCCCAATTCAGTGATGACATCGAGGGTTTTGAAATCCGGATTGGACCGGAATGTCTCTGCCGCCACTTTCACGACGCGGCGCTCTTTGGGCGTATAGGCGCGAAGCGCATGCTGGACGCGATTCCCAAGTTGGCTGGATACGCTATCAGGAATATCAAGGGGATTTTGCGATACGAAAAAAACGCTGACGCCCTTTGAACGGATGAGGCGCACGACCTGATTGACCTTTTCGAGAAGCGCTTTGGGCGCATCACTAAACAACAAATGTGCTTCGTCAAAGAAGAACACCAGTATGGGTTTTTCCGGGTCGCCGATTTCCGGTAATTCTTCGAACAGTTCAGAGAGCAACCACAGGAGAAACGTTGCATAGAGTTTCGGGGTTTGCATCAATTTATCCGCAGCGAGAATATTAATGATGCCCTTGCCATTTTCATCCGTCCGCAGAAAGTCCATCAGATCAAGCGCGGGTTCTCCGAAGAAATTCGCTGCGCCTTGATCCTCCAGCGTCAACAAGCGGCGTTGAATGGCGCCAACACTCGCCTTAGATACATGACCATATTCAATCGATAGATCTTTCGAGCGATTGCCCACTTCGACAAGCAGCGCACGCAGATCTTTTAAGTCGAGTAGCAACAGACCTTCATCATCGGCAAGACGAAAGGCGAGGGTTAAAACCCCCTCCTGGGTGTCATTTAACCCGAGCAGCCGAGACAACAATAGCGGCCCCATCTCCGTTACCGTTGCGCGAATCGGATGGCCTTGCTTGCCAAACAGATCCCAAAGGCAGACCGGAAATCCGGTCGGCTCATAAGGGTCGAGACCAACGACATTGGCGCGCTTGGTGAGGAAGTCTTTGACCTTGACCGGCTGTGAGATGCCCGAAAGATCGCCCTTTACGTCTGACACAAAAACCGGAACGCCAGCATCAGATAATCCCTCTGCGATAATTTGCAGCGTCACGGTTTTCCCGGTACCGGTCGCCCCAGCGATCAGACCGTGGCGATTAGCATATTTGAGGTTCAGAAACTCTTGTATCTGGGCTTTCCCAAGGAAAACGGCATTCTCGGTCATAGTGTCTCCAGTGAATTCATAAGATTGCCCGTGTAAGGGCGCTCCTATGTCACAGCAAGCACAAAACAGGGATATTCCTTAGGATAATACAAGTCTCACTGATTATTTCAGTGTTTCACTTATTTACCTACGCCCAGATAGCCGTTATTTTCTTGCCTGTCGGGGGCCAGACGGAACGCATTGAGATTTATGATTGAGGTCGCTCACATAGATAATTTTTGGAAATAGAAATTCGGGCGCAATTAGAAAAGGAGGGATCGATATGATTAGGATCCTACTTGTTATCGCTGTCGCATTGGCAGTTATTATTGGTTTGTCAAACCTCACCAGCCGCGACCCTATGGGAAGCGGTGAGG
>JAADIH010000141.1 GCA_013151435.1 Alphaproteobacteria bacterium
TTTTTGCTTTTGTCCAGGGTGATGACACTTTCCTGACGCCAAACGCCATCAATCCGGAACCAGCAATCGAGGGCCGCGTCGCCGATCTGGGCGGCATCCATCTCGTCAAGTGATGTGCCCGCGAAACTCCGTTGCTTGATGACGTCGCCTTTGCGGCCGGTGATGCGATCACGCGGGCTGGTGCTGTCTTGCGCTGCCAAAGCGGTTGGATCACACCCTACAAAGACTTTTTTTGGCGCATCAATATTAAGGCCAGCTGGTTCTGCGCCCGCTGAAAAGACGCCGCCCTGAGGCAGTTTGAGCATCAGGCGTCTTTTTTCAGCGATTTCGCGTTCTTTTTGTTGTTGCTCGGCAGAACTTTGAGCAAAACTGATAGAGGGGATGGCGACGGCGCTGAATACCAGGCTTGCACCCATGCTTACACTCAAAATGCGTTTGAAAAATGTTGGTCCTACCATGCCGATCTCTCCTCATATGCCTTTCGGCTTCATGGAGATCGTCGCACAGCAGGAGGGGTGGCTGTATGGGGTAGATACCCCATTTTATTATCAGGGCGTCAACGGAAGATACAAGAAAGCCACCGACCCTTTGCCGGGCCGGGAGTGCATTTCAAAAGATAAGCCAAGCTCTTGCGCAATTTCACTGACAATGGCCAAGCCGAGGCCGGCGCCCGTCGATTGTTCGCCCTTGTTATGCCGGATCATTGCCGCTTCGAGCTGTTCAGGCGTCATGCCTTTGCCAGTATCCCAGACCTCCGTAATTTGTCTCCACGCTGACGGCATGCAAGCAGCACCCCGCCGCTATCGGTGTGCTTGATAGCGTTCGAAACTAGATTGTTCACCGCGCGCATTAACGCGATAGCATCAGTGTGAACATTTGTATCAGACGGTTTATACCTGAAAGAGAGTTTCTTTGCTGCCGCCTCGTCATTGAACATCTCGTGAACATTATCGAGCACAGCGCGCAACGGAAAAACTTCGTTGTTTAACCTGTTTTCATTCGTGGCGTTAGGCACATCTTTTTTGATTTCTTTGCAGGCAAGAGATTCCAGATAATCAAATGCCGCGCGCATTTGCTCGCTCGCCTGTTCATCCGCGCCACCAATCCGGTCCAGCGCATGCCTGAGCGAAGCAAGAGGCTGCTGTAGATCATGACTGACGGACGACAGTTGCACACGGCGCAAGTCGGAGACTTTTCGCGCGTGATTATAGTCGTCCTGGCTCTTGCGCAGGGCCGTTGAAAGAGAAAGCTTCTCCTGCGTCGCTGCGAGTTCTGCCTGCAGTGCCTGATCACGCTCCTTGCGTACCGCGAGTAAGCGCAGAACGATCGCAGACGCAAACGCCAGCGACTCAATCAGCAGAACCACATGGCCAAAATCGAGCGTCGCGTCGAGATCGAAATGCCCCGGCACCAGATGCGCAGCCCCAGCGTAGACCAGGGAGGCGACAACAAAACAAGCGCCGATCAGGTAGGGCGTTGCACCGACAACGCCCCTGCGGAATACGCGAACGCCAATAGTCACCTGCACCGCCACCCCTATCTGTAAAAGCCAGTATCCCGCCACCATAAAGGCGTCGAATTTGATCATCGGCACAGTAAGAACGGAAAAAACTACCGCCGTGATGATTACGCCCAGCAAAACCTTATCAAAAAGCGGCATGATGGTTTTCAGATCGAACAATATTCGGGCAAAGCTCAACCCAAAGATTGGCATCAACAGCATGAAGCTAAGGTTTAGCGGATCATTCAACCCAGGCCGATCAGCGAAAAAATATTGAAAAGTGTAACCATCAGCGTGAAATACATATAGCGTGCCGCCGAATATATAGAGACAGAAAGCGGCGCTGGTGCGCCAACCGATTAGCGGCGTCATCAATATGGCCAAGGCAATCATTGCCATGAGCGCGCCGTTGACAAGCCAGTTTACAGTGTTTTCTGTGGCCCGCTCATTTGCCGCTGCATCAAGGGACGCAATCGCCACAGGGAGAAATGTTGTTGTCGTTGACCGATAACCGATATAGACATCCACGCTCTCCAACGGCGCCAGTTCAATATCGGTGGCAAGATACCGGCTAGCGATAGGTCTTTGCTTGAAGTTATCTTTATCCGTATGCCGAAAAACAATTTCCGGCGGCTCGCCCTCGCGCGCAAGATAGATATCTAGCTCCTGCATATACTGCCGGGCGAGATCCAGCCGCCAAACGCCACCCTCTGCAGTGTCGTTGGACAATGAAAAGCGCAACCAGATGCGCCCCTGCGTGAGCCCGAAATCAATATATTTGGTAGTAACCGGCGCAAAGCCGACTTCTGATTGAGAAACATCATCAATCGTCAGCGCCGCCGTTTCATCATTCAAATATTCTAGGTACGGGCGCAGCGATTGGTAAAAATCGCCTCGCGCCTGGAGTGAGACGGCTTCTGGCCGGGCCTCAGCGCCAAAACACAATAACCCCAGCACCAGCGCCAACAAGCCACGCGTACGCCATCGCTTTGGTGTCAGACTGCGGGATCGTCGATTCACGATATTGCCTCTTTCAGGCGGTTATTTATGCGACGATGCTCGCTCGCGTCTATGGGGTGAACGCCCCATTCCATTACCCTGCTAAAGTTGCTTGTGCTCATCAAGCAGCCCCTCGCGCAGCGCGTAGACCATCAACTCCGCGACCGAATGAACCCCGACTTTTGACATGAGGCTGGCGCGATGTTTTTCAACGGTCTTGATGCTGATGCAGAGTTTATCACTGATATCCGAATTGCTGTGACCGGTGGCGATCAAGGCAAGGACCTCGCGTTCGCGATCGGAGAGCGCCGACGGCGCTGTCGAATTATCGAGAATTGTGCGGACCTCCTCTGAAATAAAACCGGCCCCTTCAAGGACGGCCTCAAACCCGAGACGCATTTCTGCAGTAGGTGCGCTCTTCAGCATCATGCCGTCGACGCCCGCGTTTAACCAGTCTGCGAGCAAGCTCGCAGACGTAAAACCGGTGACAAGCATGACCCGCGTATCCGGCGACCAGCGTCTGACCTCGGCGAAAACCTCGATTCCGCGCGCAAGCGGCATCGCTGCATCAAGCACAAGAAGGTCAGGCTTATGCTTTTTGATTGCGGCAATCGCTTCCAGTCCGTTCGCCGCTTCGGCTACAATCTGGAGGCCGGGAATTTCACCGAGGATTTGCATCGTCGCCTGCCGAACGATGGCGTGATCATCTGCTATAACCGCGATACGGTCTTTACACCGGTTCTTGTCAACGGCCACGCCATTCCCCTTAATTACCGACAGTATACACGAGAATCGGAGTGATAGAACAGTACAAATAAGTTCTCGCCCTCGACAAGGGATTGTCGCAACTTGCGTTCGATAGAATGATTACACAGAGACATTCATCAAATTCAGTGGTGGGTAGTATGAGACGCCCTGATCAGCAGTGTGATCGGGTAACGTATGCAATCGAAATGCTACCGGGGACACTCTACAGCAAGTCGAGGCGATTGCTCGTTGGTTTTCATTGCCATACAGAACACGCTACAGGCGCAAATTTAGCAATGACCGAAATACACGTGATTTTCTGTTTTCAGGACAATCTATTATATATCCTCCCGGAAATATAATTTGTTGAGATTAGGGTAGCAGTTCCAAATGATCAGAAACTTCTTCCAACACCGTCTCTCAATCTGCTAAAATCTCAAACAAATGGTTCGATGTTTGTTCGGCTGTCCGTCATCAAAAGACATGAGACCGTTGATCGTATTCAGTAACGGAGTCTCTGGCTCATCTGTTGTTTCAGTTTAAGCTGCGAATTTGCGATGTTGCAAGCGCCGATGTTCGAATGTTTTTTGTTTGATCCTTTCTCTTTTCAGTAAAATGGTCTGGCCACACCCAAAATGGACATCAGACGGTGTGAGGTTTTTCAAACCCTCATGATAACGCTGATGATTATAGTGGCCAACGAACGCATCAATCTGTGCTTACAGATCACCAGGCAGATAATAGTTTGCCAGGAGGATGCGGT
>JAADIH010000118.1 GCA_013151435.1 Alphaproteobacteria bacterium
CCTTCCTTTGAACTCATGATTGATCGCGCGCTCAAGAATATCTCGAGCTTTTGCGTTGGAATATTGCATGGCAAGGCGGCGTGCCCGTCCTTCGAGTCTCTCAGAAGCATTTTGCGCAAGAGAATCCGGCAACTGAAGCAATTGTGCAGTCATGACAATCTCATTCCTAATAACTTGAAAGCTACTTATGCAGCGGCGGCACGCGCAGTGCGTTTGCGCCAAATCGGTTCGCGCTCATCGCCTGCTGACTGGTAGACAAGCGAGAACTCGTTCAGACTGAGTGCCACATCACTCGCTAGCTGACCGTCAAATTCAAAGGCGTTAAAACCACAACGCACCATAAAAAACACTTGATCGCGCAAGATGTTTCCTCTCGCCCGAATCTCTCCGGAAAAACTAAGTCGCTCGCGCAAAAGCCGTGCCTGGCTATAGGCGCGGCCATCTGTAAAGGCCGGAAAATCAAGTATAACAATATCGAACCCATTAAGGTCCGCGGCCACATCCATGATCGACTCGCCATTGGTGATGACCAACGCCGTTGCGTCAGCATGGGCATGGGGATTAGCGCGCCAATCTTTCAGTAATACTTCATGCAAAGGTTCTTCGAGCGCAGGCAGAAGTTGGCCATGGGCGAGTTTAAGCAGCGTCATATAAAATCTCCTTAAATGGCTCAGCGCCAACACGACGATACGTATCGAGAAATCGTTCATTGTCCTGACGTTTCTCACGATAGAAATCGACCAGCTTTTCCACTGCATCCACCACGGCGTCAGATGAAAACCCTCTACCGGCGATTTCTCCGATAGCCGCGTCATTTGCGGCAGAACCCCCAAGAGTAATTTGGTAGAATTCCTCACCCTTTTTATCGACCCCAAGAATGCCAATATGGCCAACATGGTGATGACCGCACGCATTGATGCAGCCGGAAATTTTTATTTGCACCTCTCCGACATCTTCCTGAATTCCACGATCTGCAAAACGCTGTGATATTCGCTGAGCAATGGGAATTGACCGGGTATTGGCGAGCGCGCAATAATCAAGGCCGGGACAAGCGATAATATCGCTGACCAGGCCAATATTTGCAGTCTCTAAGCCCACTTCTTTCAGCAAATTATAGACGCGGAATAAGTCTGATTTTTTGACGTGAGGCAGTACAAGATTTTGTGCATGGGTCGCACGTATTTCATTAAACGAATATTGCTCGGCAATATCCGCAACCCTGTCCATCTGCTCACTCGAAATGTCACCGGGAATAGCACCTATCCCCTTCAGCGAAACATTGACGATGGTGTAACCCGACACCTTGTGGGGCGCCAAATTAATCCTCACCCAGCGATCAAAACCTTTATCTGCACTACGTTGTGCATCTAACGATACATTCTCAGCATCATTAGTTTCGAATGCGGGGGGCGCAAAAAAATCATCTATGCGCTTCACTTCTTCTTGCGGCAAATCAATTGCGGAATTTTTTATTGCCGCCCATTCTTCTTCGACTTTACCGCGAAAACCATCGATACCTTCGGCATTTACAAGAATTTTAATGCGCGCCTTATATTTGTTGTCACGACGGCCTATCAAGTTATAGACCCGCAACACGGCCTCAAGATAAGATAGCAAATGCGCCTTTGGCAGAAATCTGCGAATAACTTGCCCTATATAGGGTGTGCGTCCAAGGCCGCCTCCAACAAACACTTCAAAGCCTGTTTCGCCTTTTTCATTCTTGTGAATACGTAAGCCAATATCATGGACCTTCACTGCCGCGCGATCCTGATCGGAGCCGGTAAGGGCAATCTTGAACTTGCGCGGCAAGTAAGAAAATTCCGGATGAAATGTTGACCACTGACGTATCATTTCTGCATAGGGGCGCGGATCTTCGACTTCATCTGCCGCCGCGCCTGCATATTGATCCGACGTGACGTTGCGGATGCAATTGCCCGATGTCTGAATGGCGTGCATTTCAACTTCCGCCAGCTCATCCAGGATTGCCGGTACATCAACAAGTGCAGGCCAATTAAACTGGATGTTCTGGCGCGTTGTAAAATGTCCGTAACCCTTGTCATAGCAACGCGCAATATGTGCAAGCTTATGCATCTGCTTTGATGACATGGCGCCATAAGGAACCGCCACGCGCAACATATAGGAATGGAGTTGCAGATAGAGCCCATTCATAAGCCGCAACGGCTTAAATTCTTCCTCAGTTAAATCACCGGCAAGACGCCGGGCCACCTGGCCGCGAAACTGTTCTGCGCGCTCTTTAACAAGTGTCGAGTCTAACTCATCATACTGATACATTATGCACTCCCAGACGCTGGGATAGAAAGGTCGCCTTCAACCCGCGCTATCCAGGCGCTAACCGCAGGGAAATCAGATAAATCAAAACCGCCTTCATTGGCGACACGCGTATAGGCAACGACCGCAATATCGGCGAGTGTAATAGCCTCCCCCACCAGATAATCGCTCTTGGCTAACGTGCCTTCCATCAGCTCCAAAGCAGCATAACCGCGCGGCAACCATTCAGCATCGATCTCCTCATCTTTGAGTTTTTTATAAGCTTTGCGAAAGCGCCGCCCGGCAATATAGGGTTCGTGAGAATTTTGCTCCCAAAAAAGCCATTGGAATATCCGCGCGCGATCATAGGCGTCTTCCGGGAGAAGTGCGCCGCCACATGCCTCAACAATATAGACCATGATGGCATTTGATTGTGTAATCACCCGCCCATCCGACAGTACTAGAGCCGGGATTTGTCCGAATGGATTGATGGCAAGAAATTCCTTGGTTCGTGTCTCACCTTTTAGAATATCAAGCGGGATCCATTCGATATCCGCCCCTAAATATTCAGCAGTCCACTTCGCTTTGAGGCAGTTTCCGCTGATCGGATCGCCATAGAGTTTCAACTTGCTCATTATCTATATCTCCGCTTGATAACCAAGATCAGAGCGAATAGTCGGCCCTGACTGGCGAATAGTCTCACGCAACGCTTGACGACCGGCTGGCGCACCCGCACTGCCAATCTCGATCAAATAAACATCTGCAAGCTCATTGGTCCGTGACTGCACTGCTTCTAGAACTGCAACACTATCTTCGTTTTCGAACTGTGCGGCTTCACTCAGGCGAGACGTCCACTGATCATTATCATCAAGATAAATAACAGCGCCATCACTCAAGCGATTTCCAGTTATGGCTTTCATGCGACGCGCCTTTCCTGTGGTGTAGAAGCTTGGGTGGCGAGGTTCTGCAACGTTTTACCCTGAGCAAGCGACGCCACGTCTCCGATTACAATCAGCGCCGGACCGGTAATCCCGCCCGCATCAATGAGCGACGTCAGT
>JAADIH010000043.1 GCA_013151435.1 Alphaproteobacteria bacterium
AAAGACTGGCCTGGCATGGCGATATAGCGATCAACCTCGATTTCAATTTCTGTGCGTGACATCACAGTATTGTCGAGCATGAAAGTGATGGCGTCTTCGCGCGACCAGCCGCGAAGATGCAACCCCGGTTCGACGATCAAACGACTCGTCGCCCAAAGGTGTTTGGTGATCATGCCCTGGCGATCATAAGGGGAGGAATAAAGTCCCATTTCATCAGCGACAAACTCTGCATAGATCGCCCACCCTTCGAGGATGCCGGAATTGTAACCGGATGATGGCGTCTCGCGCGGATATGCTAAAAATAAATGGTGGCCAGGGAGGCCCTCATGAAATGCGATGACTTCCGCCATCAAGCGGCGCTCACCCGGCCGAGATGGGTTGATCACATAGGCAGCAGGTTCGTTGTCGCCCTCTGATGGTGTGTAACGCCCCGCCGGAAAGGAGGCTTGCATGTGTTCAGGTAATTCAACGATGCGGAGTTCAGTGCTTGCTTGTTTCGAAAACATGGCGCTTATTTTTTTGTCGGCGCGAGCAAGAGCGACTTCTGATATTTTGATAAGCTCAGCCGATGTAGTCCCATGTTGTTTCTGAGACGCCCTCAGGCGGGTCATAATGTCAGAGAAAGTCTCGTTATTATCTGCTGTCGCCATAAGTTGGTTGCGCGTGTCATGCATCAGTCGTTCGCCGATTGTCTCAATTTCTTCCTGGGACAAACGCAAAGTTGTCCACCATTCAGCGGCATCCGAAAAACAATCCTTTCCGCCTTCTATATCCAACAGGCCGGGCGTGGTCCGTGCAGCAGGGAGATATTCATCGTCCAGAAATTTTGTGAATTGAACGACGGCGGGAATAATCGTTTCTGATAAGAGTCATCTGGCAGCGCTATCTGTCTGTCCGTCAGCAAAATATTTTGGATCACGCCGGGTAAGGGCTGCGGTGAGATCATGCAGTTGTTGGCTAATCCTTAAAACCACAACACGCGGTGCAGTCTCTTCATTGGTGATGCCATTTCGTAATGTGCTTTGCGCAAGCACGAGAGCTTTGGGCGTATCCTCCCAGCGTGTTATTTCGGCGCTATTGGCGTCGATATTTTCTGCAAGGCGTTCCCATTGGGTTGGCCATGCAGCTTGCCAGCCACCGACCTGATTTAAGTAACGTAAGTCCGTTTTACAGTTGGCGAGGGCAGGGGCGGCAAAGCCGCTATCAGCGACAAGCGGTGCAGTCTGGGAATATGCGGTTTGCACCGTCAGAAAACACAAACTCATAGTGAGCAAACCCTTAGTGAGCATTGTGTATCTTGCTTTGTTTGTCATGTGCCCCATCCCTCGGTGATCGGAGATTAATTATAGATTGATGTGAAGATGTAGACAGTGACTTGTGTTGAGGGGTCAAGCCTGATCGGTGCGGCCAGCAATCGCCCGAATGCGCCGAACCATGGAGGCAAGTCCGTTGGAGCGCTGCGGCGTTAAGTGATCTTTGAGATCGAATGGCGCCAGCGTTTCTTCCGGGTTTATTTTTAAGATTTCAGCCGATGTCTTGCCGGAATAAAGCGTCAGTAAAATTGCAACCAGGCCTTTGACAATATGTGCGTCGCTGTCCCCGGAAAAATTGATGATGTCGCCATCATGACTTGCGTGCAGCCACACCTGGCTGGCGCAGCCGCGCACTTTGTGGGCGTCATCGCGAAATTCTTCGGGATAGGCTCCAAGAGTGCGTCCGAGATCGATGATATATTTGTAGCGGTCATCCCATTCTTCGAGGAATTCAAAATCCGCAGCGATCTCATCAAATTTGCTCATGTGGGGTCAATAAAAGCCTTACGCCGGATACGCAATAGCGCCGAAGGGGGCTCTCATGCTGGCCCATGCATCATCAATGCGGTGCGCTGGGAATTTGCATTTGTTGGGAGATGGTTATCACGATGAGGCAAGAACTGTTATTTCTTCGCTGCCTGTTTTCGGTAGTCTTCGACGGGAAGCCCGCCAATGCCCCAATTCTCCATCTCGACTTCGTCGATAACCACAACGGTTGTTGCCGGAGATTTGCCCAACACCCGCACCAACAGGTCCGTTGCTCCTTTGATGAGCTCAGCTTTTTGCGTAGGTGTTACACCCCCTTCGCGAGTGATCTTGATATTGATGTAAGGCATTTTCATGGCTCCTATTTAAGGGTAAGCTTTCCTTTCCTATATGGTGAGGCGGCACAGAAAAAAAGCCGCTCTTGCGAGCGGCCTTTTTTATTTGAATTTTTGGCGTGGCGCTCTAGCTCGCCCCAGCGCTGGCGACCCATCCAGTGCAGGTGGAGACGTCTTTGAGGCCATGTTCGCCTAAGCAAAAGGCTTCCTCATAGGAGGTGCGCGTGGCGGCGATGCATTGATCAAGCGTTAGCTTCGCCATTTCAAGGCAGCGCTGTGATTTGTTGTTCTTGGCATAGACTTCGACCACTTTGGCGTTCAGCGAGCCAGTGGAATAGCGCGCCGCCAAATTCAGTATGCGGTCAATAATGACTTGCGCATTGCCTTCGGTCAGCTGTCCATTGGCGTTGGATTGCCCCCAATCCGCGGACCACTGGCCATCGGCGCTGGCCAAT
Organism: Alphaproteobacteria bacterium; assembly: GCA_013151435.1. GTDB lineage: Bacteria > Pseudomonadota > Alphaproteobacteria > Caulobacterales > Parvularculaceae > Hyphococcus. Next base: position 2,590 of record JAADIH010000043.1, read on the forward strand.
GATGGGGCGAGGACGCCGCCATCAAGATTACGGTCGAGATGGGGCGCAGCCGCGCCGCCGCGTTTTCGGCGATATTTGTCTGCTTCCTTGAGGCGCTCCTGGCTGGAAGCGATGCGCTGTTTGCCCCATTTTGTTTTTTGCATGGCGTAGGCTTGTTGCTTAAACGCTTCGCCGAGAGCTTCGATGCGGGCGCCGTCCTGGACGATCATCGCGAGCACCGCATCAACGGCTTTATCAGCGCCTTTTAATTTTCGCGCATAGCTTGGGTCTTGGGCGAGGTTCGATAAAAACCCTTTTTGCCCGCCAAGTTGGTTACGGCGCGGTTTCTTCTTCACTTCTTTTTTGAGGGCTTCGGCAAATTCCGGGGTGTCGGCGGCGACCAGCGCAGCATAGGCGACCCAGCCTGCCGTCAGCTTGTCGGGGGAATGAGCGCTAAGGCGGCGATGCGCCTCTCTTGTGGCGGCGGCGCTGTCAAAAGCCACGGCCTCGATCGCGGCGACATCTTCCCGGAACCGGACATAATTCGCGGCCGTTCGTTCCAGCGTATCGTCTTTGGGCTGGGCGAGCGTGTCGGCAGATACGCCGGTGGCGGCAAATCCGGCAAATATGGCAATAAGAGCAGCTCGGCGCGGCAAACGACGCCCCGGTTTATATTGACGCAACATGTATGATGTCTCCCAGAAAACTAACGACCCCTAACGGTTCCACCACATTACCGCCCTATGGATTAAGACCTTGATGATGATCCTATCCAAATTATAAATAAATACGACCTTCTCATGCTTAAAACCTTGCAAATTTGCTGCCGAAAATCATGAAAATTCCGGGCCCAAAACGCCTGATTCATTAGCGATGGGAGCATAAATACTGGTCTTTGGGACGTTTTGGCGCCGTTCAGTCTTTGTTAACGACAATCCGGCCATGGTGAAGGGGTATTAACGAATCTGAACCCTTGCTTAACGCCAATATGGCTGAATGCTCGCAACGGTCTGGAATAAAGCACTATGGACTTGCCTGTGTTCTCATATTTCAAGGATCGGCTATCGAGCCTCATGGGCGGTGTTCCCGTCTGGCGCGGCGGCGCTGGGGATATGGTGCTGACGCTCTATGATGACGGGGTTATTCTTGGTGTTTCTCCCTCTGCAGCGGATATCATTGGCGCCGCTGGGCCTCTGGTCGGGCGCTCGCTCTATGACTTTGTGCGCCGGGATGACCGATCTGTCGTGCGCGATTTTTTGACCCAGGCAGTGGAAACGCGAGGGCATTATGATCCATTTAAGGATCGGGCCGAGTTTAGTCTCCTGCGGGTGCGTCGTTCATCATTGTTGGTGGAGATGATGGTCAAGCCTATCGGGCGCGGGCGGCTCACCGTCCTGATCCGCGAGCGCCATGAGGCTTTGGCGCGCGACCGGCAAGCTCGCCAAGCAAGAGAACAGGGCCTTGCCCCAACAAACGACATGCCCGTGG
>JAADIH010000180.1 GCA_013151435.1 Alphaproteobacteria bacterium
GGCCGGCCGATGTCTATTGCGAAGGATCGGATCAGCATCGCGGCTGGTTTCAATCCTCTCTGTTAGAGGCTTGCGGTACGCGCGGGCGAGCGCCCTATAAACATATCATCACAAACGGTTTCGTGGTCGATGGTGAGGGGCGTAAAATGTCCAAATCGCTTGGCAATGTTGATGCACCAGAAAAAATAATCAGCCAATATGGCGCGGAGATCATCCGCATCTGGGTTGCAAGCTCGGACTACACTGATGATATGCGCCTCGGCAAAGAGATTATTGGCTCGGCGGTGGATGCCTACCGCAAGCTTCGCAATACGTTGCGCTATCTTCTTGGTGCGCTTGAAGGGTTTAGCGAAGCTGAGCGTTTGCCGGTCAGCGAAATGCCGGAGCTTGAGCGTTATATTCTTCACCATTTGAGCGTGCTCGATGAAGAGGTGCGTGCGGGTTATGAGGCGTTTGATTTTAAAGGCGTTTGGCGAAAATGTTTTGATTTCGCCTCGCTTGATCTCTCGGCGTTCTATCTCGATATCCGCAAAGACAGCCTTTATTGCGACCGGCCCGATGACTTGCGTCGTCGCGCGGCGCGGACCGTGATGGATCTTGTGCTTGATCGCCTGACCATATGGTTGGCGCCGATCTGTGTGTTTACAACAGAAGAAGTATGGCAAGAACGTCATCCATCCGAGGACGGATCGGTTCATTTAATGCAGTTTTCAGGAACGCCCGGCGATTGGCGCGATGATGCGCTGGCGGCGAAATGGAAAAACTTGCGCGACGTGCGCCGGGTCGTAACTGGTGCGCTCGAGGTTGAGCGTCGTGAAAAACGGATTGGCGCCAGCCTGGAGGCGGCGCCGGTTGTGCATGTCGCCGATGCGGCATTGCGTGCGGCTTATGATGGTCTCGACGCGGCTGAGTTATTTATCACCTCAGGCGCAGTTCTTTCTGGTGAGACGGCCCCAGACAATGCCTTCCGCCTTGAGGGGGATGTCAGCGATATTGCTGTTGTGCCCACATTAGCCGATGGCGCCAAATGTCAACGTTGCTGGCGCATTCTCCCCGAGGTTGGCGCGGATAATACACATCCAGATATTTGCGGGCGTTGCGCCAGTGCTGTGGATGCTGTGGACAATCAAAAGGGTGCCGCGTGAGCAAGCTTAGCGACATTAATCTGAGAAGCCGCGTTGCGGCGTGGTGGGGCAAGGCCAAATCAAACCGCCTTTTCCGGCTTGGGCTCTTTGGTGCGGCCATTGTGTTGATCACCGATCAACTGACTAAATATTGGATCGTACAGGTGGTGCGCTTACCTGAACTGCGAAAAATCGAGGTTTCCGGTATTTTCGATCTCACCTATGTTGAAAACTACGGCGCAAGCTTTGGTATGCTCGCGGGGGGCATGACGTCACGCATTTTCTTGTCTCTGATTTCAGCGGGGGTGGCCGTTGGGCTGATCATTTGGCTCGGCCAGTTGCGCCGTCCGGTTGCGACAATCGGGGTTAGCTTCATCATTGGCGGCGCTTTGGGCAATCTCTATGACCGCATCATGTATGGCTATGTGGTGGATTTCCTTGATTTCTCCGGGCTGATGTTTCCGTGGGTGTTCAATGTCGCTGATATGGCGATCAATGTGGGTGTGGCATTCCTCATTCTGGATGCCTGGCAGACGCGGGAGCATCCAGCGGATAAGGCGTAATTGGACGAGCTCATGAGAATGAGAAAACTTAAAATAACCAAATCGCAGCTTTGCCTCGGCGGCTTAGATGATATACTGGGTCGGAGCGGGGTGGCCAGACACAGTGGAGTGAGACCAGCATGATTAAGATTTCGCGCCTGCCTTTGGCTTTATTGGTGCTCGGCCTGATGGCGACAACCGGCGGATGCGGCATCGGCAAAGCCTTTAGCGGTAAGCAAGCGCCGGATGAATTTGCGATTGCTACCAAAGCCCCACTTGTGATTCCCCCGGATTACGCCTTGGCGCCGCCGCAACCCGGTGAAGCACGCCCACAAGAGCTTTCACCGTCAGAGCGCGCCAGACAGGTATTGTTAGGCGATCCAACGGCAGCACCGCCAACCGTGGGTGAGAAACTGTTATTGCAAAAGTCCGGCGCTCTTCGCGCAGATTCGAGCATCCGCCATCTTCTCAATGCGGAAAATGGCGCTCGTGGTGATCAAGACCGTAGCCTCGCCAACCAGCTTATTTTCTGGAAATATAACGGCAACGAAGTTGATTATTCTGCGGCGCCGTTACGGGTCGATGATCCAGAGGCGTGGATGGCCGCGCGCCAAGCTGTGATTGATCGCGCGATCGGCGAGGGTGCGCAAGTTGAGATCAATAAATCCAAAACCCTGAAATTACCGGGCATTTTTTAGACCGAAAGCAAATCCGAGTTGGTTTGAAACACGAATTTGCTCTCGATTCCTTGTTGCGCATTTCCGGACGGAAAACCGGTGAACCACTTTTCGTCGGAAACGTGCTAACCCCCTGGTACGGCGATGGACCCGGCAAGAATGCCGCCGTCAATTGTGAGCTCTGAACCGGTCATATAAGTTGCCTCATCGGAGGCTAGCATCACAGCCAGCGCTGCGACCTCTTCAGGTTTGCCGAAGCGGTGCAGGGGCGTGTCTTTGACTAGCGCCCTCATGGCATTCTCACGTGCTGCGCCTTCACCAAGCATGGGCTCCCACATGGGTGTCAGGATCGCCGCCGGGTGGATAGAATTGCAGCGAATATTTAACCCCTGCTGGGCGCAATAAAGCGCAACGGTCTTGGTGTGATTGCGCATACCTGCCTTGGATGACGCATAGGCCGCCGCCGCCGGTATGCCAACCATGCCCGCGCGCGAGGAAATGTTGATAATCGAACCTTCACCGCGTTTGCGCATGGCGCGTATTCCATAACGGCATCCCAGAAAGACGCCATCAAGGTTGACCGCATGGACAGCACGCCAGTCATCAAGGCTAACGTGCTCAGGGTCGTGAGGCGTTGCGCCTTCTTCGAAGCCGGTAACGCCTGCATTGTTCACCACAACGTCCAGCGTCGGGTATTGGCTCTCAAGCGCCAGCCAGTCGGTCTCTTTGGCGACATCAAGACGCAAGAATTCACCACCAATATCGGCAGCCAGAGCGGCGCCGTCTTTTTCGTTGATGTCAGTTACGATGACCCGGGCGGCCTGATCTGCAAAAGCGCGTGCGATGGCCTCGCCAATACCGCGCGCAGCGCCTGTGACAAGGCAGGTCTTGCCAATAAGTCGTTTCATAGGGATCTCCAGAAATAATCGAACAG
>JAADIH010000032.1 GCA_013151435.1 Alphaproteobacteria bacterium
CGAAAATCGACGCCTTGAAGGTCATATCGCGCACATCGGTGATGGAATATCGCGGTACGTCGAAGAATATGCGGACCATAGGCAAAGAGCTAAACGCCAGCCACATCATGGAGGGCGGCATCCAGAGGGCCGGAGACCGTGTGCGGATTAATGTACAATTAATTGATGCGGCGACGGACGAGCATGTATGGGCGGAAACTTATGATCGCGCCTTAACGGTCGAGGAGATTTTTAACGTTCAAAGTGACATCGCCCGTGCAATCACCACCGCTATGCGCGCTGAATTGAGTCCCGAAGAAGCAGCTGATATTGCTGAGGCGCCCACAGATGATCTCGTCGCGTACGAATCTTATCTTCAGGGCCGGCTCATCATTAAGAACGGCGGCGCCCCGGTCTTGCACCGGCTCAATGCAGCGGTGGAACATTTTCAGGACGCAGCGACCCGCGACCCGAATTTTATCGAACCCTGGGCGGCGCTGGTGGAGAGCTATTCCGATCTTTTCTGGTTTCATGGAGATGCGAGCGGACCCGCCGCTGCGATGAGAATTATCGCCCATATGGAAAGGCTCGTTGGGCAGGGCCACTATCTGACCGAACGCGCGACGGGTATCTACCTTTATCATGGCCGCCGCAAGTTGCGCGAAGCGATTCCACATCTTGAGGCCGCCATCGCGTTGCGCCCGAATGACGCCAGATCGAACGCCTATCTTGGTTTCATCGAGCGCCGCCTCGGCGATTTTGACACTGCGAATACTCTTTTAATGGCGTCTATCCAGATTGATCCGATGTTTATGCCTGCCGTGGGTACGCTCGCGCAGAATTACCTTTGGCATGAAGACTGGCAGGCGTTTGATAATCATATGAAAATACGGCTGCTGACGGGCTATGGTGATGAGTTGCGGGCCCAATTTGAGCTGGCGCGGCTCTATAGTATGGCAGCCCCAGACAATAATGTCATGATGCGGATGATGCATGAGAATCCCACCTTTAACACTGGAATAGTTTATCCGCGCCGTTATTGGATATTTGAAGGCAGAGTTGAAAAAATATATCCAATTTATGACGCCATGATCTCCAATGCGGAGGCTGATCTTTCCGATATGAATGATCGCGGGCTAACAGGCGCCATCACGCGCGCCCGTTTAGCAAAGGTGCTGATTGCTTCCGCCATACATGCGCGAGGTCTTGGCGATGACAGCCGCTTTAAGGCGATGGTCGATCGAATATCAGCGCTTGGGTGGGAGGACGAGCCTAAAACTGGCGGCGGTGAGGAGCCGTGGAAATATTCTGAGCTCAACATCATGCTGTTCGCGTTACGTGGCGATGGAGTTTCAGCGCGGAAAGCGGCGCGGGATCTTGAGACAGCGTTGGACGCGTCTGAGGATCGACTGGCGGTTGCCGAGATTTATTCACATTTGGCGCAAGGCATGGTCCTGCTCAAAGATGTCGATGCCGTTGCGCGTTATGTGGAAAAGGGCGCGCGCGTCAGTCCAGCCTATAACCCTATTGCCGCCATCATGAAACTTCCGGATTATGCCGCGATCAAGGATGATCCCAAAATTATGGCTTTGGTTCAAAAATATGCCCCTGATTTTGCCGCCGCTGAAACGTCGTTCTCTAAACATATTGCACCTGAATATTTCTACGGGCCGGAGACCGGCGCCAAATAGATCGCTGACGTTGCGTTACCCTAAACTCGAGTCGTTGTGGATTATTGTTTCAAGCGGACTGCTTCACGCAGTGATGGGATTTGCTTGAACGATTGAAGCTTCGATCCGTGCGGCAAAGCCTTTCGCATTATCACTGGCGCCTTCGGGGAGCTGGCAGTCATCGGTTAAAACTGCATGCAGCATGCCACCCCAATGCATCTTGAAGTAACGGGCTGTTTCTGAGAACGGCTGCTCAAAACTTACAGGCGCTGTTGGGCCGGAGCTGGTGGAGATGACAAAAACGGTTTTCCCAGCCAGTTGACGCCCAAGCTCTTTGTGGCTTTCGGTGAGGTCGGTCAGCCGGTCAAAGAACGTCTTCATCGGTGCGCTCATGGAATACCAGTAAACCGGTGAGGCGAAGACGATGGCGTCGGCCTTCGCCATAAGGCGGGCGAGGGGAATAAAACCATCCGCAACATAGCGGTGTTGATAGTCATAAGGCGCGATTGAATAGTCACCAAGATCAATCAATCGGGCGTTACTAAGGTGCTCGAAGACGGCGGATGTGAGAGTATCCGTATTGCCGCCTTTTCTGCTTGAGCCCAACAGACCGAGTATGCGCGTGGGTATTTGTTGCATGTCTGCTTTATTCCAGTGCTAGCGCCGATCAAAAATACGCCGTAAAAATTCAACCAATTCTCCGCCGTCATGCATGGTGATGTTAAACATAGCTGTTTCTCTCTTCTTGTTTGTTGGAAAGATATTCGACGAATTCAAATTCGAGACCCTCGCCGTCGATATAATAAATATTCTTGCGGTGGGGGTGTTGGGCGCCGAGATGATCCGGTTCAAAACCGGCTTCTTTCAGGCGCGCGACCACATCATCAAGGGAAGAGACTTCAAATCCGATATGAGCCAGGCCCGGGGTTGGGCTGGAGAGATCGCGCTGATGGCCTTTGTCTCGTTCGTCGATGTCATAGGCGGTAAGGGCGAGGTAGAAATTATCGTCGCCTAAATGCACCCATCTGCGGGCCATACCAGCATAGGGTTGGTTGCCTTCGCCGCGTATATGCCAGCTTGGAAATGCGGCCGTGAGGAACGTCACAGTCGGATCAATATCCGTGACGATGAGGTTGGCGTGTTCGATTTTGGGCATATGGGCCTCCTATTAAGTAAAGAATAACCTTTATATATTACCCCTTGTTTATGAAAGCAATAACTTTTATAAATATGGCATGAGTAAAATATCGAACACTCCCATCGGTAAAACCGATGGCGCGCCCCGAGCCCTTGTCCAGTCAGGAACCCGGCAGGAAATTCTGAAATCCCTGAAATTGCAGGGGGAGCGCTCTGCCGCGACCTTGGGGGAGGAGATGTCCGTGACTCCCATGGCGGTGCGCTTGCATCTCTATGAGCTGGAGGCCGAAGGGTTGGTCGCCGCGCGCTCGACGCCGGAAGGACGCGGGCGCCCGGTAAAATACTGGTCGCTGACGCCAGAGGCGGCAAAGATTTTCCCCGACGCTCATCAGGGCCTTGCGGTGGAAATGATTAAATCCGTAGAGGAATTATT
>JAADIH010000202.1 GCA_013151435.1 Alphaproteobacteria bacterium
GATTTGATGCTGTCTTTCGACCAACAGACGATAACCGCTTTGGCGGCGTTCAATTCACGTTCAATATCGGCGGAAAACTCAGCGCCGCTCTCAAGACGCTGGTCCCACCAGATTGAAAAATTATCAGCCTCAAGGGCGCTGGCAAGTTTTTGTACCGTGTCGCGATCAGTTCGGGCGTGCGAGATAAAAATATCGGCCATGAATGATGAATACCCTTTGCGTTCACGGCAAAAGAGGCGCGTCTCCCCCATGAAGGGGACTGCCTAGCATGCTTTAGGACGAGGGGAAACGCCGGAAATCAAGCAATTCCAAACTTCTCCAGTGCGGCCTTGGCAATCGGCGCGCCCCATTCCTGTACAAAATGTCCGGCGTCTGCGACTTCCATGGGCTCCGGGCACGGGCAATTGTTGATCATCTGACGCAGCATTTGCATAGCGGGCGGCCCCAGCACCGGATCTTGCATGCCAATCGCCATGAAGCTGTCGCCGGTCCAGTCTTTCGTCCAGAATTTGCGTGCGCGCAAAGATGTCTCGACACCTTCGCTGGCGATATCCGACAGCTTTTCACCTTCGCCGCCGGTGAGCATCACCAGTTCGGGAAAGCGCCTGACGCCGCCCTTATAGGATTGATCCGGGAACGGTGCATCATAGGCGGCAACCTCTTCGTCGCTCAAAATTGGTGTGGCCTGTTTCATCAGCTTGCCCACATTGAGGTCCGGGTTCGCCTTACAAAAGGCGCGCCACATGGCGAAACCTTCGCCAGCATTCTCGCCAGCCGGCAGTCCGGTATTCATCACGATGAGGCGCGTGTAACGCGTTGGCGCTTCCATGGGCAGTGTCAGGCCTAAGAGTCCACCCCAATCCTGCACCACCAGGCAGACATTTTTGAGATCCATACGCTCTACAAAAGCGAGGAGGGCATCCCGATGAAAATGGTAAGTATAAACCTCGTCATCCACAGGTTTATCGGAGCGTCCAAAGCCGAACATATCCACCGCCATGAAACGATGCCCCGCGCCCGTGAACACCGGCGCCATCTTGCGGAACAGATATGACCAGCTCGGCTCCCCATGGATGCACAAAAATGTGATGCCATCCCCCTCTTGTCCGGAGGAGGGCCCCTCATCCACATAGTGCATACGCAAGCCTTCATAGCCGGGAAGGTCGTCAATATAGTTTGGTGCGTAATCCCAGCCGGGAAGGTTGGCGAATCGCGCGTCTGGCGTGCGAAGGGCTTCGATGGAGGCTTTGGGGCTCATGAAATTTGATCCTCTCATGGTTTTCTTGAGATGAGACAACGCTATAGTCGCGCGTGAATGGCTGGGCGCCAAGGCGTCATAACAGTTGAACCGCACCCTTGAGCGCGCGGCCGTATGGCTGACCCCCGCGAGGCACGGGCAATGGAGAAGAAGAAACATGACCAACCACACTTGCGATCTTGCGATTATCGGCTCGGGGCCGGGCGGCTATGTGGCGGCGATTCGCGCCAGCCAATTGGGGATGAAGGTGGTGATTGTGGAGCGCGATGCGCTGGGCGGGGTGTGTCTCAACTGGGGTTGTATCCCCACCAAGGCGCTGCTGCGGACTGCCGAGTTCTACACCAATATGAAGCACGCAGCCGAGTTTGGCCTCAAGGCTGACAATATCGGCTTTGACCTCGACGCCATCGTCAAGCGCTCACGCGGTGTTTCGGCCCGCATGGAAAAGGGCATCGGCTTTTTGATGAAGAAGAACAAGGTGACAGTGGTTGAGGGAACCGCGCGCCTCGAAAAGGGCGCCAGTTCTGGGAAAGAGGGGGCGCCACTGGTCAAGGTCAAAACCAAAGCGGGCGGAGAGGATACGGTGACCGCAAAGCATGTGATCCTCGCCACGGGCGCACGGGCGCGCACCATCCCCCAGATCGGGCTGGAGCCCGACGGCAAGTTCATCTGGACCGCCCATGAAGCCATGATCCCCGACATCATGCCAAAATCGCTTTTGGTGATCGGCTCGGGCGCCATCGGTATTGAGTTCGCGAGTTTTTATAACGCTCTCGGCGCTGACGTCACGGTGGTGGAAATGCTCGACCGGGTGCTCCCCGCTGAAGACGCAGAGATTTCAAAACTCGCCGAGAAGCAATTCAAAAAACAGGGGATGAAAATCATCACCTCGGCAAGCGTTGAAAAACTGGAGACAGGCAAGTCCGCTGCCAAAGCCACGATCAAAACAAAAGACGGCAAGACCCAGGAGATCAAAGCCGAGCGGGTTGTCCTCGCCGTGGGGATTGTCGGCAATACGGAAAATCTTGGGCTGGAGGCGTTGGGCGTCAAAGTCGACCGCACTCATGTGGTGGTCAATGAATGGCTGGAGACCGGGGTGAAGGGGCTTTATGCGATTGGTGATTTGTGCGGGCCGCCATGGCTGGCGCACAAGGCCTCCCATGAAGGGGTGATCTGTGTAGAGAAGATTGCGGGGGAAAAGAACGTTCACCCGCTCAACACATCGCTCATACCGGGCTGCACCTATTGCAATCCGCAAGTGGCGAGCATCGGCCTGACCGAGGCCAAAGCCAAAGAGGCGGGCTATAAGATCAAGGTTGGGCGTTTTCCCTTTGTCGGCAACGGCAAAGCCATTGCGCTGGGCGAGCCCGAGGGCATGGTCAAAACCATCTTTGACGAGAAAACCGGCGAGCTTTTAGGCGCCCATATGATCGGCGCGGAAGTCACCGAACTCATTCAAGGGTTTGGCATCGCCAAAACCCTGGAGGCGGTGGAAGAAGACCTGATGCACACCATCTTCCCGCATCCAACGTTGAGCGAGATGATGCATGAGAGTGTGCTGGATGCGTATGGTAGGGTGGTGCATACGTAGGGAGGTATTATGGAATTCTACGCTTTGGATGTTGAAACGGCAAATCCAGATTTTTCATCGATTTGTCAAATCGGGATAGCGTATTTCAAAAATGGTGGTGTTGATAATGAGTGGGTGACTTTGGTAAACCCAGAAGCCGAGTTTCATCCTATGTACAAGAATGTTCATGGGATTGAGGCGGTGCATGTAAAAGATTCGCCGACATTTAGAGAAATAGCAGAGACGCTTCGCAATAAACTGTCCGGTGCAATAGTCGTAACCCATACGGCATTTGATCGCGCTGCATTGCGGCAAGCATGTGGTCGCGCTCAAATTCCAGAGATTGAATGTAGATGGCTTGATTCGGCACGTGTGGCTCGCCGTGCTTGGGATGAGTTTTCGAAATCTGGATATGGTCTAAAAAATGTTTGTGCAAAAATTGGATATGAATTTGTCCATCACAATGCACTAGAGGATGCAAAAGCCGCGGGGCATGTTTTGATAGCTGCTTCTCAAAAATCTGACTTGGATTTGGAAGGGTGGTTCGCCTGCTTAGCTAGAAGAACACATACTAGTAAGTGGTCAAAACAAAATGTTACACGAGAAGGAAATCCAGAGGGGGCACTATTTGGTGAGACAATTGTTTTTACTGGAACGCTAGGAATTCCTCGCGTTGAGGCCGCAAATATTGCTTCAGAACTGGGTTGCGTCGTTGGGCAGAGCGTTACAAGGAAAACCACAATTCTCTGCGTTGGTGATCAAGATATTGCCTTGTTAGCAGGGCATGAAAAAAGCTCAAAGCACCGTAAGGCGGAGGACTTAATTGAAAAAGGGCAAGAACTGCGTATCATACGACAAACAGACTTTGAGAGCATGGTTGGCTTAGATGACGAGAAATGAACTGTGCCTATATGAAAATCAAAAGTAGTTGAAACCTTCCGGGTAAACACAACCCTGTCCCTCGTTTCATTCATAAAACTATATTTGGTGGACAGTTATCCCCGTTCATTCCCACGCCCTTCGAGACGCCGCCTTGCGGCGGCTCCTCAGGATGAGGAGCGGGAATCCAGTCTGATTTCGTTATCTGGATTCCCGCCTTCGCGGGAATGAGCGGAGTTGGTGAACTTCTTGGTGATTACATTTAACACGTCATGCCGGACTTGATCCGGCATCCAGTAATGAATGCAGCTTTTGCTATCTGGATCCCGGATCAAGTCCGGGATGACAACTTTTGTGTCTGTAATTTTTCCGTCATCCCGGATGCGTTGCAACACGGCATGTTGCTGCGCGGGTCCGGGATCGGGTGAGGCTGGTTTCTATGGATACTGATCCCGTGTCTGCGTAGCAGCATTTCATGCTGCAAAGTGCACGCGATGACAACCGTCGCAATGATTTATGATCACTCATGGTGATGAAGGTAGAAATAAACGGAGTAGCGAGCTCTCATTCTTCCCCCGTTTACGGGGAAGTGGGCCGCGCGCTATCGCGCGGGTCGAAGGGGGTGATGCTGATGACGCCCCATGCCAAGCGAGAAGCAGCGCTCAAAGCAATGTTGAAGCATGACATCTCTCA
>JAADIH010000120.1 GCA_013151435.1 Alphaproteobacteria bacterium
TTTACAGAAATCCTTTCCGGCGCTGTTGGGCCAGACGGACAAGTGCGTGCGCAAAATCGCGCCGGCCCCCGCATCAATGATCGTATTGATGCATTGACAGAACACTATTCACAATTCGGAAACATTACGCTCGACATAACAGAACCGGGTACGCCGTTGCCGTATGAGGATAATTCCGTTGACGTCGTGTTGTTGTCGTTGATTGTCCATCACCTACATTTTGATGAAGAGTCTGGAGAAGAAATGCCCGCAAGTTCCGGAGTAATTTACGCGGATATTTTGCGCGTTCTGAAGCCCGGCGGCGTCTTTGCTGTAATCGAGCACACAGCAGCAGCAGGGTCATCACGCGCTGAAAGCGCTGCATGGCACCGGGCCCCTGAGGCAACCATCAAGGCCGACGTCACTAGTGCTGGCTTCGTCTTTGACGGTGGCGCAGATATTCACGTCAATCCGGATGATGATCTGAAAAATGTTTGGTACGAGGTTGATCTTCGCGGCAAGACCACACGCATGGTTCACCGTTACGTCAAACCTGCGATGTAACGCCAGCTACACCAATGACAAAACGGCCGGTGCACAAACCCATCGGTCGTTTTTTTACGCGCCCCATTTTTTCTTGGTGGCCTTATAGGATTTCTCAACAATCTTTGAGAGCACCTTCTCATCAACATCTGAAAGCTTGTTGATATAGAGACAGGATTTTCCTCTTTTAAATTTTCCGAGCTTTCCTAACAATAGATCATCGTTGGAAAGCGAACCTAAAACATAGAGCACCATATTGGCTTTACGCGGTGAGAAGCCGACGTCGAGCCCGTCGCCTTCACGTCCGCTTTCATATTGATAGTGATGTTGGCCAAAACCGATAATTGTGGGCCCCCACATTTTCGGCTTTTCACCCGTGATTTTCTTCATCATAGCCAGCAGTATTTTCGCATCGCGTTTACGGGTCTCGTTTTCCACAGCATTGATGAATGCTATGACGCTCGCGCTCGAGGGTTTGGTTTTATTACCCGCTTTGGCCATGCCTTATGGATCCTCTCCCGTAGCTTTGGCCCAATCGGCTGGCGTCCGCTTCCCGGTCTGATAGAACATCCACGCCCCATAAAGCGACACGAAGGATATGGCTGTCAGTGAAACCCGCAAGGCGAGCTCCTCGCCCATACTGTCCGTCAATGCACTCGACAATACACCTGTCAATGTGGGTCCAAAGCCGAGTGCGATCATGTTCAAAACAAAAAAGAAGATCGCCGTTGAAAGCGCACGAATGGAGACTGGGGCAAGAGTCTGGGCAAGGGCAAAACAAGGCCCAAGATAAAACCCGATAGCAAGGTTCACGGGAGCCATAAACATGAGAGAGAGAACGGGGCTGCCAGTCCATATGGCGATAAGAAATAATGGAGTACTCAGCGCCAAAGCCACGGCGGGAACAAAGCCATACATCCGCTTGTCACGAACGCTGAGTTTATCGACCACATAGCCGCCCAAGAATGTCCCCGCCACATATGCCGTTCCGGAAATAATCCCAAGCCAGAACAACACTTGAAGAAGCGAAAAATCTGGGTGCGAAATAAAAATCAACGATCCAGGTCCCATTCGCGTAAGACGTAAATGATACCGCCGTCGTGGCGATGACAACTGCCCGGTAGGTGGGAATGGAAAAAAGGTGCTTTGCAGCGCGCCAGATCGTTGCAAGTTCGCTAAAGATTGAGCTACGCTTGCTCGCCGGAAACAACTTACAGGCGCCAAAGAGAAACCGTTCAAATGTACCATCCGGTTCCGTGATCTTTAGCATCTTGAACTCATCTGTACGGGTCTCGTCTTCAAGCCCGCCGCGTTTTGGCTCCCGCACAGTAAGTTTCAGTAAAACCGCCATCGCAATCCCTGGCAATCCGATCACCACAAACGCCCAGCGCCAGCCGAATGTTTGCATCACCCAACCGCCGCCAAGATAGGCAAGCGCAATACCAATCGGAATGCCCATGGCGTAAATCGCCAGGGCGCCGGCGCGCTTTTCCTTTGGGAAATAATCCGAGATCAGAGAATGCGCCGGAGGGGATCCACCGGCCTCACCAATGCCGACGCCAATCCGCGCCAGTGTCAATTGCAAGAAGTTATTCGCTGCACCGGAAATCGCCGTAAATCCAGACCAAAGCGCGAGTGCAATCGCGATGATAGTGACTCTATTCTTGCGATCAGCAAGACGCGCAATAGGAATCCCGAGCACTGTATAAAGCACTGCGAAGGCAAAACCTTTTAATATACCCAACTGCCAATCAGCGAGCCCAAGGTCAGCTTTGATTGCAGGCGACAAAATTCCGATGATCTGCCGATCTATGAAGTTAAATGTATAAACCCCCGTTAGGAGAATGAGGACGTAGATACGATATCCCCGCCCCGCGATCTTTTCCGGTGTCACCGTATCTGCGCTCACATCTCTCACAGACGAAGCCCCGTCACACAGGAAACGCCTGAGGCGCCGATGGCAGTAACAGCGCGCGGATTGTCTATCTGCATGAGCGCTCTAATGGCGGCGAAAGTAGAATCGGCCCGGGCCAGGTTCACCGTGTAGCGCGCGAGATCTTGAATATCTTCACTCGTCAAACGCTGTTCAAGTTCTTCGACCATACAATCCGCAGTCCCCGCAGGAATGCCTATCGCGCGAAACCGATCCTGCAATGTATAGCGCGCAACCGTCGCGCATCCCGATACAAAGACAATTGCGGTAAGCACCGCCATAATAGATATTTTCATTTTATCCCCTGATTTCTAATCTTAACTGCCATTCAGCATTTATGGTTGGCGCCACAATGCGTAAGATGGCGACCAAGAGCAAGTTGAAGGACTGACAAGACCATGAAAGCGATGATGAGCCACGAGCCCGGCGGACCCGAGGCGTTGAAACTGACGGAACTTCCAACGCCAACTCCCGGCCCCAGTCAAATTCTGATCGCTGTGAAGGCCGCAGGAGTGAATTTCCCCGATACGCTGATCATCCGTGATCTTTATCAGTTCAAGCCGCCTCGCCCATTTGCTCCGGGTGGTGAGGTCGCCGGGATTGTCGTATCGGTAAGTGACAATGTAACGGACTTTGCTCCGGGCGACCGCGTACTCGCTGGCGGAATTAATGGCGGCTACGCCACACATTTCATCGCTGAAGCCGGACGGAGCTACAAAATCCCGGACGCAATGCCGTTTGACGAGGCAGCAGGCTTTATGCTCACCTATGGCACCTCACATTATGCGTTAAAAAATCGCGCTGATATACAGCCCGGCGAGTCATTGTTCATCCTTGGCGCCGCGGGGGGTGTCGGCGCCGCTGCTATCGAACTCGGCAAAGCCTTCGGCGCGAAGATCGTTGCGGGTGTTTCAAGCGATGACAAGGCCGCATTTTGCAAAGAGCTCGGTGCAGATGAAACGCTCATCTATCCCACTGGCGCGCTTGACCGCCCAGCGCAAAAAGCGCTGTCCGGCGAAATCAAGAAACTCTGCGGCGGCGAAGGCGCGAATGTCGTCTATGACGCCGTCGGCGGAGATTATGCGGAACCATCGTTACGCGCACTCGCATGGGAGGGGCGTTACCTTGTTGTCGGGTTTCCCGCTGGCATTCCAAAAATTCCACTGAACCTGACGCTGCTCAAAAGCTGTCAGATCGTTGGCGTCTTTTGGGGCGCCTTTACTATGCGCAATCCCGCGCTAAATGCAGATTACGTAGCCGAGCTATTTCAGTTCTATAAAGACGGTAAAATCCGCCCCCGGATCACTGCATCCTTTCCACTGGAACAAGCCGCTGACGCATTGGAGTTATTGCAAGAGCGCAAAGCCACCGGGAAAGTTGTATTGACGGTGGAGTAGAGATCACTCCCCCGTCATATGTTTTTCTTCCAACCCGCGAAATAGGAATATGCAAAGGCGACACACCCCCAAGTAATGACCAACAAAGCTGTACTTGCAGCCCCAGTCATTAACCCGCGTTTACCGGCAAGTACAAAGTCCACATTAACCAGAAGAAACTGCGAGACGCCAACAATAAACGCCGCCTTATAAGCATTATGCATTTGCCGTGCAGCCCAATCAAAAAGCATGACCGAAAGTATAACATAGACAAGGAAGCCAACCATCGGCGGCACAAGAGGGCCGCTTGGAGCATCGGCTTTTGCGATTGGACCAAAGAACAGCATGACGCCGCCAAGATTTACGACACCGGCAACCACAAATGCTGCAAAAAATGCTTTCCAGTCCATTTTGCATACTCCCCTGTTTGTCTGACTGCGCCGAGATAGGTTGGCAAAACGCAAACTCAACATCGCAAACCAGTGGTATCACGATTTAGATACTACCTAAAGAAACCCTGGAGGAATTCTCGCATGAACTTGTATAGTGGCGCCATGAAACGCCTCACCCTCATGCGGCACGCCAAATCGAGCTGGGACAAACCCGACGTCCATGATTTTGACCGCACGCTCAATGAACGCGGGGGCAAAGCGGCGCCGCTCATGGGCGTATATATGAAAGAGAACAGGCTCATTCCGGACTATATTTTATGTTCATCGGCAGTGCGAACACGACAAACTCTTGAGCTCATCTTGCCGTATTTTGACGACGCGACAGAAGTCATTTTCAGCGACCGTCTCTACCTTGCATCACCCGATGCAATGCTCAAACTGATCAAGG
>JAADIH010000150.1 GCA_013151435.1 Alphaproteobacteria bacterium
CCTAGAGTAAAAATCGAAAACCAGAGGCTTGCGATTAATGTTGCTGGCCTTTCATTCCCCAATCCCCTTGGACTCGCCGCTGGTTTTGACAAAAACGCAGAAGCGCCTGATGCGATATTAGATCTTGGCTTTGGATTTGTTGAAGTTGGCGCGGTTACGCCCAGACCACAACCTGGAAATCCGCGCCCGCGTGTTTTTCGATTACGTGATGATGCGGCGGTGATCAATCGTTATGGTTTCAATAATGATGGACTTGATGATGTCGCACTACGTCTGAAGGCGCGCCGCCATGATGGTATTCTTGGTGTCAACCTCGGCGCCAATAAAGATAGCGATGATCGTGCAGAAGACTATGTGCAAGGTGTTACGGCTCTCGCGGGCATTGTCGATTTTTATACGGTAAACATTTCATCACCGAACACGCCGGGCTTGCGGGCTTTGCAAGGGAAGGAGGCGCTTGCAGGTTTGATGAAGCGGGTTCTTGCTGCACGGGATAAAACGGCAAAGGGAACGCCAGTATTTCTTAAAGTTGCACCGGATTTAACCGATGAAGACAAGACCGATATCGCAGATATTGCAAAATCTATGGCGCTCGATGGGGTGATCATTTCGAATACGACAATAGACCGGCCTGCAACATTGTGCAGCGCCAACGCAAAAGAAGGTGGGGGGCTTTCAGGAAAGCCACTCTTTGCACCCTCGACGAAATTACTGCGAGAGTTCTACAAAGTTTTAGGCGACGACGTTCCGCTGATTGGTGTTGGCGGCGTTTCATCCGCGAGAGATACTTACGAAAAAATTCTCGCAGGCGCGTCGCTCGTGCAATTATATACCGCGCTAGTTTATGAAGGGCCGGGTCTTCCCTCACGCATATTGAAAGAACTGCCAACATTTCTGGATGCCGATGGGTTTGAAAATATTGCCCAGGCGGTAGGCGCTGCGCACAGTTAGTGCTCAAAGCTCTTTCGAATACGAGGAAGATAAAACGCAAGCGTTGCACCGCGAATCAAGAAATACAACGAAAATGCTATCCACAATCCATGATTCTCAAAGCATCCAGCCAGCAATACCGATGCGGGAATAAAAACCAAGGTGGAGACAATCATAGAATTTCGCATCTCTGAGGCGCGCGTAGCGCCGATAAAAATGCCGTCCAATTGAAAGCCAATCACAACCATCATGGGGCTGATGACGACCCATGGCATATAGTGTTGTGTTGCATTACGAATGGCGCCTTCGGGCGTTAGAAGTGCGATCAACCAATCTCCGCCGAGCCAGTAAATAAACGAAAATAATAATGATGCGCTTATCGCTATGATGAAGGTGCGTTTGACGGCGGAGTGATAGCGGGCGAGGCCGCGCGCTCGGTCACGCATGCCGAGCGATCTGCCCACGAGTGTTTCGGCAGCGATTGCGGTTCCATCCAGAGCGAGCCCTGTAAACAAGAATAATTGCAATAAGACCTGGTTTGCGGCGAGGGTCACATCACCAAAGGCGCCGCCTCGCTGAACAAACCATGCAAAGCTAAAAGCCAGTAAGACCGTGCGAATGAAAATATCGCGATTGACAGAGATCGTACGGGAGAGACGAGCGGGATCCCAAAATTCTTTGCTGCGCCAGTGGTTTGTTATGCCTCCATTATCTTTAAGGACGAGACCGATAAATATCAGGCAGGCAAAAAACCCTGCGATTTCGGCAATCAACGTACCAGCGGCAACCCCCGCCGCGCCCCAGCCAAGTCCAATCACAAACCAGTAATCAAGGATGACATTCAGCCCAGTAATAAAGAGGCTTACAATCATTAAGTAGTCCGTACGACCGCGCGCTGTGAGCCAACCGAAGGCGGCATAGGAGGCAAGTACGAAAGGCGCCCCCCAAATACGGATTGCGAAATAGTCTTGGCCCGTTGCAAATGTCTCAGAGCTGGCCTGTGAGCCGACAGCCAGAAGCTTGAACGAGACAGCGCTGATCGGTAGCTGGAGCAGAACGAGAACCAGCCCAATCGCTCCGCCGATCACAGCGCCGCGCACAAGTGTTGAACGCGCCTCGGTTTCATCTTCGGCGCCGGCGGCTTGTGCAGTGAGGCCGGCAACGCTCATGCGTAAAAATCCGAAACTCCAATAAGCGAGTGAAAAAATCACTGAGGCCAGGCCAACAGCAGCGATGTCGAGGGGGCGCGGTGATTGCGCCAGCGCCCAGACGTCAATCGCGCCAAGTAATGGCGTGACCGCGGCCGCTACAGAGGCGGGCCAAGCCAGCCGAATAATGTCTCGATAGGAAACGTCAGCATTGTGGGTGTCGGCAGTGGGCATGAAATCTCCTATGCGCCATTTGCGGATACATATTCGCGGCCTATCTGTCGACTACCTTGTCATATTGGTGCAAACGCTATGAAGGTAGGGCCATGACGGATGATTGGAAAAATTGGCATACACCCGAGGGTGGGACTGGCAACAAGTTTGACAATGCGGAACTTGGCGCCTTAGCTCATCTCTACCGTGGTGAGGTTTATCGCTCGACGATTTGGCGCACCCGCCTTGATAACACCACCAATTGGTCGGTCGTCACGCTGGGGCTCGCCATGTCTGTAACCTATGCAGAACCAAGCGCTTCGCCGTTGCCGCTGTTGCTGGTTGGTATTCTGGTTTGTATGTTCCTGATCTTGGAAGCGCGCCGCTATCGTTTTTTCAATGTCTGGCGGGCGCGTTGCCGGTGGATTGAGACGAATTTTTACGCGCCGATGTTGCTTCGCTCATCAAGGCCAGAACCAGGCGAATGGCAGGACATTTTGGCCGATGATTATTTGCGGCCCAAATATCATATTGGCTTTTGGCGATCCATGGGACGGCGTATACGACGCAATTATATGTGGATATTCGGGTTTCAAGCTGTCGCTTACTACGGGAAAATCATTATTCACCCAACGGCGGCGGTGACATTTGAGGAATTCTTTTCGCGCATGGCCGTTGGGCCATTTTCGGGGTTATTTGTTTTTGCTATCGGCGCCGCTTTCCATGCCTCTTGGATTATGCTCGCGTTCTGGACGGGCATTCAGGATAGAAAAAAGCATGGCGATAGTGATAGCGTCAGCGGTATGGGTTAAGCGCCCCATTTCTTAACCTCATTGTTGAGGCGGTCGTAGCTATGGCAGTTGCGTCTTGCACCAACGGCGCTGTGCCGTTAGCAAACAATAGATTTTCGAAGGTGAACCCATGGCGTTGACGATTTACGACAGTATGGCGCGCAAAAAACGCGTTTTTGAGCCCGCCGACCCTAAGCGCGTAACGCTTTATGTCTGTGGGCCTACTGTCTACAACCATGCCCATATCGGAAATGCCCGGGCGGCTGTTGTATTCGATCTTCTCCATCGCGTGTTGCGTCATCATTATGGCCCGGATCATGTGATCTATGCTCGCAACATCACTGACATTGACGATAGGATTATTAAGGCATCGCAAGAATCAGGCGAGCCCATCAGTGTGATCACCGAAAAATATGCCCAAATCTATCGCGAAGATACTGGCGCGCTTGGTGTCCTTCCCCCCACGATGGAGCCAAAAGCCACCGATCACATTGCATCGATGGTGGTGATGATTGAAAAGCTGATCAAGGCTGGCGGCGCCTACGAAAAAGACAACCATGTGTTGTTCTCCGTCGATAGCTATAAAGATTACGGCAAGCTCTCCGGTGTTGATCGTGATGAGATGCTGGCTGGCGCCCGCGTAGAAATTGCCCCTTATAAAAAAGACCCCGCAGATTTTGTCTTGTGGAAGCCATCTTCTGCGGATGAACCTGGTTGGGATAGTCCGTGGGGGCGCGGTCGCCCGGGTTGGCACCTGGAATGCTCAGTGATGATCGAAGACCAATTGGGTGAGACCATCGATATCCATGGGGGTGGACAGGATTTGCGCTTTCCACATCATGAAAACGAGATTGCCCAGTCGGCATGCGCCCACCAGGGTGCACCCTTGGCGCGCTACTGGATGCATAATGGTTTCCTTCGTATGGGGACCGATAAGATGTCAAAGTCTCTCGGGAATGTGGTTCTGGCGCATGATTTACTGAACGACTGGCACGGGGAAGTGCTTCGCTGGACGTTACTCTCGGCGCAGTATCGTCAACCGTTGGAGTGGACTGAGGGGTTGTTGCGTCAGTCGAAAAAACAACTCGACCGGTTTTATCGGGTGCTCGAAGAAATTCCATTCACGGATGAGATTGGCGATGTTCCGCAAAGCGTGATGCTTGCCCTCGACGATGATTTGAATACGCCCGAGGCCATTGCCGGGCTCCATGAGCTGCGTGATATCGCCAGTCAGATGGAGGGTGAGG
>JAADIH010000279.1 GCA_013151435.1 Alphaproteobacteria bacterium
TTATCTTCGAGCGTTTTAACGATCTGAGCAACTGTTGAGCGCTTCTGACCAATGGCCACATAAACACAATAAAGCTTCTTTGATTCGTCATCGCCAGTGTTGATGTCTTTTTGGTTGAGGATCGCATCAACACAAATCGCAGTCTTACCTGTCTGACGATCACCAATCACCAATTCGCGCTGACCACGACCAATCGGGATCATCGAATCCACGGCCTTGATGCCGGTCTGCATTGGTTCGTGCACCGATTTACGTGGCAAGATGCCTGGCGCTTTCACGTCAACCAAACGCCGCTCGGTTGATTCGATCGGGCCCTTGCCGTCGATTGGATTGCCCAGCGGGTCAACGACCCGGCCTAGCAACGCCTTACCAACTGGCACATCCACGATTGACTTGGTGCGCTTTACGGTATCGCCTTCTTTAATCTCGCGGTCTTCACCGAAGATCACGACGCCGACATTGTCAGCCTCGAGGTTCAGGGCCATGCCTTTGACGCCATTGGCAAATTCCACCATCTCCCCGGCCTGAACATTATCAAGGCCATAAATACGGGCGATACCGTCACCAACGGACAGCACTTGACCGATTTCAGAAACTTCGGCGTCTTTACCGAAATCCTTGATCTGTTGCTTCAGGATAGAGGAAATCTCTGCGGCATTGAGTTCCATTGTCTCAGTCACGGTTTTCAAACGATTGAGTTTTGTCTTCAACGATGCGTCGATCATCTGGGAGCCGACCTTAACAATAAGGCCGCCCAAGAGTTCAGAATCAACACGGGTTTCTAAATTGACGGCCTTACCAACCATCGCTTCGATTTCATGACGCAGGGCTTTTTCCTGCTCGTCGCTCAGGGGCGCGGCGGAGACCGCCTCAGCCTTCACCTCACCGCGCGCATTAGCGGCAAGCTCTGTAAAAGCGCGGATCATATCTTCAAGAGCAAAAAGACGACGGTTAGCGGCGACAAGCTTCAAAAAGTTCGCTGTCAGCACGCCGAGCCCAGCTTTATCAGCCAAGGCCGTGATAGCGCTCATTTGGTCGGCCTGACCATAAACAGGGCTTTTCAGAAAGTTCTGAAAATCTGGAGAGGCGCCAATCATGGCCTTTAGTGCATTCAACTCCGCCTCGATTGAATCGAGGGCCCCAGCTTCATTGGCGAGGTCGAACAGCGCGGTCGCATAACGACCGGCGACGCCGGATGTGGGGGCGAATTCACCTGACACTTCTGATCGATGCTCCTGTAGGAATCAGCATTGCGGATGCAACGCCTAAGTCATTGATATATCAAGCAAAAAACGGTCTGCGCTGATCGTCGCGCCGGGTACTCTTTGTTAGATCGCGCGAGGCGATAGCATGGCCCTCGCCGCGACGCAACAATGGCCGGTGCGACCGATGGACGATTTGATGAATTCTATATGGTGTTATGCGTTTTGTTTTTACGACAAGGCTTGCCTTCACGACATATTTGAAGAACCATCAAGGGGTATTGAAGACCAATATCTATGGGGAAAAACAAGGGGGTCGGCATGTCGCTAATTTTGCGCATCTTCTCAGCATTCATTTTTATTTTGGTGTACAGCATCAGCGGCGCATCAGCCCAAAAGGTTGATCCTGCCCTGTTTGGGGCATTGCCTGCCATAAGCCATGTGGAAATATCTCCAAACGGCGAGACGGTGGCTCTACTTCAAAACTCCGGCGGCCAATCAACTGTTGTTTTCTTCGACCTGAAAGATCCTGGCGCAACGCCGACGGGTGTCATAGTCGGTGACGTGAAAGCACGCAGGCTTGAATGGGTAGATGACAACTATATTTTATTGTTAGCGTCGGTTGCGCAAAACGCATCCTTCTCGTCTGGCTTAAATACTTATGAGCTGGCGCGCTGGATCTCGATCTCAAAAGACGAAAGAGATCTCAAAATGCTGTTCAAACAAGATGCCGGTTTTTATGTGACTTCGGCAGGCAGCATTCTGGCAACCACCCCGAACTCACCTGGTGATGCTATAATCGCGAGATGGACTCCAGATGCACGCGCAGCAAAGGTTTCAACTGGCCGTTTAGGCGGCGATATTGGCTCCGGCTATTCCCTGTTCAATGTGAACATGAAAACCGGTCGAGATAAAATTACCTATCGAGGAAATAAAGACACTTGGGATTGGATTATTGATGACAAAGGCGATGCAATTCTGCGCATCGACTATGATGAAAGGCGAGGTGAAAGTGTGATTTATCGCCGTCGTCAAAACAGTAAAACCTTCGAACATCTAACCAACATAGAAGCAGAATATGGCAGCTCAAAAACTATAAGCTTTTATGGATTAGGCGCGTCCACAAATGAAATTCTCGCCACTACATATGGGGGTGAGAACACTGTTGGGCTGGTCGGCTTTGATATAACAACTGGGGAAATTTCGAGAACTGTTTTTCGTCATGACAAATATGACGTAAACAGCGTCTATTACGACCTCAAAAAAGCAACTGCTGTCAGGCTTACATATATTGATGATGTTCCACGTGTAGTTCACTTAAATCCTGACCATCAAAAACTACAAGATAATTTAGCGGCGGCTTTACCTAGCGCAATACCTCTCCTTGCATCCATGTCCACCGACGAAACAAAAATTATCGTGTATGCTGTTTATATTGATCGCCCAACAGATATTTATTTATTTGACAAGGCCTCACGTCAGCTCTCGTATTTCTCCTCAACTAGGCCTGTTCTTGCGGACAAAATCTACGCAGAAAAGTCGACATTTAATTACATCTCGCCAGACGGGCTTCACATCGATGGCTACATAACAACGCCAGCGGGCTCAGATAAACGCAACATGCCATTGATCGTCTTACCCCATGGGGGACCGGAAGGCCGCGACGACCAATCCTTTGACTGGTGGGCGTTTTTCTACGCCGCCCGCGGATATGCCGTATACCAACCAAATTTCCGCGGCTCATATGGATATGGCCTGGAGTTTCGTGAAGCCGGATATGGCGAGTGGGGGCGAAAAATGCAGGATGACATTACTAACGGCGTCAATAAACTTGTCGAAGGTGGCATCGTTGATCCGGCGCGCATTTGCATCGTCGGTGGAAGCTATGGCGGCTATGCGGCATTAGCTGGCGCCACACTGACCCCTGATGTTTACGCATGCGCAGTGAGCGTTAATGGGGTATCTGATTTAACCGCCATGATAGGCAGCGCCGCACAAAAAAGCAGCCTCGGCGCCGACTATTGGGAAACCCGTATTGGCAGCCGATTCCGTGACGCAGCTGAATTAAGATCGGTCAGCCCGTCAAATAATGCTGCAAATGCACGCGCACCAATCATGCTTATCCATGGCAAGGACGATACTGTGGTCGCATTCCAACAGAGCGTGACCATGAGCGAGGCGCTCACAGCCGCCGGCAAACCCCACGAATTTATTGAATTGGAAGGCGAGGACCACTGGCTCTCGTCCGGCGATACGCGAACCGAAATGTTGCGTCGGTCAATTGAGTTCATTGATCGCCATATTGGAGAATAGGCCCTCGTAATGCCACAGCTGCTACGAAACATACTATGTTTATTTTTCATCGCAGCGTTCAGCATAGATATTTCCTGCGCTCAAATTGCTGATCCGGAAATGTATGGTGCTCTGGCTGCAATAGAAGACGCGGCAATCTCACCGGACGGTCAGGCCATCGCATTACTTCTTAATTCGAAGGGGCAGTCGCTTCTTTCATTTCGCGACATCGAAACATATGAACCACTATCTGACAGCATTAGCTTTG
>JAADIH010000301.1 GCA_013151435.1 Alphaproteobacteria bacterium
CATCAACGCGCACCAGCACATTCAACAGCTCTTCAGATAATCCGTCTGCGAAATACTCCTGATTGCCTTCCGGCGACATATCCGCGAAAGGAAGCACCGCGATTGAAACTTCGCTCGGCGCTGTCAGCGGGACTTCCAAAACCCCTGCCGCCAATTGCTCATCCCCACCCATACGCGTAAACAAGAACGCCACAAGCGCTGCGACCAGTACCAGCGTGCCGACAGCGCCCGCCATCAGAGTCGGCTCTGTCTTTACCCTCTCAAAAAACGACTTCGGAGCGGGCGCTAGTCTTTCCGGCGCCGCACTGTGGGAAATTTCCGCAATCGCGCTGAGCAGATCATGGACCGGCTCACTCGCCGGATCGCCCTTCCACTTGGCGAAATCTAGCATCTGATACTGGCGAAATCCCATGGGCGCTTCGCATAGGGTGAGGCAAATGGGGATCAGCTTGCCCTTGTCCCTAGCATAGACCGCCTCATCCTTCACCCAGTCAGATTTGTTGGCGGTAGAAGACCAGCCAACAATCACCACATCGGCTTTTTCCAGCTGTGTCTCGATATCCTTGGAAAAGGATGCGCCGCCGCGAATATGGCGGTCCCACCACACCGAATGCCCCACGGCTTCCAGAACGGCTGACAGCTTTTCAATCGTCTCCCGATCGGTCCGCGAATAACTGATAAAAAGTTGCGCCATGCATTGCCGCTCCCAGTCCTTGCAACGCCAGATTAGCGAACTCAGACAGCTCGCCCCCGGACCTCTATAAACCAATCTTAAAGCAATTATAGAGAAATCGCCCCAAGCTCTTGCCAGCAGGCAAAAAAACGGGCACTTGCCGCCTCATGACGCAACGCACAATACCGCTCCGAAATATCGCCATCATCGCGCATGTTGACCATGGTAAGACCACCCTCGTGGACGAACTGCTTCGCCAGTCTGGAACCATCCGTGAGGGATCCGAAATGGCCGAACGCGCCATGGACTCGAACGATATCGAACGCGAGCGCGGCATCACCATTTTGGCAAAATGCACCAGCGTGTTGTGGGAACAAGATGCCGCCCCCATCCGCATCAATATTGTCGATACGCCAGGCCATGCAGATTTTGGCGGCGAAGTCGAGCGCATCCTCTCTATGGTTGATGGCTGTCTGTTGCTGATCGATGCCGCCGAAGGACCAATGCCGCAAACCAAATTCGTTTTATCGAAAGCCCTGGCGCTGGGTTTGAAACCCATTGTTGTCCTCAACAAAGTCGATCGCCCGAGCGCTGATCCCGACGCCGCCCTTGATGCGACCTTTGATTTGTTCGCAGCCCTTGGCGCCAATGACGAGCAGCTCGATTTCCCGGTACTCTATGCCGCCGGACGCGATGGTTGGGCGGCCCATTCCCTCGAAGACCCGCGCGAGAATTTAACGCCGCTCTTTGAAGTGGTGGTGCAACATGTTCCAACCCCGGAAGCAGCAACCCCGGAAAAAGAACAAGCGCCGTTCAGTATGCTGACGATCACGCTCGAGGCTGACCCCTATCTTGGGCGCTTGCTCACCGGGCGGATTGTTTCCGGCCACATTAAACCGGGCATGACCATGAAAGCACTGTCACGTGATGGCGCAGTGATCGAGCAAGTACGCATCACCAAGGTACTGGCCTTTCGCGGCCTCAAGCGCCAACCCGTGGATGAAGCTTTTGCCGGTGACATCATTGCTATTGCCGGATTTTCAAAAGCTTCCGTTGCCGACACATTATGCGATCTAACGGTCAACGATGCCCTGCCATCTCAGCCTATCGATCCACCAACTCTTTCCGTCACAATTTCCGCAAATGATTCCCCACTGGCTGGCCGCGAAGGCGACAAGGTGCAATCAAGGGTTATTCGCGAGCGCCTGTTACGCCAGGCAGAGGGCGATGTGGCGATCACCGTGACGGAAACCGCTAGCGGCGATGCATTCGAAGTTGCCGGGCGTGGTGAACTTCAACTCGGCGTCCTCATTGAGAATATGCGCCGTGAAGGTTTTGAGATGGGCGTCTCGCGCCCACAAGTTGTCTCGCGCCGTGATGAAGACGGCACATTGCTTGAGCCCATCGAAGAAGTCGTCATCGATGTTGACGACGAGTTTTCCGGCGTGGTGATCGAAAAAATGTCGCGTAAGAAAGCCGAGCTTTCAGAAATGAAGCCCGCGGGTTCAGGAAAGACGCGCATCGTCATGCATGCCCCTTCACGCTCGATGATTGGCTATCACGGGGAGTTCCTCACCGACACGCGCGGCACCGGCGTAATGAACCGTTCCTATCTTGAGCACGCACCCCATAAAGGCCCGATCGAAGGACGCCGCAATGGCGTTCTGATTGCTAATGGTGATGGGACGGCGGTGCCTTTCGCGATATGGAACCTCGAAGATCGTGGCGTGATGTTCATCTCTCCGGGCGAGAAGGTCTATGAAGGCATGATTGTCGGTGAGAACGCCAAGCCCAATGATCTCGACGTCAATCCTCTAAAAGCCAAGCAGCTCACTAATATCCGTGCCGCCGGTAAGGATGAAGCGGTTAAGCTCACCCCTCCCCGGCGTATGACGCTGGAGCAAGCCATCGCTTATATAGATGAAGATGAGCTGGTTGAAGTGACGCCAAAGTCCATTCGTATACGGAAAATTGAATTAAAGCCGCATATGCGCAAACGCCGCGCCAAGGCCGAACGCGAAGGCTGATCTACTTCAGCGAGCAATATTTTGTATTCTACGTTTGCTAAACCAATATCATTTGGGCGCCCTTATCCCCAGCCATGGCCGCAAGCCGGGAATGCGCCGGGCAATTTCATAGCCCCCTGCACATCCCCCGATCGTAATCGACATGACCAGCGTCAATTCGACCCAAACGCCCAACTGTAACTTTGTCAGATAATATCCGGCGACAATGATGATCGTCTGATGGAGGATATAGTAGCAAAAGACCGCGCTGGTGAGATATGTCAGCGCCCGCGACGGGCTGTTGAGATATCGCTGTGCAACAGCCAGCAGAAAAACGATAAATGACCAAGCGTATAGAGTATCGAATATGGTTATCACCTCGCCAATATAGAATATAGGGAATGCGCCCTAAAAATGTCTGCGCCAGCGCATCTTCATAAAGCTCAATCAGAACGCCGGTGACGGCAAGCACAACAACCAGCACTGCCGCCGCCGGAAACGCCCGGCCAACCGATCGCCAGAACGTCATATTTTTTGCAGCAAAATATCCAATCAAAAATATTGTAAAACGATGGGCGTGGTTCGCCCAGTCATCGACAAGGGCGTGCGTTGTCGGGAAGTGCGGTGATAACAACAGCTCGAAACTGACGAACGGAATGATGACGAGCAGCAAAAGCCGCGCCGGGCCGCCTGTCATACAAACCATCGCCCGCCGACACCTTCCGCAAAACGGCGCATCAGCGGCAAGAACGGCGTGATCAGCAGAATATAAACGAGCAGATAAACCACATACCAAAGATGATTCCAGGTCGGGGTAATCATCGGATAAACCTGCTCAAGCTTCAGGTAGTTTCCCCAAAAGGAAAGATATCCGGGCTCAATGGCGCCCGCCTGACGCAGCTCGAAATAGGACTGCGGCGCCACAATGACAATCACGCCCAAAAGGATTGGCAATCCGAGGCGGTATAGACGCGAGCGCATGAATGTAAGTCTTGAGTTGACCTTGTCCGTCGCAAACCGAATCGCAACGCCAGAAATGAAAAATAACAGCGCCAATCGCCATGGATTGACGATCAGCATCAATGGCTCGGCTGCGGGGCCTGCATAGGTGCTTTTTATGTGCCAGCCCCAAGTCACGTAAAACATGCCGACGTGATAAAAAATCAGCAGCCCAAAGGCGATCACCCGCAGCCAGTCCAAATCGTAACGGCGGCCCATTGGGGTAGAAAAGTCGTCACCTGCTATATCCGCAATCGCCATTACCATGCTCTCTTTGCTGCTGTCCGCAACAATTGGTCAGTTTGGCGTTTTACCTCCAGCGTTATGGGGTTGAACGCGGCAGTAAGGGACAGACAGCCGGGAGCCTCACCTTTTTGGGACAAGCGGCGGGTGGCGGGGACAAAAAATAGAAGCAATTTCAGAAGCGAGTTGCAGCAAACAGTAAGTGCAGCGTAAAAAAACCCATGAGTGAAATCACAGCACCGCCAAACAGCACCAATCCTCAAAGCGATGATGCGCGCGCCGACCACATTACATTTTACTGGATCGCAGCGTTCATAACCGCCTTTCTGGTTGTCGATATTCTCTCTCGAATGACCGAGCTGGCGCGCAATGGGCAAAATATCTACCCAGTAAACTTTACCATATACGAGACATCCAGCTCTATCGTGATCCTTGCACTCTTCCCGGCTCTCAGCTGGGTGGCGAGCCGTGCGGCCCCTGGCCAACATGACTGGCGGCGCATTGTCGGCGTCCACGTCTTGGCGGCTCTCCTCTTTTCCATCGTCCATATCATTGCCATGGTCGCCATCAGAAAAATCGCCTTTCTGGCTATCTATGACGCCCCCTATATTTTCACCGACAATATTTTGCGCGAGTTCATCTACGAATTCCGCAAGGACGCCGTCACCTATGCGCTCATCATTTTTTTCATTTCCTTTGGCCGACAGCTGGCGCAACAACGCCGGGAACTTACCGCCGCGCGTGAGGACGCTAAAAAAACCCACCGACTGACGCTAAAATGCGGGGGCCGCTCCATCTGGATCAATGCATCAGATGTCAGATGGGTAAAGTCAGCGTCAAACTATGTTGAAGTTGCGGCGAATGGAAAAACCCATCTCGCCCGCGCTACACTTAACACCGTTGAGACCCAATTAAACGACGCAGGGGTTTCTGCGGTGCGGGTTCACCGTTCATATGTTGTCAACACCGAATATATCGAGGCTATTCAACCGACCGGCGAAGGTGACGTCAAAATCAAAATGAGTGATGGAGAAATCATTCCCGGCAGCCGCCGCTATCGCGACCGCTTGCCGGTGAATAGCAATTAACTCAGCGTTTCTTTCAAGAGCTTGCCAGCACTGCCAAAATCCATGGCGCCGTTATAGCGCTTCTTCAAAGCGCCCATACATTTGCCCATGTCTTTTAGTCCGGAGGCGTCATATTCGCTGATGACATCTTTAACCGCGGCAGTGATTTCATCCTGTGAAAGCTGACGCGGCAGGAATTCCCGGAGGATCTCTATCTCCGTACGCTCTTGCTCCGCAAGCTCGGGACGGCAACCCTTTTCAAAGGCAAGCGCACTTTCTTCGCGTTGCTTCACCATCTTGCTAAGGATCGCCAGAATATCTTCATCCGTGGCGCCCTCACAAACATCTTTGCCGCGCGCCGCAATATCGCGATCCTTGATAGCGGCATTGATAAGCCGCAGCGTGGTGACGCGCAGCTTTTCGGTCTTGGCCTTCATGGCCGTTATTAAAGCAGTGTTGATTTGCTCTTTGAGCATCTGATTCTCCATAGCCAAGAGCGTCTAAGGTTCAAGAACCGCGCCGTCGGCAGATAATACTGTGTAACTGTTTGTTTTGTTAGGATAATCTCTGACTTATCCTTCATTGACCCAAAGGGTCCCTTCGCATAGCTTCCCGCCAATTTACGATATTGCCTAAACAAGATTTGCAAGCACCGCTGCACCATCACATGTAACAACGAAGTCAGGAAGAGATATTCATCCATGAAAATTAGTCAAGCACCTGCTGAGCGCCCTACCGCCGCACTGGTTTTGGCCGATGGAACAGTGGTTTACGGGCAAGGGCTTGGGGCTGTCGGCGAAGCCGTCGGAGAAGTTTGCTTCAATACGGCAATGTCGGGCTATCAGGAGATCCTCACTGACCCGTCTTATGCGGGGCAAATCATCACTTTCACCTTCCCCCATATTGGCAATGTGGGCGCGAATACGGACGATATCGAAAACGCTTCCGCTATGGCGGCGACCGCCGCACGCGGCGCCGTCTTTCGCGCCATGGCCACCAGCCCTTCCAATTATCGCGCACAGCTAGACCTTTCTGCTTGGCTGCGTCGGCGCGGCGTTATCGGCATCGCCGGGATCGACACCCGCGCCCTCACTGCGCACATCCGTGAGAATGGCATGCCCCACGGCGTCATCGCCCACAGCCCATCGGGCCAGTTCGAGATTGAAGCTATGGTAACGCGCGCGCGCGACTGGGCCGGGCTGGAAGGGCGTGATCTGGCCATCGATGTGACCACCTTAAAAACCTACACGCACACCCAAACCGGATGGGACTGGGAAAAGGGCTACGCCAACCATGATGAAAGCGGCCCGCATATCGTCGTCATTGATTATGGTGTGAAGCGCAATATTTTGCGCCGCCTCGCAAGTGAAGGCTGCCGTGTTACTGTCGTGCCCGCCAAGACACGCTTTGACGACATCATGGAATTGAACCCAGATGGTGTGGTTCTATCAAACGGTCCCGGCGACCCGGCAGC
>JAADIH010000250.1 GCA_013151435.1 Alphaproteobacteria bacterium
ACGGCTTCTTCGACGGCAATTTCATCGAATGGATTCATAGACATTTTGACATTGGCGAGATCGACGCCGCTTTGGTCCGATTTAACGCGAACCTTCACATTGTAGTCGATCACGCGTTTGACAGGCACGAGGACTTTCATCTGATGCTCCTGGCGGATGCGCGATGGCGCGAGGGAAAAGGGGACCGGCTCATATGCCGGGGTTTGGTTTGCGGCGCACCATATACGCGCATGGCAGGGCTTTCAATGCGCCATGGCGCCTCTTGGCGTGAGGTTAGAAAAGTTAGGTTTCAGTTTGTCGATACCGGAAATAGTTGAGGGCTTTTGGAGCAGGCTCTAAGCCCCGCCCTTGCCTGCAAGCCACAAGAACAACATCATGAGTGCGATGGTGATCCCTTGCGCTACGACGCGCATCCGCATCAGTTTGTTGGAATTCTCTTTGGCGAAGGCGCCGCCCTTGGCCAGCGAATAGATGCCAACGCCAAGGACTAGTGCCGTCGAGATCAACGCTAAGGGGATCAGGAAGAAGATTATTCCGCTCATTGAGAGTGCCTTTCTGCGCGACGTTTTAGGTGCGCACCATGGGCATTACTACGGCAGGGGCTGATGGTCTAGCGTTCCACGTCCGTCCCGCGCTGCCCGTGCCATGCTGGGAAGAACACAGGCTTGTCCTCGCGGTCATAAGTAACGGCCAGGATTTCGCCCTGGTCTTCGGCGTTAGCGATCGCCGGGCCGGCAAGGCGCGCGAGATATCCTCGGATGTCCGCATCTGCTGGCGCCTCAACCCCAAGGCCGCCATCTTCAGGCTTGGCCAGCATTGGTGGTTTTAATTCTTCGAGGGTGAAATCCATACGGACATCATAGGTACGCTCGGCCTGATAGCGCAGGAAACGTTGGGCGTTGTACCAGCGCTCCTTAACCTCACCATCTGAACAGGTCTGAAGCTCCGTTCCCCTCGCCCCCCAGCGGCGTTCGGGGCAGTGATAGGGATCAAAGGATAAATCGAATAAGCGTTCCATAGCGTGGGCGAAGTTGAGGCGCATACGGGTTTTGTCCGAGCGCCAATATGTAAATGTGCAGGCGTTCTTTTCTTCGTGATATGCCGCCAACAAATCACCCGCCAGATCGTCGCCATCATACTGAACGCCATCAGCGTTCGCCTTTACGTCTTCAACTAGCCTTTGCATTTCGCGGCGCAATTCGATGAAGCTGACTTTTAGGCGCGCATCGCGCGATGGCGTTGAATATTCTTCCCAGTCCCCATAGGTGCCATAAATATTGCGCGGTAGTCTTTTTGGGTGCGGTCGCAAATGTACGCGCGCAAGGATGGCATTATCAACGGCGGTCTTGCGGGCCTTGATGGCGCCGCAAATGGTTTGCATACTGAACCGCAATTCATCGACGGGGTTATAGCGAAAATCAGATGATGCTAGTTTACGCCGCACATAGTCATAATATTTCAGCGTACGGTCCTGATGGCTAAACTCACCATAGTGCCAGATTTTGGATGGGTGCGGGACATTGCCGAAATATTGCTCGAGGGAAAAATTTTCAAGCTCATCATTGGCCGTGACTTTCAAGCGTCCACCCAGAAGTGAGCCGTCGGCGTTTCTTTTTGCACCCTCAACATTGATCGGCCGCCATGCTTTCAGCCCTGCGCCGAGCGCTGGTTTTGAGCGCATAAAATTGGGACCATAGGCTGTGCGTGTTACTGTGTTGTCCGGATGTGATGCAACCAAGAGAACGCGGCCATTATCGAGAATATCGTACACGATGCCCACATGACCATAGATATCATAAGCGATAGCGCCAGGTGTTAGAGCGCTTCGCGAAATTTCAACCGGGTAGAAATCATCATGGCGGTTCCCACCACCAGTGATCGGATGTGTGCGGAACATCGCCGTGGATACCTCGCCGCCAATGCGACGAAGAAAGCTTGGCGCATCATTTACAATATTTAAAATCTGACGACGGCCAGTTACGATGTTTCCTTCGGTTGAATAGCGAAGATCCTGGCGCGTTCTGTCCGCAGTGCGCATGGCGTTTTGATAGGAAAAAGGCAGGCCATTTTTCCAGGCATAGTAGGCGCGCAATACATAAGCCATGTCGGCGCAATCACCTGGCAGCGAAGGATCCACATCTGATCGATAGGGATTGGCCTCGCTCTTTAAACAGCTTTCCAGCGAGGAGCAGTTGGAACGTCCGATCCCTTGCACAAATTCCGAATAGCCTGCCTCATCGCCTGGCGTCCAGTTTTCCTTATAGACCTTCCAGGCCTTACCCAGATTGACGGCGGCAGGAACTTCGGCGTGCGCCGTCGCAAATACGCCAAACACCGCCATTCCGGCGGCGACCCCAATCACCCGACCCACTTTACCCACAATACCCATGGGAATGTTTTAACCTGTGCTTAACCGACTCGGTAGGGGGGTAGGGTTAACGAAAATATTTTTAAAACCACCCGTTGCACGGGGGTATCGCCACAGGAATTGGCGATGAGAAGTTGTTTGATGTGGGTAAAAACCGTATAATTTCAATGGACTAGTACAAAGAATCGATTTTTCAAGTCTAGCGAATTGGCCATATAGTCCCAATCTATAGGGGGCGAGCAATGAAAGAGAGGGAATTTATGGGCTTTAGTTTATTTGCCATTACAGTTGTTGTTCTGGGGATTGGATTGCTGCTGTCGACCGTAAAGGTTGTGCCGCAAGGGTATGAATTCACCGTGGAGCGGTTTGGCCGCTACATCAAAACCTTAAATCCGGGGCTTCATTTTATCATGCCGTTTGTCGACCGCGTGGGGCGCCGCATGAATATGATGGAGCAGGTGCTCGATATTCCGGCTCAGGAAGTGATCACCAAAGATAACGCCATGGTCAGTACCGACGCCATTGCTTTCATTCAAATTATGGATGCGGCGGCGGCGGCCTATGAGGTGCATAATCTCACCCGGGCAATTTCAAACTTGTCGATGACAAATATCCGTACCGTGATCGGTTCACTTGATCTCGATGAGGTTTTGTCAAACCGTGACGATATCAATGAGCGTTTGTTGCGTGTCATTGATGCGGCGACCCAACCATGGGGCGTGAAGGTAACGCGTGTTGAGATTAAGGATCTCGACCCCCCAGCCGATATAACTGAGGCGATGGCGCGTCAGATGAAAGC
>JAADIH010000290.1 GCA_013151435.1 Alphaproteobacteria bacterium
GGTTTCTGGAACCAGAGGTGAAATTCAGCATCGCTGGCACGCGCCCGCGAGAGAGAATGGCAAAAAACGAGATCACTGTGCCAGCGCCTGTGGGCAATAAAACGCCAACAGTTTCGTGCTTGGCGGTCTTTCGCGCCATGGCGCCGCCCAGAGCAAAGGATGCGCGCGTTATGTCTTTAAATGTGAATTCTTTACCGTCGCCGTCAATGAGGGCGAGGGCGTTGGCGCCTTTTTTACGCGCCCGTGAGAGATAGGCTTGAAAAATTGATCGTTTTGACCGGCGCTCAATGCGCTTAATCGGATCACCCATACCCATTTGCCTTCCGTCCCTGACGCCGACTTTTACGATAACCGGTCGGCCCTACAGTAACGGATCAGGAGGGAGGGCGCAAAGCGACGAAAAACACGCTTTTCTCACCCGACATTGGCTATTTCCCGCAAGATATTCGCGGCGGCGAGACCGGGATTAGGGGCTCCGATGATTGGGCGCCCCACAACGATGTGATTGGCGCCGGTCATGATCGCCTTAGCTGGGGTGACGACGCGAACTTGATCGTCCTTTGCTGTCCCTTCAGGCCTGACGCCGGGGGTGACGATGATGAGGGTATTACCGAAACGCGCTTTAATCATTGCAGTGCAGCCTCCCGGGCGGAGGCGACAACCCCGTCAACGCCCGCTTCGGCGGCAAATTCTGCGCGTTTCAACACCAGATCTTCGAGGGGCATATCGATGCCGGACCGCTTGAGGCTTTCCTGATTGAGGCTTGTGAGCACCGTGACGGCGAGAATTTTGAGGCGCTTATCGTCGCCGCGCCCGGCGACGGCGCCGTTCAAGACATCTGGTTCGGCGTGGACCGTCAGGAAATCTCCTCCAAGTTTACAGACGCTTTTGACGCCGCGCTCCACGGTTGCGCCAATATCGTGGAACTTAAAATCGAGAAATACTTTTTTGCCGGCGGCGGTTAAGCGTTCCGCAAGCTGAAGACCGCCAATCGGCATCAACTGGTAGCCAATTTTGTAGAACGCGCCCGCATCCCCGATCGATGCAATAGCTTTTTCAGCATCCTCAACGGACGGCAGATCGAGGGCGATAATCAAACGGTCTTCCGGTTTCATACTGTTGTCTTCTTTCTTGTTTTCTTTTTTGCCGCGGCCCTAAGCTTTGGTGTGGAGGCAAGCTTTTTCTTCTGCTTTGCGGGCTTTGGCTTTTCTTCACTCAGGACCTTTTCTTTGAAATTGCACAAATCCACAACTGCGCAACGCCAGCATTCGGGCTTGCGCGCTTTACAGATATACCGCCCATGCAAAATCAACCAGTGATGGGCGTCATGCAAAAATTCCGTTGGCGTGATTTTTTCAAGGCCCAGCTCAACATCAAGGGGCGTCTTGCCTGGCGCCAGACCGGTGCGGTTGCCGATCCGGAATATATGGGTGTCGACAGCGATGGTTGGCGCGCCAAAAGCCACATTCATCACCACATTGGCAGTTTTTCGTCCGACGCCGGGGAGCTTTTCCAGCGCCTCACGGGTTTCGGGAACGTGCCCGTCAAAATCATCGATAAGCATCTGCGAAAGCGCGATGACGTTCTTTGCTTTATTGCGCCAAAGGCCAATGGTCTTGATATAGATATAGTCACCCAGTTTTTTCTCGCCCAGCGCCGCCATTTTTTGAGGGCTGTCGGCGACCTTGAAGAGTACCTTGGTGGCTTTGTTGACGCCCACATCTGTCGCCTGAGCAGATAGAGCTACGGCCACCACCAGGGTGAAGGGGTCTTTGTAATAAAGCTCAGTTTCCGGCGACGGATTGGCGGTCGAAAGTAACTCGTAAAATTTATGCGCATTCGCACGCGTCATTTTGCGGGGCATGGGCGATTCTCAAAAGGGTTGTTCTGATTAAAGACTGGTGCGAACCATAACGCCAAGGATCGCTTCGTAAAGTTCTATGTGATGTGAATTGCGGGACTTGCCCCATGGGCCTATGATCATTTTATGGGTCGTGTAACCAATATTGAGACCATGGCGCCGGTCGCCAAAGGCCGCGCTTCCGCAGCAACTGGTCTTGATGATGTAGTCCCTTCTGGGGGCCGGGCCCTTTTTGATGCAGTGCTCAGGCCGAACCGGTCGCTCTCCAATTCTGGATTTCGGGTGGTCATGGGCATCGTCATTGGCGCCAATATCTTGTTTGGCGGGTATTTCTTCGCCATTGGCGCCTGGCCGGTGCTCGGCTTTTGCGGGCTGGATATCTTTCTTGTGTGGCTGGCGTTCAAGCTCAGCTACCGCCAGGGCCGCTTGCGTGAGCGCGTACGCATCACCGAAGATGATATGTGGGTCGCGCGGGTCCTGCCATCAGGCCATGAAACCCGCTGGCATCTGCAACCCTATTGGGTGAGAATATCGATTGAGCGGCCGATTGGCCATGAAAGCCAGGTGCGTGTTACCAGTAAGGGCGGCACGCTTATTTTAGGCGCCTTCTTGGCGCCGGATGAGCGTGATCGTTTTGCCCAAGCCCTATCGGCCGCCTTGGGTCGCGGGCGGGGATCGGTTACTTCAGCGTGAACACGAAATAAGGTGGGAAAGACGCCATGATCTGGTTCTTCGTATTTGTCGCTGCGCTTCTGGCGGTGCTTTTTGGTCTCTACTGGTGGTGGAGTGAGCGCATAAAGGCCGAGATTGCAGAAGGCGTCGAAATTGAATGGGCGCATTTCCAAAAAAACGAGCCGGAATTTCTCGACGGGCTAAGCGAGCAACAATTCCGGGAGATTTACGCGCGCGTACACACGCCGCGCTTTCCCCGATATGCGCTTGGCGCCTTCGCGACATTCCTTGTTTCATTGCCTGTAACGCTCGGTCTTCTGTCTGCCTTGATGTGGGGCGCCGAAAAAATCGGTATGACCCCGGAGCCCATAGAGGTTGCTGACAGGCTTTTGCTGGATGATGGCAAGCTTCGGTTTTTCCAGGATGCACCGCCGGAAGCCGCGCTCTATTACATCGAAGATCTCGCGGGCTTTTATTATTTTTTCGGTGTGATTATTGTCTGGCTCATCATCGTCGCGATTTTCATGCGCCGTTATCATAGTCGCAGGCCTGGTTATTTGCGCGATGAAATTCTCCGCGCAAAAGAATAGTTTTTAGGAGCGGATCAATGCAATTCCTTCATACGATGGTGCGCGTGAGTGACCTTGAAAAATCGCTTGATTTTTATTGCGATAAACTAGGCTTGGTTGAGGTTAGCCGCTTTGAGAGTGAACAAGGACGTTTCACGCTTGTCTTTTTGGCGGCCCCAGAAGACCTGGAGCGCGCTAATCGTGATCAGGCGCCGGTAATAGAGCTGACCTATAATTGGGATCGAGAGGAATATGATGGCGGGCGCAATTTTGGCCATCTCGCCTTTCGCGTTGATGATATCTATGGGGTTTGTCAGCGGTTGATGGGGGCGGGCGTCATCATCAATCGGCCGCCGCGTGATGGTCATATGGCGTTCATCCGGTCACCGGATGGGGTTTCCATCGAGCTGCTTCAAAAGGGTGATTGGCTTGCCCCTGTGGAGCCATGGGCGAGTATGGAAAATACCGGCAGCTGGTAGAATGCATGATCGTTATGGCTTTGTTAATGAGCACGCGTCGATAAAAACCTGTTGATTTCAAAGGTTCAAAGATGACGGAAAAATCCGTTTCCCTGGAAAATGTCACCAAGCATTATGGCGCATTCACGGCGGTGAATGATCTCTCATTTGATGTGGCGAAGGGCGAGATTTTCGGGTTCCTTGGGCCCAACGGCGCGGGTAAAACCTCGACGCTCCGCATGATGCTCGATATCATCAAGCCGAGTAGCGGGCGCATCTCTGTGCTCGGGTCATCTTCTGCGATCTCAGTGCGCCGCCGGATCGGATATCTCCCAGAAGAGCGCGGGCTTTACCGGAAAATGAAGGCCGCAGAATCGATTGCCTATTTCGCCCAATTGCGAGGCTTGTCGCGCCAGCATGCAAAATCAAAAGCGATGGAATTGCTGGAGCGATTTGGACTTCAGGATTTTGCCAACTCAAAGAACGAAGCCCTGTCGAAAGGCATGGCGCAGAAGGTTCAATTGCTCTCGACGATTGCGCATGAACCAGAATTACTCATTCTCGATGAGCCATTTACAGGCCTTGACCCGATCAATCAGCAAACTTTGGAAGATCTCATTCGCGAGCAACGTCAGGCTGGTCGTACGATTATATTTTCCACCCATGTTATGCAGCATGCGGAGCGCTTATGTGATCGGTTCTTGATCATGGTGCGTGGCCGTAAAAGTTTTGAAGGGACGCTGGCTGAGGCGCGTTCAACCTTTTCCAAGCGCATACATTTGCGCACCAAC
This sequence comes from Alphaproteobacteria bacterium, assembly GCA_013151435.1. Taxonomy (GTDB): domain Bacteria; phylum Pseudomonadota; class Alphaproteobacteria; order Caulobacterales; family Parvularculaceae; genus Hyphococcus. The sequence goes on from JAADIH010000290.1 coordinate 4,352, forward strand.
GCCAGCGCCGACGCGGTGCGAGAGCTAGGGCCTGTTGCATCTTTGCGGGTTGAAGAAACCGCAGGTGCGAGTGCGGAAACGAGCTATGAAATCACCTTGGAAGAGGGCGCCGATCCGCAAGGATTGTTGAAGCGGGCTGTCGCTGCGGGCATTGTGCTCACGCGGTTCGAACAGTCCGGCGCGACGCTGCACGATATCTTTGTGGCGCTCGCGGGTGATAGTGAAGACGAGACTGCCGCCCCTCCATGCCCTGTTATGGAGGCGGCGGAATGAAACAAATCTGGCTCATCGCCTGGCGCGAATATAAGCAATATGTGTTCTCGCGCGGATTCTTGCTGTTTCTTGTTTTCTTGTGATGTTTCCGGTGATCATTGTGGCCGCCGGGGCAACCATGAGCTATCTGGAACAGAACAAACCCATACGCCATTTTGTTGTCTATGATGAAACAGGTAAGTATGCTGACTATATAGACAGCGAAATTGCTCGGCGCTATCTTTTGTCCAGCATTACTGCATGGAACAACTATGTCAGTGTCACTGTTGATCCGACAGTGTTTGAAGATGAGATAATCCCCGAGCCCTTCGCGCCCGGCCCTGTGAATGAGCGCCGGATTCAGGAATTTACTGCGTCCGGAGGGTTTGATGCGGCCCAGAAATCAGTTGCGCCATATCTGAAAGTTGGTGCGGCGCCATTCGTGATGCCGCGCCCGGTTTTTCGGCGTTTACCGCTTCCAAGCGAGCTACAACAAGGCGTGAGCCTTGCCGCGATGGAAGAGTTGCTGCGCCCTTACCTGTTGGACGAGGCGCGTGTGAGTGTTGGCGGCGAGTTGCCTAAAAAACTATTTGCGGCGATCCTGATCCCGGCCGGGTTTGGTCCTCAAAAAGACGCGGCTCCTGCGCAATATTGGAGCCGCAATCTTACCGACCAGGCGCTGGAAGTGACTATTTCTTCGGCGCTTGATACGGCGTTGCGCCGGGAAGCGATTACAGATTTTGGTTTGTCTCAAGAAAAGCTCGATCAAGTGCTTGCGATTGATGCGCCTGTTTCGGCCTTCCGCCCGGACAGGGTCGCGGAGGAAGCGGAACTCGGATTGCAAGACCGTATAGAGACAGCGCTTCCTGCGGTTCTAACCTATATGCTGCTGGTGATTATATTTGGTGTTGGCAATTTGCTTTTGACCAATACGATTGAAGAGCGCTCGAACAAGATTGTGGAAATTCTGCTGTCATCGGTAACGGCAAACCAGTTGATGATGGGAAAGCTCTTTGGTATTGCAGCGGTTGGTTTGACTATGCCGGCAATGTTTTTACTCGGCGCTGTCGGTATGTCATTGATGGCGGCTGGTGACGAGAATGCAATGTCGATTGCGGTGATAGCGCTCTTCTCATCGAACCTGATTTTCATCTACCTGTTCTATTTTTTATGCGCCTATTTCATTTTTGCGATGATTTTCCTCGCCATTGGTGCTGTTTCAAACTCACTTCAGGACGCACAATCCTATATGGGACCGGTGATGCTGATCGTATTTGCGCCGTTACCGTTGATGGTGATGGTGTTTCAAAACCCGAACGGTCTGGCCGCGTCGATCTTGACCTGGATTCCACTCTATACGCCCTATGCGGTGATGATGCGGGCCGGTGCTAATCCACCGATGTGGGAAATTTTGGGAGCGACCGCGCTGATGCTCGCCTTTGCTTTATTGCTCATGCGGTTTATGGGGCGGATTTTTCGCAATGCAATTTTACAAGCTTCGCCGCCAAAAATGCGCGATGTCTGGCGCATGGCGAAAGCGACATCAGATTAGTCTACTTAGGTATTATTTAGTGTCGGCAATGCGATAGACAAACTGCACATCGCAATAGCCGCACTGGGCCTTGCCGTCCTCAAGTGAGTACCAGACGAGGGGGTGGCCAAGGGCGCCGCCGCCGCCATTGCAGGATACGCGGTGGGTATCTACATATTTGATTTCTGGCGTATGGGTTGGTGTCTGGGCTTGTTTGTTTTCCGTCATGGATCATTTCTCAATCACTGATTGCCATTGCATTGGCGGGAGTTCTTTCATTCGTCAAGGCAGGCTGGGAAGGAGACTGGTGCGGTCATCCTTATCGCATATATATGCTCGCTTTCTGGAATAGTTCCCATATCGGCCGGAAATGTCCTAGGACTTCAACAATGAAACAAAATACTGACATGACGCAATATGCGATTGATGCCCGGGGCTTGCGCAAGGTCTATAAGGGCAATCGAAAATCGCCTGCAAAAGAAGCCCTTAAGGGAATTGATCTCCAGATTCCGCGAGGTTCGATTTTCGGGCTACTTGGGCCTAATGGCGCCGGCAAATCCACCTTCATCAACATTCTTGCAGGGCTTGTACGCAAGACCGAAGGAGAGGTTACGGTCTGGGGGTTTGATATTGATCGCCATGCTCGACAGGCCAGAGCGGTGCTCGGGATTGTCCCTCAGGAAATCAATACTGATGCGTTCTTTACGCCAATAGAGGCGCTGGAAATTCAGGCTGGGCTTTTTGGGGTGCCGAAACAGCAGCGCCGGAGCATGGAAATCCTAACAGCGCTCGGGCTGGCCGATAAAGCTGACGCCTATGTGCGCCAGCTTTCCGGGGGGATGAAACGCCGCCTCCTTGTGGCTAAGGCCATGGTGCATTCGCCGCCGATCCTGATTCTTGATGAGCCAACTGCAGGTGTTGATATCGAGCTTCGAAAACAGCTTTGGGAATATGTGCTGGAGCTGAACTCAACGGGCGTCACTATCGTTTTGACGACGCATTATCTCGAAGAAGCACAAGAGCTCTGCGATGAGATTGCAATTGTTCATGAGGGCGAAGTTGTGGCATGTGAGCCGACGGAAAAGCTCGTCGCATCTCTGGATCAAAAAACTTTAATGGTAACCCCGATGGAAGCGATCACCATCGCGCCCGATCTTGCGCCATTTGAAGTGGAGTTAAAGCCAGATGGGCGTCTCGCCATTCCCTATAAGCCGAGCAAGGCGCAAGTGGCGCAAATTCTGGAACGCTTGTCGGCTAAGGGTATCGTTGTCAGAGATCTGTCGACGGTTGAATCTGACCTTGAAGACGTGTTCCTGGAGCTGACTTACCGCAAAGCCAGCTAAATTATTTGGAAAGAGCACGCCAGAGGGCGCCATCTTTAACCCCGCTCATTGTGTGGATGCGCAATGCTCTTGTGACTTCCGCCGGATCGCCTTTTAGTTCACTTGGGTCAATTGGTTTTCCGAATGTAATTGTATAGGACTTCCCTGCTTTGTTGAGCAATTCATAGAACAAAGTGATGTCACGTAGTTCATCGCTTAATTTCCAGAACAAATAATAGAGCCAGGAATTGCGCATCTCGATATGAGCGGGAACGATCGGGCAGTTATAATATTTGCGCGCTAATATTGCAACGGATGGCAGCCAGTCCTGCTCAACCAATTGTTTGTCACTACCCATGAAGGCGAGACGCCCGGAAGGAAATAAGACCACGCATTTCTCCGCGTTAAAAGCGCGGATTGCGCTGACGAGAGTCTCGCGGGAACGGCTGGGCGTGCGCTTATCATCAACCCATTCAACCGGAATAACCATCTCTTTTAATCCGGCTGAGGCGCGCAGCGCATCCCGGTTCGCGAAAAACGTCATATCTGGGCGGCGGTCTTTTGTGGCGTCGAACATGGCGATACCATCAGGAATACCAGTAGGATGCGTTGATGCAATCAGTACACGGCCTTCTTTCGGGAGGTGCTCAACGCCCTCAACCTTGGTTTCCAAATGCAGCAATGCGCTGATATAATCAAAGACGCCGCGCGCGGATAAATCAGCGATGGCATCGGCCATCTTTCTTGCCTGCTGATAACGTAATATCGGATAGAGCACTGATTTATAAAACGGCCATAATCGACGGTGCATCAGTTTTTGTGCACGCTCTTCGATCAGCACATCCA
>JAADIH010000059.1 GCA_013151435.1 Alphaproteobacteria bacterium
GGCTCAGCCAGGCGCTTCCACGGGATCTGTTGGACGAGACGCTTCTCGCCTTCCTCACCGCCACCGCCAAGCGCCACCAGCGGATCAATGATTGGCGTGCGGGTAAAAACCGGATGCACTGAGTTGCATCGAATGTCGTAACCAGTTCGCGCACAATGCAGTGCAATCGACTTTGTCATCATCCACACTGCGGCTTTGGCAGTATTATAAGAAATCATATTGCCATCAGCGATCATCCCCGCGACCGAAGAAATATTGATGATGGATGCCGGCTGTGATTTTTTCAAATAAGGCATGGCGAGTTGCGTACCGATAAAAATCGAATCGACATCAATGTCTTGTGTGCGCCGCCAGCCCTCCCATGTCTCTGTCTCAATACTACCGAATGTTCCGATCCCGGCATTATTGATCAATATATCGATGCCGCCCATGAAGTCCGACGCTTGGGCAAGTGCTGTTTCCCATTCGTCGCGACTGGTCACATCATGCTTGATTGCCATCGCCGAACCCTGGCGCGTTTCATTGATCTTTGCTGCGGTCGCTTGAGCCCCATCATAATTGATATCGGTGAGCACGACGGTGGCCCCTTCATCGACAAGCATCCGCCCGAAACATGCGCCAAGCCCTTGCGCTCCACCTGTGATGAATGCCTTTTTTCCGTCAACGCGTCCCATAATATCTCCTATTGCCTTACTAGCTTTTATTTATTGTGGATTCTAACTCTGATTCACTTCACCGACGAGGGACCTTGTCCCGTCCTTCGTGACGCTTCGTTACACTCCGCTCCTCAGGATGAAGGGACAAGGTTGTCACCAAGGATAAGCAAATCAGATTTATCGACCAATGTACTGACTAAAAATATAGGACAGGCGGGACCAGCAAACCAGCATGAGACGCAGCAGAAGCATCGAACTCTCTGTCATTGCCCCAATACCTCTTAGAAGTGCGATTACAATATCATGAATATCTAACGCAGTGTGTCTGCCATTTCCGCAAGTTTCAAACAGCTACGCCAGTTGCGACTGGTTCCGTCTGGAAAGGCTTTCGTGAGTTTTTCCGCCGCCTTTGAACGACCAATACCTGCAGGTGCATTTAAAAATATCGCCTTGCCCACAGCACTAAGCTCTTCGTCACCAACCAGCAGCTTTTGAATATCATTCAACAGTTTAGTGTCAGCTTTCTTCTCCAGGAACATGACATGCAGTTTGGACGGGTCAGTATTTGCTGCAGCATATGGATTATCCCGGAGAACTTTTTGAAAAGCTTTTCCTTCCAACATTAATATGTGCGGACAATAACCAAAATCACGCTCAATCAGTGCACTCAATTTTTCTGGGAATGTTTTCGCGCGCGCCGCTGGTAATGCAAAAACTGCATTGCCGCTTTGAATATAAGTCTCAACCTTTGACACGCCGAGTGTGCTCACCAGCGCTCGCAGCTGCGCCATCGGAAGCTTATTATGCCCACCGACATTCACGCCGCGAAAGAGGGCAATAAAAACGGACATTCCTTGGCTTTCTACGGCGGCCTAACCCTCGGTCTGAATTTGCTTCACCGCTTCTGCCATATACTCATCCATGTGACGACGGATCTGGTGATCGGACTGATCAACATTGGCCGCATCAAAATCGCCGCGAATTTTCCGGAAGACGTCTTCATCACCCGCTTCTTCAAGATCAGACTTGATCACTTCCTTGGCGTAGGCATCGGCTGCCTCGCCCTCTTTGCCCATCAATTCAGCCGCCCAAAGGCCCAAAAGCTTGTTGCGCCGCGCCTCCGCCTTGAAACGCAAACTCGCGTCATGGGCGAATGCATTTTCAAATTTGTTCTCACGGTCGTCAAAAGTGGTCATCAGAAATCTCTCCAAACTGGCGCCAAACGCGCATCTTTAGGGGCTATCTATCGCCGCTTGAGGCCAATCGCAATGTAGCGCTGACAATTGATTATAGAGGGGGTTTTCAAGGCGAGACAGAGGGCGTAGACACCCGCTTCTCCCACCGCGCGAGCCATGCTAGCCAAGCGGGATAGGCGCCATTGATTCTGGTCGATCACGGCTCCCTAAATGGCCTTTGGAGCGCCGGAAGACACGCCTTTAAGGCATTGAAAGGGTTACCAAAATGGTCCGTCGAAAGCAGATTTACGAAGGCAAGGCGAAAATCCTGTTCGAGGGTCCGGAACCCGGCACGATCATCCAATATTTCAAGGATGACGCCACCGCCTTTAACAATAAAAAGCATGATGTGCTGGAGGGCAAAGGCGTCCTCAACAACCGTATCTCGGAATTTATCATGCTGGGCCTCGAGCGCATCGGCATTCCGACGCATTTCATCAAGCGCCTAAATATGCGCGAGCAGCTAGTGCGTCATGTGGAAATCGTGCCCCTGGAGGTTGTGGTCCGCAATGTGGCCGCTGGGCAAATCTGCAAGCGCCTCGGCCTTGAAAACGGCACGGTCCTGCCCCGCTCGATCATCGAGTTCTATTACAAGAATGACGACCTCGGCGATCCGATCGTATCGGAAGAACACATCACCGCGTTTAACTGGGCCAACCCCCAGGAGATCGACGACATGATGGCCATGGCCCTGCGGATCAATGATTACCTCTCGGGTATGTTTGGCGCCGTCGGCATCAAACTGATCGACTTTAAGGTCGAGTTCGGTCGCCAATATGAAGGCGAGATGATGCGCCTTATCCTCGCCGATGAAATCAGCCCGGATTGTTGTCGCCTGCACGATATGGAAACTGGCGAGATCATGGACAAAGACCGTTTCCGCCAGGACCTCGGCAAAGTCACCGACGCCTATCGCGAAGTCGCGCGGCGTTTGGGCGTATTCCGCGAGAGTGAAAACTCCGGCCAGTCCGGTCCCGTTCTGGTGAGTGATAACGGGGAGTAGGTTTACGCCGTTTATCTGACGCCAACCAACACAACTCCGCTCATCCCGGCGAAAGCCGGGATCCAGCTTTCGTTTAGGTTTGCCAAAATTTCCCGTATCCTCAATTGCACGCTATAGTAGCGTCTACAGGCGAATGCGGGAGATCAACACATCAGCGATCCAGAAACAGACGATAGCATAGCAACGCCCATAGCGATCTTGCGACGCTGGGTGACATTCCCATGGCGAGCATTCCTGCGGCACCTGGATAACAACAAATCAGACAATCCCTCCCAAGAACGCCGTGCTGAAAAGCTATTTATGGGGCTGCTGTACGGATCAATTATCATCTTGGCCGGTTTGGCATTGGCCGGTGCTGTCGGGTTCTTGCCAATCTTTCACGCCAACTTTTGGGCCAATGGCGGAACTGTTTTTGAAACCGGGAGCAATGGCTGGCGCACAGTCACCTCTACTGCCCCTAATGCCGAAGTCATACGCAATCTTCTTTTTGCCATCGCGGGTCTGATCGGCGCCGTCTTTGGGCTTTACCAGCTCCATAGCTCCGCCAAACGCACACGATTTCTGGCCATGGATGCTCTCACCCGTGGCAAAGATGCGGATACGCGCCGCGAACAGGAACGCAATGAGCGCTTTGTCCGCGCCTCCGAACTCCTCGCCCATGAAGACGCAGCAGTATGCATGGCAGGCGTATATGCCCTGGAGCGACTGGCAGGTGAAGATGGCGCCGGATATGCGGACACCGTCGTGGAAGTCCTTGCTGGCTTCGTTCGAGAGCGGACCAATAGAAAAGATTATTCGCCGCGCCCACAAGAAGGTTCTGAAAAGTGGGAACGACCAACCGAACCAATTCAAGCAGCCGTTACCGCTCTGAATAAAATTTGCAAAAAGCAATCGAAAGATTTCAATATAGTTATCCGGGTCGACTTGCGTAGAGCACAGTTAGCCCGGCTTGAAGCAAACGATTTTTTCATGGAAGGTTGGAAGCTCGCCAACACCAATCTACAGCACGCTGAACTCAACAGGTCCAATCTGCAAAAAACATGGCTCAGTGGGGCTAATTTACGAAATGCTAATTTCAATAACGCCAACACAAGACGTGCCTGGTTTGACCGTACAAATTTGCAACACACCAATTTGAGTGAGGCGAATTTACAAAGTGCTTATATGGGAAATATAGAAAATTGGAATATGAAGCAGTTCAAACAGGCTATCTGGCCAATTGGAATGCCTCCGATTTTGCCCGGTGACCTAAGTGCAAATCAATTCGACAAGACTATGTACACTGATGATAAGAGTCTAAAACAACTACACCCAGAACTACTAGACATAAAAGGTGAATATAAAGGCATACCATACGCCTTTAGAGAACGAATAAATGAAGCACTGGCCGAGAGGAGAAAAATGAAGCCGAAAAACCCAGCCAAAGATAAATAGCGACCCCTCACTCCCCCATCGTGGCAAAGACCAAATCAATCAGCACCCGGAATTCATCCCAGGTGACATTGACGGCGGCGTATTCTTCTGGCGTCTCATAGGGTGTCGGCGCGGTCTTGTGCACCACAACCATATCAAGTGCCGGTAAGACAACAATATATTGCCCGAAATGCCCGCGTGCCGCATAGCCGCCATGAAAGGCTTTTGGGAAATGCACGGGGTCAAACACCCACCACATATAACCATAAGCGAAACCGCTTTCGCGGTATTTCGCCGGGTTCATTGCAGCACTCGGCGTCGTAATCGAAACACTCTCGGCCACCCAATCCGCCGGAATAATCTCCTCCCCCTCCCATTGTCCCTCATTCAGCATCAACAGCCCGAGGCGGGCTGAATCGCGCGCCGACAAAAAGAAATGATAGGAAGGATATTTCGACTGGGTGAGATCGCCGCCCTTACCGTTCTCACGATGCATGGCGAGATCATAATCCTCGAACTCTAACGGGCCCGCGAATTGCGTTTCCACCGCCCCGTAAATATCCGTGCCGGTCAATTGCTCAAAGATGCCGCCCGCCGCATTGAAATCCCAATTATTGTACCAGAAATATTCGCCGGGCCCATGGTCGCCGCGTTGCGGACCCGCGTCGGTGACGCCGCTGAAATTTGACGCCGGATGATAGATCCCCGACCGCGCAGAAATGATATCGCGCAAAGTCGCGGTTTTTTCCCTATCGGTAAGCCCTTGAACATCATCAACCCCAAGTTCTGCCAGCGTTGCATTGATGTTGATGGCGCCGCTTTTCACATGCTCACCCATCAACATAGCGAGTATGCTTTTACGCACAGAGGCAAGATAGGTTCCCTCCGTCTGCGTCACATCTCCGTAGGAGTACACGATGCGGCCGTTACGTATGACCATCATGGAATGAGTATTGCCAGCGGCAATTGCAGCTTCTAGCGCGGCCAGTCCGTCCGCAGAAAACCCCGCAGCCTCTATATCGGAATAGCTCTCCCAAGCCTCACCTGGATAGACAGCTTTGGGCTCAGACGCACAGCCAATGGCGGTCAGAACCGCAAACCCCAGAACAAATAAAATACGGTGATGATGTACCATAAAGCCAATCCGATCATTCTTTTCAACATTGTGAACAGAGTTAACCAAGATCAGATCAAAAGAAACCCGCCGAAATGCTAAGCATTTCGACGGGCATACAGCACCTCGCGCTACTTTTCGCAGTAGCTGATGCAAATGATCTCCCGGATTTGCATCTTATAAAGCGCCGCGCGTTCTCCCACTGCTGCACTTTGGGACCCTGGACAGATAGGCGTCACTAACTTCCCTGTAATGAGCAATAAGGCGCATCACCCCACTTGTCTTGACGCTACTGGCCAAGTCATTTGACATAGACGGCCATAAATGGGTAATTTTCGGCCAAATGGTCGCTATCAGCGACCTAAGTTATTATGGAAAGACCATGGGCGACGTCTCATCACGCTACCTCAAGAGCTATTTCGACACCTGCATTGAGAAAGGGTGTGATCCCGAAAAGCTCATTGAAGCCATGCAAACAGGGCCAAAACCGTTTGATAATCCTGCACGACGCTTCACTAATGAAACTGTTCTCGACATGCTGGCTTGCGCTGAACAACTCACGGGCGACACGACGATTGGCCTTACCGTCGGGCGCAATTTTCGCCCTTCAACATTTCTTGATATTGGCCTCGCTGCAATTTCCTGCTCGACCATGCGACAAGTTCTGGAGATTAACGAGCGTTACCAACCGCTCACTCAGCAATTGGGCAAGACTCACCTGATAGTCAAACCCGACATAGCGATGATCACATGGCGCCCCTATATCGACGACCCAGAGCGTATGCGCCCCGTCACCGAAGCCGTATTTGCTGGATACGCGGTCATCGGACGATGGCTCACCTGGTTATATGACACCGAAATGGCAGGCATGAGCTTTCGACACATGCGCCCAGCCAATAGCGAAATATATGACGAGCTATTTGCATGCGAGGTTATTTATGGCGCCCGCCTTGATGAGATGGAGCTAGAGCCAGAGCTGGTAGAGATGCCCTTGCCGAATGCGAACAGAGAGTTGCTCAAAATTTTGTGCGCACGCCTCGACAAGCTACTATTGCAACTCGACACGCCGATGACAGCACAAAGCGAAACTTATCATTGCGTGCAAGCGATGCTGACAGAAGGGGCGCCTAATCTCGCCCGCGTAGCAAAGGCGCTAAACACATCCGAACGCACATTGCGCCGACGACTTTCTAAGGAAGGCGTTACCTATCGCGGTATCGTCGAGGCAACCCGCAAAGAGGCTTGCGAGGTCTATATAAAAGAACGCAAAAAATCGATCGCCGAAATCGCACAGGCCATTGGTTATAGCGAACAGAGTGCTTTTACCCGCGCCTTTAAAGGCTGGTATGGCGCGCCGCCCTCAGAGTATATCAATACGCTTTGAAGGCGGATCGCTTTTATGCAGCAAACTTTATTCCGCTGAAGAGCCAGCAAGCTCCTTGATGATGATGACCCAGTGATCAAGGCCGGCATAAAATCCTTCCACGGGAACGCGCTCATTCAAGCCATGGGCATACATATCGTCAGCCTTCATAAACATTCCGGAGATGGCCAGCGTTGGAACTCCGGCATTGCGAAAATGCATGCCATCGGTGCCGCCAGATTCTTGATAGGGCTCGATCGACAACCCGGGATAACGAGTATGAATGGATTTAGAAAGCGCGGCAGTGACCTCATCGCGCATGGGACTAACGGGGCTAACGGTCGGGTCACCCATCGTGGTAATTTCTAACGCATCATTATCGATAACCAAGGCCAGTGTCGCTTTCACGTCCTCGACGCTGGTGCCGGGAAAAATCCGGCAATTGACCGTCGCAGTCGCGCTTTGCGGCAATGCATTTTCTGCATGCCCTGCATTTAACATGGTCGCCACACAGGTCGTGCGTGTCATCCCTATATACGGGCCTTCTTCTGCGATCCGCGCAGCGGCTTTTTTGTTTTTCGGGTTCTCTGAGAATTTCTGCATGGCGCGCCCTAGATCACCGCCAATCGCCTCGCCGAGATTGGCAAAGCTACGAAGCGTGATCTCATTTGACATGGCTGGAAATTGATAGTCCTGCAGTTCGGTCAATGCAGTCGCCAGATCGTAGATCGCGTTATCGGCTCTTGGCCGGGAAGAATGACCACCCGGATTGCTCGCTGTAATCTCAAAAGTCACATAGGTTTTCTCTGCGGCCTGAACACCATATCCAAGGGCCCCGCCATCTGCGCCCAACGAGCCGCCACCCGCATCAGAGTTCAGGGCAAACTCCGCGTCGGTCAGGTCTTTTCGGTCATAGGCCAGCATCCGCGTCGTCACCATGCCAGTTTCTTCATCGCCGCTAAAAGCAATGACCAGATCGCGTGTTGGCGTAAACCCTTCGCGCTTCAATCGCATAAAACTCTGGGTCAAATTCATGATGCCATATTTATTATCGGCGGTGCCGCGCCCAAAGAAATATCCATCCTGCTCTGTTAGTTCGAATGGATTTAATTCCCAATCTTCGCGTTTGGCATCCACCACATCCATATGACCGAGGAACAGAACTGGTTTTTTGCCCGACGATCCATCGCCGCGATAGCGCACCACAAGCGCTGCGGTCTCGTCTACGGGAATGATCTCAATATCCTCATCGGCAAAGCCCGCAGACTTCAACTCTCCTGCGAGGTATGCCGCCATCGCGGGAACATTGCCGTGACCCTCGGCCGTGCGCATGGCGATGATGGTCTGATAGATCTCGTGCGCCTTGGCTTGTTCCGGGCTCAATTCGTGCTGAGCGGCCTTGGCTGGTTGTACGACAGCCGACACGCTAAGAGCTAAAGTCATAGCGGAAGCGGTGAGTAATGTGCGAATCATCGATAGTCCCCTGTTTCCCTGAGTTTCAGGGACAGTAGCCTCGAGTCACTCCTCTCCGCAACGCTTTCGCTCAAATCGCCAAATTCTGTTGCCCCACGGGGCAGTCCGGCGTATGGCCTGTCTCAAGAAAATCACCATCATTCCTGGCTCAACTTTTGGCCAAACCTCTGGAAAGACAGATGAAAGCGAAAATTACGATCACGCTGAAAAACGGCGTTCTTGACCCGCAAGGCAAAGCCATTGAGGGCGCGCTCACCGGCCTTGGATTTGAGGGCGCAACAAATGTGCGCCAGGGCAAGGTGATCGAGTTACAGCTCAATGAAACTGATGAGGCCGCCGCCCGGGCGAAAACCGAAGAAATGTGCAAAAAACTCCTCGCCAATCCGGTGATGGAAAATTACGCAATCGAGATATTGGCTTGATGAAACCTTGTGTCATTGTATTCCCGGCTTCCAACTGTGACCGGGATGTCGCCGTCGCCCTTGAGCAAGCGACCGGCAAAGCGCCCGCCATGGTCTGGCATGGGGATGCGAGCCTTCCTGATACGGATTTTATTGTTCTTCCTGGCGGGTTTTCGTTTGGCGATTATCTGCGCTCCGGAGCGATGGCGGCAAAATCACCAATCATGCGCGATGTGATTGAACGCGCTAATGCGGGAACTCCCGTCATTGGAATTTGCAACGGCTTTCAAACGCTTTGCGAAGCGGGGCTCTTGCCGGGCGCTTTACTACGCAATGCTGATCTCAAATTTGTCTGCCGGACGGTGACCCTGAAAATCGAGAACAGCCAATCCATGTTCACCAGCGGATTTCAAAACGGTCAGTTTGTGGATTTCCCGGTTGCCCATCATGACGGCAATTACTTTGCCGATGACGCCACCCTCGACCGGCTGGAGGGCGAAGGCCGTGTTGCACTACGTTATGTGGATAACCCCAATGGCTCTGCGCGCAATATCGCAGGCATCCTCAACAATGCAGGCAATGTGCTGGGGCTGATGCCTCATCCAGAGCGGATGATCTCTCCCCTCCTCGGCTGTATGGACGGTGCAGCCTTTTTTAGTGGCGTTGTGAAAGCCGCAGCGTAAGCCGACTTAGATGAAAACGCTCTCCTTACTAACGGGCGGCGTTCATCATGACAGGGCTCGAAGGCGCAAGGTCGGCGCATGAAAGGTTGCCAGCAATGGTTTGCCGGAGCACCTTCTCATTGATAGGTTTTGGTAAGTGACCATCGAAACCAACGTCTAAATAATGGCGCACTTGATGTTCCATCGCGTCAGCCGTTACTGCAATTATTGGTGTTTGAACGAGACCTTCCTTTTCCTCAAGGCTGCGGATTTCTCTGAAGGCCTGTTCTCCATCCATCACAGGCATATTTATATCCATCAGTATAAGGTCAAACGCGCCGCACTTGAACGCCTCAACTGCATCCTGCCCGTTTTCGACAATCGTCACCGTTGCGCCGATGCGCTTCAAGAACGCCTCAATAATAAGACAGTTGGTTTTGTTGTCTTCTGCAACCAGAATTGAGGCAGCACAGGACGACTCAATAATTCTAGCGGCCGCATTAATGCGCGAAGCAGCAATCTTTGATTTATCGGTAATCGGGAGCGGTAAGGTGATGCGAAATGTAGTTCCTGTACCTGGAATTGAATCCACTTTAATTTCACCCCTCATTGCTTCGGTAATGCTTTTGACAATTGAGAGACCCAACCCCGTACCGCCAAATTTTCGCGTGGTCGAACTGTCAGCCTGAACGAAAGGAGAAAATGCCTTCGCAACATGCTCTTTCGTCATCCCAATTCCTGTGTCCGACACAGTGATGGCTATGCCTTCCCCCTCTGCGACGTTGGTACATCTACGACTGATCGTCAATTGAACTAATCCATCACGCGTAAATTTTATGGCGTTCGATAGAAGATTATGAAGTATCTGGGTGAGTTTATGAGGATCGCCCAGACGACAATCGGAAACGTCATTTTGGATTGTTGAATTAAAGTGAATATTTTTTTCAGCCGCTTTAAGCGCATGAATGGACGTCACGCTATTCACAATTTCGCTTAACCGGAAATTGGTCTCTTCTAAAGGGCTTTTCCCTGCATGATGTTTCGACAAATCAAGGATGTCATTAATTATGCTCATCAAAAGGCCGCCAGAATCTACGATAATATCTACAAAGCGTCGCATATCCGGTGTTAAGTCCATATGCTGGAGAATATCGGCGGCGCCAAGAACGCCATTCATTGGTGTACGTATTTCATGGCTCATCGTTGCGAGAAAGTCTGATTTCACTCTGCTCGCGGCCTCCGCCTCGTCTTTCGCTATCTGTAACTCCGGCACACATGTTCGGATGGATATATATTCACAGATATCTCCCAGCGCATTTTGCATGGGAACGATCGTACTCTCTACCCAATAGAAGCTGCCGTCTTTTGCTCGATTCCTGATGGTTCCATGCCATACTTGGTTATTTCTAACTGTATGCCACAGCTCTGCCATAAACTCGGATGAGTGGTATCCAGAGTTCAGAAGTCGATGATCTTTGCCCATCAGTTCAGCGCGTGTGAATCCAGATATATCGCAAAATTTGTCGTTAGCGTAACAAATCCTGCCCCGAGCATCCGTCTTGGAGACCAGTGAGTGCTCGTTAAGCGCAATCTTATAGGCGGCCAGTTCACCTATGGCATTTTTCAAAGTCGCGTCTTCAGCCGAAGAACGTTCGTGCTGACGGCCTGCCGCTACGTCCTCTCTACTATCCCCACCATTCGGCATCTACGCCGCTCCTTAACACTATGGCCTGTCGTCTGAATGATGACCAACGCTGCCTTGCATGCCGCCAAAAAGCTGCAATACAAGCGATCCAGTTTTGGACATAGGTGGTTAATATTCCCACTCATTTGGTGGCTGATCAGCCAACCAACAGCGCTATAGTTGCAAAATAATGCGTGCACCACTACTGGTTGTGTCTTGATCTCACCAAAACACAACCAGTGTAGTAAGGCGCCGCAAAATCACTATGCGTCCTAAAACAAATCTGAGTTCGTTTGAATCAAAGATTTGCTCAAGATTCTTGGTTGCACGTTTTCGAACGGAAAACCGATGAACCATCCCGGATCAAGTCCGGACATGCTTGTTCTCGGAAACGCTCTAGCCAAAAACCGTTGGCCGGCGCCCGCTCCAGGGCTTTGCTTCCTCAAGCTCATAGGCGAGTTCCAGCAAGGTTTTTTCGTCGCCCAGCTTCGCGCCAAACATGGCGCCAATAGGCAACCCATCCGGTGACATAGAGAGCGGCAGGGAAATTCCTGTGGCGCCGGTGATATTATAAAGCGCCGTGAACTGAACATAGTTCAGCAGGCGGTCAAGCAGGTCATCATACTCCATTCCACCATCGAGATAACCAATTTTTGGCGGCGGGGCGCTAACCACCGGCGACAGGATCACATCATATTTTGAGTAAATCTGCTCGTCCATCTGAGGCGCTATGGCTTGTAATCTTGTGATTGCGCCCTCGAACTCCCCCTGATGGTCTTCAAAGTAACGCGACAGCCCAAGCGTGAACGGTTCAAAGGCAAATCCATTAGGCGGGAGATGCGTTGTTTCCTTCCAGATCTTCACTGCGCTATGTGCAAATGCCGCCCAGTAAAGTTGAAAGTCCTGCGTAATCCTTAAATCAACCGGAAGCTTCACTTGCTCAACCGCATGCCCCAAATCCGCGCACAAAGTTGCGACACCTTCTGTTGCGGTTGCAACACGCGGATCAACACTGAGACCGCTAAGGCCTGTCATCGCAACGCCAATTTTAAGCTGGCGATCACCCGGCGATGAGACCAGACCTACTGGCGCCAATCCGCTTTCCTCTGGTGGCAGTTCCATAGCCGCGATCACCGCCGCCGTATCGCGCACCGTGCGGGTTTGAACCCCGTGAACCGCAAGCGATATTGGCCCCACTCCATCTTCCGGGCGCGCCGCCGGATAGCGCCCCCGCGAAACTTTCAAACCTACATTCCCACAGCATGATGCCGGGATGCGGATGGACCCGCCGCCATCACTGGCATGGGCGATAGGCACAACACCACTCGCCACCAATGCGGCAGCGCCGCCAGATGAGCCGCCCGTAGAATAATCCGTATTCCAAGGGTTTCGTGTCTTACCAGAACTTATAGGTTCCGTTGTCGCCGAAAGGCCAAATTCCGGAGTTGCGCTTTTGCCAAGACTGACAACACCAAGCCCTAGAAATGCATCAATCAATGGAGTTTGTTCACCACCGCGATAACCGGGGAAAGCGCGGCTGCCAAAAGCTGTACGAACGCCAGTCACATCATCCAGATCTTTGACGAATGTGGGCACGCCGCCCCATACGCCATTTGCCTCAGCTGCCGCTTTACGGGCATCGCCAAAGGTTTTGGTGACGATCGCATTAATCTTGGGGTCCACACGTTTGGCGCGCGCGATCGCCGCCTCTACTGCTTCTTGCCCACTTAAAGCGCCTGATTTTATCCGCGACGCCGTTTCCACCGCATCGAGCTCCGCTAAATCGTTCGACTGTACCTGGTCCTGGCGCGAACACGCCCCGGCCATTGATAATAAAGCGGCGCTAAGGCCACCGGTTTCAAGAAGGTTTCGCCGTGTAATCGACATGCATCAATTCCTTTCAATCCGGTCACATCTCCGGCATCATTGCTGACGGGAAATGCGCGCGGGGTCAATCATCGGGCGCAGAGACGGATGAGAACAATTGGGAGATTTTTAATGCGTAACTGGGCCATGCCACGCCGGATCATCATCGCCGCCGCCATTATTGGGCTAGCGGCTTGCGGGCAACAGGAAGAAGCCGAAGCGCCTGCCGACACCACTTATCAAGAGGTGCTGATGGCTCAGCTGATCGACGCCAAACCCGGCGATGTCATCGAAATCCCTGAAGGGAAATTTGCCTTCGACCGCTCGTTGAGCCTCACCGTTGACGGCGTCACCATTCGCGGCGCCGGTATCGACAAATCGATCCTCTCCTTCAAAAACCAGATCGCGGGAGCCGAAGGGCTGTTTGTGACCGCAAGCAATTTCACCATCGAGGATCTCGCAATCGAGGACACTATCGGGGATGCGCTAAAAATCACCGAGGGTGAGAATATTATCATCCGCCGGGTACGGACGGAATGGACGAACGGCCCTAAAACCGAAAACGGCGCCTATGGGATTTACCCAGTGCAGACCAAGAACGTATTGATGGAAGAAAATGTCGCCATCGGCGCTTCTGACGCCGGCATTTATGTGGGACAATCGCAAAATGTCATTGTCCGCAATAACCGTGCAGAATTTAATGTCGCGGGTATCGAGATCGAAAACACTTTTGATGCGGATGTCTATGGCAATGTCGTAACCAATAATACGGGCGGCATTCTGGTGTTTAATATGCCAAACCTCAAACAACCTGGCGCCCGCACCCGAGTCTTTAGTAATGAGGTGTTTGGAAACAACACCAAAAACTTTGGCCATGAGGGAACGCCTGTCGCCTCGATTCCCGCTGGCTCTGGTATTGTTATCAACTCCAATGACGATGTTGAGATTTTCGATAATTATATTCGCAATAACAAAACCGCGAGTATCATCGTGGTCAGCATGTTTTCAGCAGGCTTCGATCCATCCAGCACCCAGGACGATTTTGACCCCTACCCCGAAGGTATTTTTGTCTACGACAATACATTTGAAGGCGGCGGCAATAACCCGGATGGTCTTGAGCTTCAGGCATTAAAAATCGCTGTTGCTGGTCCAATGGGCAGCCTGCCCGACATTTTCTGGGATGGCTATGTCAACCCGGAACGCGACGATGCAACGCCGGTCTTGTGCGTGCAAAATGGTGAAGCAGAGGTGCTGAATATTGACGGCCCCAATGACAACAAGAACCCGCGTATCGCCAATGGCGAGCATGATTGTGCGCTTGCAAAATTACCTGCGATTGTGCTGACAGGACCACTGGCGGAATGAGGCACTGGTTTGTTGTTGCGACATGCTTCCTCCTCATCGCTTGCTCTGGCGAGAGTGCAGGAGTTGCACCAACTTTTCATGCAGACGAAAACCCTGAGCATCTGAGCGAATGGGGCATGGTTGCAGCAAAAGACGGAACCCTCGTCTTAAGCAATGGCCTGATGCCTTATGATCTCGCAACGCCGCTGTTTACGGACTACGCGCAAAAACTACGCACCGTGTGGATCCCGGACGGCAAGCCCGCACGCTATAGCGCGGATGAAGCCTTCGATTTTCCTGTTGGCACGGTCATTACCAAGACGTTTTACTACGTCCAAGACTCCACACACTGGAATGGCATCGTCACAACCAATGAAACACCGCCACTGATCGATAATAGCCTGTCACTTACCGGCATACGTTTAATGGAAACCCGTATCCTCGCGCACCGTGAAGATGGCTGGGTCGCCCTCCCCTATGTCTGGAATGACGCCCAAACCGATGCCGTCTTAAAACGCACTGGCGACCTCAAACGACTGACCTTGATGCGCGATGATGACCGCCTAGAAGAGTTTGCCTATGTGGTGCCGAATGCCAATCAATGTGCGGGCTGCCATGCGACCAATGCAACCGACAAGGCTATCTTACCCATTGGCCCTAAAACTCGCCACCTGAACAAGCAATCCACTTATCATCCGGCTTTCAATCAACTCGACCACTGGCTCGCGGCTGGGTTGCTGGAAGGCGACATTAAAGAACCGGCGTCCAAGAACGCCGTCTGGACCGATGAAACTGCAACGCTTGATGCGCGCGCGCGGGCCTATCTCGATATTAATTGCAGCCACTGCCACAACCCCAATGGTGCGGCGGATACGTCTGGCCTTGACTTGGAGCCGGGGGCAACGGGTCCTGCCATGGGACGGTGTAAACTCCCCATCGCAGTGGGTGGCGGATCAGGCGGACGGTTTTTTGATATTGTTCCGGGCAGCCCGGATCAATCCATCACCATCTTCCGTATGGAGACCACAAATCCGGCTGCGATGATGCCGGAGCTTGGCCGCTCCACTTCTCATGAGGAAGGTGTTACGTTGATTGCAGAATGGATCACTGCAATGGAGGGCGGGTGTGGTTAGTCGCAACTCTTATTCCTCCCCCGTTTACGGGGGAGGTGGCCGCGAAGCGGTCGGAGGGGGCTACAACCAGTACTGCATACCCCCTTCGCCTCGCTCAGCTCGGCACTTCCCCCGTAAACGGGGGAAGAATTTATCCGTTCATTGCCTTCCGCACCCGCCCCATCGCCATGAGCGGGAAATAGTGCCGGTAGAGATTATAGTTGATCATGAAGGCGCGCGAGAGCTCTGGCCCTTGCTTCAATCGCTCCGCCAATAAAGGATCGCCGAGCTTGATGGTGGCGCCGACCCCATAACCAGGAAACCCCGTACCGGTATATTCCGGCTCTTCCCAGGTGCCGTCTTTTTGGCGCTCCATCAGAAACGCAACGCCTTTGTCGATGGCGTCTTTGTCGCTCGCGCGATTTGCGGCCACAAGCCCCATCAGCGCCCAAGCGGTTTGCGAGGCTGTAACGGGGCCGCGCCCGGCCATTTTTGGGTCCATATAAGAAGCGCAACTCTCGCCCCAACCGCTATCTTCTTGCTGATGGGCAATAAGCCAATCACAGGCGCGCGTCACGTAAGCGAGCGACATATCCTCGCCAATAGCTTCCAGTGCTGGCAACACCGCGCCCGTCCCGTAAATATAATTGACCCCCCAACGACCGAACCAGGAGCCATCCGCTTCCTGTTCTTTTTTCAGGTAATCCATAGCGCGTTTGACATTCGGATGATCCATCCGAAAGCCGAGCTTGCCCAGCGCCTCAATAATATGCGCGGTGACATCCACCGATGGCGGATCGAGCGCTTCACCAAAATCGCAGAACGGGATGCGCGTCAAATATGATTTGTCATTGTCTTTATCAAAGGCGCCCCAACCACCACCTTTGCATTGCATGCCGAACAGCCAGTTGACCCCGCGCTCAATTGCCTGATCGATACCCTTGGCTTTCCACTTTGGATCATCACGAAATTGCGACAAGACGATCAACGCCACTGCTGTATCATCCGTATCGGGATAGAACTTATTCTTGTATTCAAACGCCCAGCCGCCGGGCTCAAGATTTGGGCATTTCACCGCCCAGTCTCCGGTGCTCAACACCTGTTGCGCCAACAGCCAGTCAACGGCCTTCTCGACTTCCTCAGCCTTTGCATCATTTAATCCGCAATCATCATAGGCCAACAGCACCAGCAGCGTATCCCACACCGGCGATGTGGAGGCTTGAATCCACGTCGCATCCCCCACATCAACGCGCCAGCGCGGATCATCAAGGGCGCCAAGTCCCGCCGCCAGAACCGGATGATCGACCGCATAGCCTTCGCAATAGATCGCCATCAGGGAATAGACCCATGGCGGTTGAATGCCGCCCCATACGCCATCGGCATCCTGATGTTCAATGATCCACTCAAGCGCACGTTTGACGGCGCCTTTGCGAAGCGGGGTTAGCCCCGCTGTCTGTATCCAATGCAAAATGCCATCAACAGTGAGGAAAAACGTGTCAGCAAAATCAGCCCCCGGCTTTTCCGGATACGCATAATCAAAATTCTTGCGCCCCTCGGGAAACAATTCATCCAGGCGATTTTCTCGGGGCAGCGCTCTCATAGGGCGACGCGCCGACAACACCGCAATAGGCATAAGGGTGGCGCCGCGCCCATTGCGCAAAATTATATATTGAAAACGGAAACCAGTTTGGAAAGCGAATAACTTCCGGCGGCAGGTTCGGCGTCTTCTCCCACGGATATTCCCCGATCAGCGCCAGCCAGTAACGGGTAAAGACACGAATGTTTTTCAAGCCCCCTTTGGACATGATCCATCCATGGGCCTTTTTCATCATCGGATCGTCTTTTGAAACGCCCATACAACGAAGCGCCGCATACGCCTCAACGGTGGTGTTGATATCACCCCCCGGCGCATCCGTATAAATTTTCCAATATCCGGCTTCGCATTGCGTTTGCTTCAGACTTTCCGCCAGTCGCGAGCGCAGATGATGGTCCTCCAGCCCCATGACCCATAGAGCAAGAATCCATTGCGCTTCCATGCAGGAATTTGATTCCAGCCGACCTACCCAATAGCCTTCGGGGTTTTGGCGCTCGCTCAGCCAATTCGCCGCCGCATCAATCGACGCCGTCAGTTGATGGTCGAAATTGGAGCGCCCGCCCGCCTTGTTCTTCTTATTTTCGTCAAACATC
>JAADIH010000130.1:0-3142 GCA_013151435.1 Alphaproteobacteria bacterium
GCGAAGCGCAACAATGGCGTGCAACAAAGGAGTGTGAAAACATTCAGCATACATGCCTAATCGAGACACATTGAACTCGACCCACGCAATAGTACGCACTAGAAATATAGACAACTATTTGGCTGGCTAGAGAAAAATGGGAAAGCGCGACCACAGCAACGTGAGTCGCGCTTTTTTCGTGCGTTATTTTTTTGGTCGGAGTGGTCAGCGTGAATTATTCCGCAGCCTGAACCGTGTTCTCAGGCATGTCGTTGGCGGGTCGCTTCGTTGTCATACGGCGGTAGCGACGGGCCCAGCTTTTTGGCCAGAAATATGTTGGGTAAGGAAGAACTGTTCGTTTGAGGAAAGATTTGCGGCGTTTATTGCTGCGTAGGGGCGGTTGTTGGGTGCCCGCTTCATATAAGTCACCCTCGACGCCCGTTTCCAGCTGGGTATCATCGGAAGAATCTTCTGGCGGCGTCGCGTCGGCCAACATGTCTGACTGATCCGTCAAGTCAGCTATATTTTCTTCTGGCGCAACTGGATCAATTGAGGCGGCGCTATCGGGCTGCAAATCTTGTACTGAAGAATTCTGCGCGTTTGCCATATGGGCGTTGGCGGCGTCGATCGACGGCGATCTCACCTCCTGGTTGAAAGCAGGGCCGCCAACGACAATGCCGGGCTGAAAATATGCCTCAACCGTCCCCACCTGAAGGCTAAGTTTCATTGGTTGCTCTGTTCGAGCGGGGGTTTGAAGGGGTGCCATGGCTGCGGCATTTGCTTTTATTGCTGCGGCCGCGAGTTTTTCAGGCACGCTTAGTTTCTTTTCGCCATCCATATCAGTGAGTGTGCTCACGGGTGCGGCTTGCGCCTCAGGAGTATGAGGCGCCTTAGATTCTGGACTATCTGTTGTTGGGTTATCTGTTTCTAGGTTGTTTGCTTCTGGAAAATCCGCGCTATTATTTGTATCGCCTGACCCGCTGGCGAACTCTTCATTGAGACGTTGCTGCAACTCTCTTGGTACAGGAGTTGAAGGTGATGTCTGCTCGCCTGCCGCGCTGGCGCCGCTCTTGGCTTTGGCGCGGGCAATCGCTGCAGCTTTTCTAATCTCGCGTGCTTTTTCACGTTTTGCCACGGCGAGGATTTTGGCTTTGTTGCGGGCTTTAGTTTTGCGCTTCTCCTCCTCATCAGCCTCTTTGGCACGGGAAGGAGTGGCGGCGGATACATCTTTAGGCGCCTCGGTATTGTCTTCAGTTTCATTCTGCTGGTCGAGGCGGTTGTTAAGCCGATCGATTAGGGCGTCTGGACTGACTTCATCTTCAATGGTGAATGCTTCTAGCTCATTCATTTGCTGTGTTGACACGTCGGTACGGAAGAGGGCTGTGAGGCTTTCGGAAGAAAGCTTTTCCAGCCCAAGAAGTTTGCGCACATCGTTTACGTGGCGCGGCATAAAATCGCTGATATCGCCAACTTTGCCGAGGTGATTACCTTGCGCCGCCGTAAAGCCCAGCCCACGCAACGCTGCCAGGGATGTCTGGTCTTCAACGCCAACAGCTGTGATGACGGCATTAGCGTTGTTGGCGATGTCCAATAGATCGGAAATAGCACTAAGGCCTGGGCCGCGCACTGTGCGCGCAAACCGCAAGATCGACGAGCCGCCAGTTTTGATCTCATCAAAGGGAAATGGATCAATATTGCGCAACAGATCATTTGCGCGGCCGCGCACTTCGATCGCAAGCCGTGCGCCGGTCGCGCCAAGCCTTGCAAATTGCGCCGCCGCCGTGTCGATATCCGTATCTACGGGCGGCATCGGACATTCAAGGGTCACAAGGTCTGCGGGGAAATCATAGTCGCGCAGGAGTTTAATGAAATGTGATGAGAATGCCTCATCGCTGAGATCACTCAGCGCCAGATTTAGCGAAAAGCCGGGAGCGCTCGTGCCGCGCCATTCAGTATAGGCTTTAAGGGCGGCCCCGAGCACATAACGCGTCAGCTCACTCATCCGGCCCTGGGATTCAAAGAACGAAATAAAGGCGCCAGGAGGCAGCACGCCAAGAGCGGGATGGCGCCAACGAACAAAGGTTTCCATGCGCGCAAGGGCGCCGTTACCGAGATCAAATATCGGTTGAAACCGGACCTCGAAGTCCTTGCTATCCAGGGCTTTATCAATGTCGACATTTGACAGTCGAACCGCCTGAG
The DNA here is from genome assembly GCA_013151435.1 of Alphaproteobacteria bacterium. Lineage (GTDB taxonomy): Bacteria > Pseudomonadota > Alphaproteobacteria > Caulobacterales > Parvularculaceae > Hyphococcus. The sequence continues at coordinate 2,179 of JAADIH010000130.1, forward strand.
CGCCCATTCTTATTTCCTCCGCCAGCCGACGGGCCGATTTATACGTTGTCTAATCGTACATATTCCGATGTGCGGGTTAATTCTCGCTGAACAGTCAGATAAAGGCCGATATTGTCGAATAGTTAACGGACCCTGCAGCGATTCACAGGCCTGGCAAAGCCTTACTCTTCCCCGATTGCGGGCAATTAATAGTCGAATTGTTCTCGTAAAATCCGCTCATCCAGCGACTGACCTTTATTGAATAACAAGGACATAGAGGTGGACCTGTCTTCCTGGGCGGTCACGGAGACAACGTCCCGGACTTCATAATTGTCCGCAACTGCTGAAACTGGCCTATATTCAGGGTGTTCGGTGCGGAAGGTCACCACCGCATTATGGGGCAAGAGCGCGCCGCGCCAACGCCTTGGCCGAAAAGCGCTGATCGGGGTGAGGGCCAGAAGCTGCGAGTCTATGGGGAGAATGGGTCCATGAGCAGACAGATTATAAGCCGTTGAGCCAGCCGGGGTCGCCAGCAACACACCGTCGCAAATCAGTGATTCCATGCGGACCTTGCCGTTCACCAGGATCTGAACCCGGGCGCTCTGCCGGGTCTGCCGGAAAAGGGAGACCTCGTTGATCGCCATGGCGGTTTCGATCCGCCCATCGATGGTTTCCGCTTTCATGGTTAACGGATGGATGATTGCCAGCTCGGCCATTTCGATATTGTCCATCAGGCCTTCGACATCTTGCGGGTTCATCAAAAAACCGACCGTGCCGCAATTCACCCCATAAAATGGAATATTTGCCCCCATATAGGTGCGTAGGGTCTCAAGCATGCAGCCGTCACCGCCAATGGGGACGATGACATCAGCCTCTTCTGGTGAAAAATCGCCATATCGTTCGACCAGCGCGGCCCTAATGGGCGCGGCTTCCGGGCGCTTACTTGCCAGAAATGCCAGTTTTTTTGTCGCCATAAGGTTGTTGC
>JAADIH010000130.1:3167-6148 GCA_013151435.1 Alphaproteobacteria bacterium
ATATCCTGCCCACAATGACGGGGTCCCGCTATAATAGGCAATGTGCTCTAGAAAGGAATGCGCAAGATCAGATGGCTTTCGATACGCCCATCCTTGAATGCCGCCAGGCAATCCTGTCGCAATTCATAAAAACGCGCGCAACGAGTGAACAGTTGGCGTCGCCGCTGACGCCGGAAGACTGGATGCTTCAGTCCATGACGGAGGCCAGTCCGGTAAAATGGAATCTGGCGCATACGAGTTGGTTTTTCGAAACCTTCATTCTCAAAATTATCAGTCTGATTATAAGCCTTACCATCCAAAGTTCGGTTATCTTTTTAACTCCTACTATAATCAGATCGGAAAAATGCATCCCCGGCAGGAGAGGGGGATGATTTCACGCCCGTCTGCAGAAGACATTTTGAACTATCGTCATTATGTGACCGACGCCATCGCGCGGCTGGTTGAAACTGCTTCCGACACAATAATCGAAAAAATTGCTCCGCTGATCGCACTTGGGGTCTCTCATGAAGAACAGCATCAAGAGTTACTGCTGACAGACATCAAGCACGCTCTTTTTCAAAACCCGCTTCTACCTGCTGCATATGAAGAGAATATCCGCGTTAAAACCCAACCATTGCAAGCGTTGAAATGGGAACAGATGGAAGGCGGAATTTGCGAGATTGGCAATCCTGGCGGTGAATTTGCTTTCGATAATGAAAGCCCGCGTCACAAGGTCTATCTTCACCCATTTGAATTGGCGAACCGGCCTGTCACCAATGGCGAGTTTATCAACTTCATTGAAGATGGCGGATATGATAATCCTGTTCACTGGTTGTCGGACGCCTGGGAAATGCTCAAACAAGAGGCATGGCGCGCGCCGCTTTATTGGCGCCAAGATGAAAATGAATGGCGTGAATATACATTGTTCGGTGAGCGTCTGATAAATCTTCATGCGCCGGTCTGTCATGTGAGTTCTTATGAGGCTTGCGCTTATGCGAGCTGGGCTAACGCTCGTCTGCCTACGGAATTTGAGTGGGAGGCTGCGGCCTCGCTCTACCCGCGGGAAGGCCACTTTTTAACCAACGGCGCGCCGAGCGCGCCTGCGCCGGCGGATAATTTTGATCGGCTTGCGCAGCTTTTTGGTGATGTCTGGGAATGGACCGCGAGCCCTTATGTGGCCTATCCAGGATTTGTCGCGCCAGAGGGCGCGGTGGGCGAATATAATGGCAAGTTCATGTCCGGCCAGATGGTCTTGAAGGGTGGATCTTGCGCCACCCCCGCCGGGCATATGCGCAATAGCTATCGCAATTTCTTCCCACCTCAGGCGCGGTGGCAGTTTTCCGGCTTTCGTCTCGCTCGCGACTGCGCTTGATCCATGCATGCAGGCCGAAGATCGGCTAATCTTCTTTCACACATGATGGAGAAGTTCTGATGAATGCGCCAACGCAAGCCGCTGAGACTGTAGGTCAAACGCCGGGGTTTGATATTCCCGATCCTTTAAGCCTGCCGACGCTCAAGGGAAAAGTCAGCGCAGAGGAGTGGCGTTTGCGATGCGAACTGGCGGCGACGTACCGCCTGGCGGCGCTTTATGGCTGGTCGGATATGATCTTCACGCATATTTCTGTGCGTTGCCCGGATGAAGGCGACAAGGCGCGTTTTTTGATCAACCCATACGGCGTCTTTTTCGATGAGATGACAGCAAGCTCACTCCTGAAAATTGACGTTGATGGAAACGTCGTTGATGAAACGCCTTATTTTGCAAATCCCGCCGGGTTCACCATTCACTCTGCGCTGCATATGGCGCGCGACGATGCCCATGCCGTGCTTCACGTGCATACGCCCTATGGCGTCGCTGTCTCGGCGCAACAAGACGGTTTGAAACGCTACACACAATTTTCAATGATCGTCCATGATGATGTGGCCTATCATGACTATGAGGGCATCGCGACGGATCTTGATGAGCGCGAGCGCCTGGTCAAGGATATGGGCAATCATGGGTTTCTGATTTTGCGCAATCACGGGACGCTGACTGTCGGCGAGAATTGCGCGCTCGCATTCTTGCGGATGTATTTTCTTGAGCAGGCCTGCAAAACACAGATCCTCGCGCAATCAGACACCAAAGAACCGCGAGAAGAGCCATCGACGATGGGCGCGAAAGTCTTGCAACAAGGGGGACCGGCTTTTACCCACGGCATCGGCGACAATCTCGCCTGGCCTGGATTAATCCGTAGACTGAATCGTCTCAACCCTGGCTATGACGTTTAATCAGATACTGGCTGAAGCATTTTCAAATAGGCTATGAGGTCCGCCCGGCGTTCGGTGTTGGACATGCCCGCATACCCCATGCGGTTGCCGCTCATGGATTTCTGAGGGTTCAAAATAAACGCGTCGAGCGTCTCATCGGTCCAGATGATGCCGGACTCGCGCATGGCCTTTGAGTAGGAAAACCCATCGGCCGATCCGGCGTCACGTCCATAAATCCCAAACAGATTTGGCCCTACACGGGCAGGATCACCCTCGCGAGCGGAATGGCATCTCCAAAAGCTTGTCGTCCACGGTCGGCGGCAGTAAGGGGCGCGGTTGGCGCCGCACTATCACCGCCCACGGAACCTTGCGCGGCGTTGCTGGTATTGTCGCCGCAAGCAGCAAGGAGTAGGGCGGTAAATATGGGCAGGAGAAATTTCATGGGCGCTCTTTATGTTTAGTTATGGCTAGCATTTCTATGACGCAAATATTCATTTGAGGTGACAACCAATAAGGCGCGAATAGCGATGTCGCAAATGCCAATAGTGTTGAGCCTGTGGGAATACGCCTGTCATTACACCCACCCGAATGTCTTGGTTCCCCCGATGACCGGTGGCGTCTTATTTTTTCCTTGCGCAGCACCCCAAAAAACGCCTAGAACCCGCGAATTCACTGGTATGCCCCTATAGCTCAGCTGGTAGAGCAACTGATTTGTAATCAGTAGGTCCGCGGTTCGAGTCCGTGTGGGGGCACCAGAA
>JAADIH010000137.1 GCA_013151435.1 Alphaproteobacteria bacterium
TGGGTTTCTTCGCCAAAAGGCAAGCGCCTTGAAACGCGCTTCCCCGATGCGGCAGGCAATCCCTATCTCACCTTTTCAGCTTTGTTGATGGCGGGCCTTGACGGCATTGAGAACAAAATCCATCCGGGCGACCCCATGGACAAGGACCTCTATGATCTGCCGCCAGAAGAGTTGAAAGATATTCCAACGGTCTGCGCTTCGCTACGCGACGCCCTTTCAGCCCTCGATCATGATCGTGAGTTTCTGAAAAAAGGAAATGTCTTTAACGACGACCAGATCAGTTCTTATATCAATCTGAAGATGGAGGAAGTCTCCCGATTTGAGACTACACCGCACCCGATTGAATTCGCGATGTATTATTCGGCTTAAGACCTTCAATCTTAGCTTAGCTGAGAATAGCCGGGCCTCGCCCGGCTTTTTTCATCGTCGCACAATCTTTACGTTTTTGCCGTTAAATAGACGCTCCTCCAACGCCAATCACAGCTGGGCGCGAGCAGTAATTATGGTGAAACAATTCGTCAAATATAGCATTGTGGGACTCGGCAATACTGTCATCGGTCTCAGTCTCATCTATCTGGCGATGGGCGTCTTCGGTCTTTCCCCTGCCCTATCGAACTTTTTCGGCTTTGCTCTCACGTTCTTATTGAGCTTTGCAGTGAACCGCAGCTGGACATTTCAAAGCAACGCACATGCGGGGCGAAGCTTGATCATCTTTGCTGCGATCTGCGCCGTGGGCTATCTTCTTAATCTTGGAGCCGTTTTAGCGGCCATAAACCTCGCCCAGATAGATGCCTATATTGCACAACTTTTTGGCGTTGCGATTTATGCTAGTTTTGTTTTTCTCGGCAGCCGGTTCGTCGTGTTTCGCGGCTAAACGATCATAGCCGGAAGCTGAATCCAGCTCGCTTAGAAGCTAAATGTTTTTGTATCTCCACCGGCTAGAGTATTTCCGAGGAAAAGCATGTCCCGGGCTTAATCCGGGATGGCTCACCGGTTTTCCGTCCGGAAACACGCCGCTAAGAATCTAGAGCAAATCTTCGATTCAAACAAACTCGGATTTGCTCAAGTTCTTCGCAACCATCAGTAAATTTCAAAACCTAAAGGATTTGCCATTGACGCCAGCAAGTATAATGGCGCCGATGACGCCAAAATCCATATATACGGAGAACTGGCCGTTTGACAGGGTATAGGAGGAATTGACATGCCCCAATCACCTGACGACATGGCGAAATCTATGATCGCCAATATGAAAGAAAAAACCGGGAAAACCCTGGCGATGTAGATCAAAATATCAAAGCCTGGCTGAAAAGGGCCTATACGGACGCGTAACTCACCTAAAGTCCTGTATAATAACTAATATGGAGAAACCAATGTCTATACCCCAATCCGTGAAACTACCAGTCTGGTTCTGGATAATCGCAGGCATCGCCCTCATGTGGAATTTGATGGGCGTGGCCAGCTATTTCATCCAAGTCACAATGAGCACTGAGGCAATCACGGCTCTGCCGGATGTGGAGCGCGCACTTTATGACAACACGCCGGTCTGGGCCACAGCCAGCTTCGCCATTGCAGTATTCAGCGGGGTCGCCGGTTGTATCCTCCTATTGCTCCGTAAGCGTTTAGCAATATTCGCTTTTGGTCTGTCGCTGATCAGCATTACCCTACAAATGTCCTATTGGTTGCTGATGACAAATTCTATTGAGATTTACGGACCGGGGGGCGCAACAATGCCGATACTGGTTATTGTGGTCGGAGGCTTTTTACTGTGGTTTTCCATGTCGTCAAAGGCTAAAGGCTGGTTGCGCTAAAATCTCTACACGAACGGACTTAACGCTTCAGCGCCTTGGCGGCCTTTGCTTCCTGCATCTGGTATTTGATGAAAGCAGGAAAGAGCGCCATCTTAGTTTTTGTCTTAAGACCATCGGCAAGGCGGAATATATTCTCATAGAAGAACGCCATTCCGCCAAAACCATTCAGTATTTTGAAAAGGTCAATACTGGAGTTCGGTCCCAAAATACCCGGGCCAATGCGCAATGTTTTCTCCCATGATGGCGCGGTCTCAACTTCGCCGCTCATCAACTTCGCCGGGATAGCAGGGTCAACACAAAGCGGGCGCGCAATCCCGCAAACGTCACAGGCGCCAGACGACACTGCATCCTCCATCCCTGCGCGCGAACGAAATCCGCCCGTCACCATCAACGGCATTTGCGCGACTTTTCGAATTTCTTCCGCATAGGTCAGGAAATAGGCCTCGCGGGCGCGGGTTGAGCTACGCTTTTGTTGCTCATGGCGCGCTTCCGTCCCTTCCATGTCCATCATCGCAGGCTGTTCGTAAGACCCACCCGACACCTCCAGCAAATCAACGCCAGCGTCATTGAGCCAGCGCGCAACTTGCAGGCTATCTTCAGGGCTAAACCCGCCTTTTTGAAAATCTGATGAGTTCAGTTTCACCGATACAGCAAAACCGGAGCCAACTTGCGCGCGCACTTCCTTGATCACCCGCATCAAAAGCCGCGCACGATTGTCTAAGCTGCCACCCCATTCATCATCGCGTTGGTTAACGAGAGGATTTAAAAACTCTGACAAAAGATAACCATGCGCTCCATGAATCTGAACACCGGTAAATCCTGTCTGTTTGGCGACCGAGGCCGTATAGGCAAAGCGGTCGATCACATTCTCGATTTCATTGGCCAATAATGCGCGCGGTTTTGCAAATGTCCCCCCTGGCAGTCCGAGCTCTACGGCGGAGGGAGCAACCGGTTCGGTCGCAACAATTTTCGGGGACTGGCGCCCTGCATGAGAAATCTGCATCCAGATATCTGCGCCCGCATCGCGCGCCGCGCCTGACCATCGTCGCAAAGCATCGAGCTGCGCCTCAGATTGCGGCCCATCAATCACCACATTGCCCGGGCGTTCCAGATAGCGCCGGTCGACCATGACATTACCGGTGAGAAGCATCCCTGCCCCGCCCTCGGCCCAACGCCGATAGAGTGCCACGTGACGCGCTGTCGCGCGGTTATAATCGTCGGCCAGCCCCTCGGTCATCGCGGCCTTGGCGATTCGGTTTTTAAGACTCGCGCCACATGGCAACACCAGCGGCATCTCAAGAATTCCGGCCATCGATTTTTCCCTGTTGGCACGAACCTCCCATGTTCGCGGCCCATGAGCAACGCTTGCGCACAGCTGGCGGCCGCCGTAGGGCGGGCTTCAGCCCGCCAATAAAGCGGCGCGGCTTGGCCTTGCGGATTGATTGTGGTTCTATCCCCTAACGCCCAACTACCGCCGCCTTTCCGCCGGTGTACGAACAAGTGGCGGGCAAATGCCCGCCCTACGTGGCGGAGCTTTCATAGTGAGGAGATGATACTATGTGGAGACTACACAGGACATGGATGTTGGCGGCAGCGCTGGCGGTCTCCTCCGCGTCTGCGAACAGTCATGGCATAGAATTTACGGATGGGGAGAATGCAGCGACCGAGCCCGCTTCTGTTCAAGGGGTTGGTGGACAACAACAAGATGACGTTCCCTGTCAGCATGTTGTTGGAGGAAATTTTGACTATGCAGGATTCGCAGATGACGTCAGTACAAGCACGATAAAGCTTGAATTTCGGCCGGATTTGTTTCGAAGGTTTGAAAGCCTAGAACGTGATCAGGATGAAGATGTCTCAGGTTTTAAAATATTTGATAACACAATATTTCAAGGAAGCGATGGAAACGGCATTAATGTTGTTGCGTTTGTAACTAAGGCGCGCCCTTGTCCGAGGTCAGGATGCAAAATGCAGTTCTATGCTTACCTGAACGATTCAAACGTTTTTGAACCGCTGTTGTTTGACGGAAAAGACAGCATTTCTTCATGGGACTTGCCGTACTTTTCCATAAATGTGTGCGCCATACAACGAATGATATTTCACCATAATGGACCGCCAATGTTTTTTATAAAACGGGATGGCACGCGTGATTTTGTAGAGCAGGGACTCCACCCGCATTGGGTACGCAAAGAATAGCAGTTTAGCCATAGGGCGGGCAAATACCCGCACTACGCACCGCAAACCTCCCATCTTCGCCGACCATGAACAACGCTTGCGCAAGCCTCACGTCTGCGCCACAACCTCGCC
>JAADIH010000067.1 GCA_013151435.1 Alphaproteobacteria bacterium
CGGAAACGCTTGCCGGTTTGCGCGCCTTCCGGCACCGAAATTTTTACCCGGCCGCCATCGATGGTGGGAGCTGCAAACTCACCGCCGAGCGCCGCCATGGTCATGGGGATCGGCATGACGCTATAGAGATCTGCGCCATCGCGCTCGAACAAATCATGCTCACCCACATGGATGAAAATATAAAGATCGCCCTCGGGGCCGCCGCGTGGTCCCGCCTCGCCCTCACCGGAAAGACGAATACGTGTACCGTCTTCGATGCCCGCCGGGATATCAACCGACAATGTGCGCTCACGCCGGACCCGGCCCTGGCCGCCGCAATCTGTGCACGGATCTTTGATCACCCGGCCTTCTCCATGACAGCCGGGGCAAGTACGCTCAATTGTAAAAAACCCTTGCTGCACGCGTACACGGCCAACGCCCTTACAGGTCTCGCAATGGGCGGGGCCGGAGCCAGGCTTCGCGCCAGAGCCCTCGCAGGTCTCGCAGGAAACAGAGCCCGGGACTGTGATTTCAGTTTTCTTGCCGTGGAATGAATCCTCAAGGTCGATATCAAGTTTGTATTTCAGATCGACGCCGCGGCCGGGTCCAGCGCGACGCGCGCCAGCACGACCGCCCATAAATTCGCCAAAAATCTCATCGAATATGTCTGAAAACCCGCCAGCAGCAGCCCCGCCCATGCCAGCGCCAGCGCTCGCGCCATGGCCGTTTTGAAAAGCCGCATGACCAAAGCGATCATAGGCAGCGCGTTTCTGGCCATCGGAGAGAACCCCATAGGCCTCTCCCAGCTCTTTGAATTTTTTCTCAGCCTCCGGATTATCCGCATTGCGGTCCGGATGATACTGCATGGCGCGCTTTCGAAAAGCAGATTTGATCACAGCCCCATCGGAGCCACGCTCAACGCCAAGTATCTCATAATAACATTGTTGCGCCATAATACTTCGTCAGTTGTGTCGCTCTTGGTGAACGGAAAAGAGGGCTGCCTCCACTCGAAGACAGCCCCCCTTTATTCCTATTAGTCTTTTTTCTCACCGTCGACTTCTTCGAAGTCAGCGTCGACGACATCTTCATCACCCGCCGCTTCTTCGGAGGCCGCGTCAGCCGCAGCCGCCGCTTCGCCTCCGTCTTCCTGAGCGGCGCCTTCTTTATACATGGCCTCGCCAAGCTTCATGGAAGCTTGCGCCAATGTCGTTGACGCAGCGTTGATCGCTTCGAGATCAGAGTCTTCTTTCTCCAGCGTTTCTTTCAGGACAGCGATTGCAACTTCAATCGCTTCTTTTTCCTGGCCTTCAATCTTGTCGCCATATTCTTCGAGGTTTTTCTCAGAAGAATGGACGAGCGCTTCGGCGCGGTTTCTCGCCTCCACCGCTTCACGGCGGTCTTTATCCGCATCGGCGTTGGCTTCAGCTTCTTTCACCATCTGATCAATATCAGCATCGGAAAGACCGCCCGACGCCTGAATGCGGATCGATTGTTCTTTGTTGGTGGCCTTGTCCTTAGCCGAGACGTGAACAATGCCGTTGGCGTCAATGTCAAAGGTCACTTCGACTTGCGGGATGCCGCGCGGCGCTGGCGGGATGCCCACCAAATCAAATTGGCCGAGGGTTTTGTTGTCCGCCGCCATTTCCCGTTCGCCCTGGAAGACGCGGATCGTCACCGCTGATTGATTGTCTTCTGCGGTCGAGAATGTCTGCGACTTCTTGGTGGGGATTGTGGTGTTGCGATCGATCAAACGTGTGAATACGCCGCCAAGAGTTTCAATACCCAAAGACAAAGGCGTCACATCAAGCAAGAGCACGTCTTTAACGTCGCCCTGGAGGACGCCCGCCTGGATCGCCGCGCCAAGCGCCACAACTTCGTCAGGATTAACACCCTTATGAGGATCTCTGCCGAAGAACTGTTTTACAGTTTCCTGTACTTTCGGCATGCGGGTCATGCCGCCAACCAGGATCACTTCATCAATATCGCCCGGAGAAAGACCGGCGTCTTTCAGCGCATCTTTGCTTGGGGTAACCGTGCGCTTGATCAGATCATCAACCAGGCTTTCAAGCTTGGCGCGTGACAATTTGATATTGAGGTGCTTTGGCCCTGATGCATCAGCCGTGATGAAGGGCAGGTTCACTTCATATTGCGATGTAGAGGAAAGCTCTTTCTTGGCTTTTTCCGCTTCTTCTTTCAGGCGTTGCAGCGCAAGCTTGTCTTTACGCAGGTCAATGCCCTGATCTTTTTTGAACTCATTTGCGAGATAATCAACAATCCGCAAGTCAAAGTCTTCACCGCCAAGGAACGTATCGCCATTGGTGGAAAGCACTTCGAAAACACCGTCGCCAATCTCGAGGATCGAAATATCGAAAGTACCGCCGCCAAGGTCATAAACGGCGATCTTCTGGCTGCCGGTCTTTTTATCAAAGCCATAAGCAAGGGCTGCTGCCGTTGGCTCATTGATGATACGCAAGACTTCTAGTCCGGCGATCTTGCCAGCGTCTTTGGTGGCCTGGCGCTGTGCGTCGTTAAAATAAGCTGGAACCGTGATTACGGCTTGCGTCACATCCTGGCCGAGATAGGCTTCGGCCGTCTCTTTCATTTTCTGCAAGATAAAAGCTGAAATCTGGGAGGGGGCGTATTTCTCGCCGCGGCTATCAACCCAGGCGTCACCATTGTCGCCTTTGATAATGGCGTATGGCACCATGTCTTTATCTTTTTGCGCCGCCGGGTCGTCATAAGGTCGACCGATAAGGCGCTTGATGGCGAAAAAAGTATTTTCCGGATTGGTGACTGCCTGGCGTCGCGCTGGCTGACCAATCAGCCTTTCGCCGCCTTCTGCAAACGCCACAACGGAGGGCGTCGTGCGTGCGCCTTCAGCGTTCTCAATTACTTTTGGTTCTTTGCCTTCCATGACGGCGACACATGAGTTCGTCGTCCCGAGGTCGATACCGATGACCTTACCCATTCGTTCATTCTCCTTACAGCGAGCCGCCCTATTAAATTTCCAGCCCAATCATAGCGCTGGAGACGGGCGCACCCCTTTTTGGTCGTCACTAAAAAATCTTGGCGTCCGGCTCTGTCTCTTGCCCACCGGAGGCCGCGTTCAAGCGGGATATAAGTAGGCAAGATGGGCCCCGCAACCCATAG
>JAADIH010000161.1 GCA_013151435.1 Alphaproteobacteria bacterium
GCATGAGACCGCCGCGCAACTGACCCGGCTATTTCGCTGGGGGGAGACCCGCGATCGCTGGGCGGCGCAGCTCCCCGACGAGCGCAGCTATCGTCAATTCGGCCTCAAGAAAGGCGGCGTGCGCCTGCGCATTGATCTTGATGGTGAGATGGAAACCTTGTTGCGCGCCTTCGATCATCCGGCATCACTCTATGCGGAGCTGGATATCCCCCTCGCCGATCGTAAATTAACCCCGGCGCCAAGCATGGGCGACGCGCTGATTGCGATGCTATGGACAGCGGCGCGGGTTCATGATGCGTTGTCTTTTTCAACTGAAAATTTCGCCAGCAGCCGCTTGATCTATCGCCAGTCAAAACGCGGGCGGGTTTGCAATCTGCCAATCATCGGACCGCTGAAAACCCGCTTGCCTGCCATGCGGCTGCGCGCCCAGGCACAACGCAATCGCGATGATATCAATGATTTGATTATCTCTGAGACCGACGGGCTGTCCTATGCGCGCAACAGCGCCAAGACCGGCGTCCCGCACCACTCGCTCTTTAACGAGCGCTGGCGCGCCTATCGCGCCCTGGCGGGAGAGATTGCGCCATCCCTCATTGGCGAAGGCGTCGATCCGTTGGGAGAGCCCTGTAAGGCGTTTAACGCTCAGGACTGCCGCGACACGGCGGTCTCCCGTCTCGCCATGGCCACAGAAAGCATCATCGAGATCGCCGCCTGGCATGGCTCTGACCCGGAAGAGATCGCCCGCCTCGCCAAACACTATTTAGCGATTAGACCGGAGCATGCCGATCGCGCCGGCGAAAAGCTCACGAAAATGTGTGCTGAGATGGGCATTGCCGTTTGAACCAATGCCAGCGCGCGCATTAACGATTTAGAGACACAATCAATCGCCTCCTTTGTTGGTCAACAACAAAGGAGTTTCTTTTGACCCAAAAAACCACAAACACCGCCGATCTGACGCGCCACCAGAAAAAACTTTTGGCCTTTGAGCGCGCACAAAAAGCCATGGCGCTCATCGGAGGGGGTCTTATAGCGACCGCCGCCGCGGCGCAGGCCGAAATTGGCGAGCAGGTCGTAGACCCAGCTGTATTAGCCGATTGGCAGGAAAAGATGGTTGCATTGCAAGCATCAACTGTGCAAATTCATTCCGCTTTCGAGACAAAGGCATTGGAAGTTGGCGCGCATATGGTAACCGGCGGGAGCGGTAAGAGCGATCCCCCAGCAGTAGCACAGGCATTTCTATCGGCTTTAGGGCTCTCATAACGGACTTTGTCGGAAACCCGATTGTCTTCATATATTTCGGGTTGTGGATGGCCGTGGCTTTTTTTCTGGCGCGGGCGTCAAAACAGCCGGATTTGCAATATGCGATCCGGCTGATCATTCTCTCCAATATTCTCATGCGCTTTTGGTTGATTGCCTTCCCTCATCAAAATTGGGGCCTGGGGGTGATTGATTTCGTACTGTTGGCGGCGTTCCTCGATCGCATGGGCCCCAGCGGGCGGGGCTGGAAGCTCCTGCCCCTGGTAGTCCTGCAAGGATTGATGCTCTGCTTGCACTTGGCGGCAACCATGCTGGATTTTTCCGGCTCGTTCCTGGGCGCTGAGCGATCACATTTTTATGTTGAAACCTGGTGGCGCAACCGGCTGTTTGAGGCGGTGAACGCCTGGATCATCCTGGGCGCCGGGACCATCTTGATTGTGCGCAATTCAAAGACTGCCCAGCGCCAGGCAATCAAGCTGGTGCAGGGATGGCGATTTTCCACAAGGTTTGCAACGCACTTGTTACATCGTTTCTGGCGCGATAGGTTCTCGGACAAACAGGCAAAGCGGTAGTTTGCGATGACTGTGGGGCGTATCATGAGGGGTTGTTGAGGAATGTCTAAAAAGACTGACGAGCAAGTTCAGGCGTTTACCATACCTCACAGGATCATTACTGATCTATTGCGGGACACCTCGCCGGAAATGGCTGAGGTCATTGATGATGTCACCGCAGACTTGCAATTGATCGATGCGGCGCAGATCGGTCTGTTCGCTGCAAGAACCAGAGCCGCAAATCAGTTCCGGCAACCAGAATGGCTTGAAGAGATCGCCGCCATCATACGCCGTGAAATGGCGCATTGTTCGGAGCGATTGCAACGTGCACGGAAAAAAGACGTGGCGTAGGGGCCTTCCTTTAGTGCTTGGGTCTTTGCTCATCGCAAGCCAGTTCCACAGCCTCAGACCAGCGCGTAGAATCCCATCGATTTTCGTCCGCGATCTCCTCGGCTCGTGCGTAAATTTCTTCACAGGTCAGATCGCGAAGGCGAGGATCAATCTCTTGCTGCGGCTCTGACATGCGGGCGTCTCCTTAACTAAAACCAAATGCCTTTGAGAAGGTTCTTTGGCGTGGTGCTCATGGCTTCCGCGAAAGCCTCAATCTGATGGACCGAAATCCGTTGTCGCCCGCACTCGATATTCGCCAGCGCCGGACGTGAAATGCCTGACCTTTTTGCAAGCTCGCCCTGGCTAAGGCCAAGCGTATCCCGCAGCATTTCGATGCGTATGGCGATTGCTCGGTAGACGGGCTCAACCTGCTTGGTCATGGGGCCTCAAAAGTTGAATTTTGCGGCCATCGGGACTCGCCTGATAACCGTTTCGAAACTAGTGTCATTACTAGTAACAAAACTAGTGACAAAACACAATACCTGTACTAGTAATGAAACGGGATTATTTGATGAAGTTTGGATATGTCTGGCGAGGATCAGGTGCGATCAGTGAAAAGGGACAGCGAGAAACGCTGTCAGCCTACGGCGTTGCGAAGGCGCGCCTCACTGTCGAAACCACCCCAGCGCGCGATGAGCGCGACAAAATCCTTAGGATACTACGACCAGGGGATGAATTCTGCGCCTACAGCGCTGCCTACATCGCCGATGACATTGTTGAGCTTCATCAGATACTTGCGGCTGTCGGCACTGCTGGCGCCCTCGTTCACTTAATTGACTTTGGAAAGTCCTTCACCGGCGATTGGGATATGGCTAGAATTACCGAGGATTATGTTGGCGTGAAGCGCAAGGAACAGACAAAGTCTGCCCGTGAGCGCTTGAAAAAACTGCCGACGGGAAAGCGCGGTGGGCGACCAAAAAGGATTCTAACAGCCGTCGAAATCCTTGAATTCACTGAGCAGTGGGAGAATGAATTCTGTTCAATTGGGATGATGAGCAGGCATTTCAAATGCTCTAAAAAGAAGGTGAGCGCCTGGGCTGCTGAGCTGGGTCTAGGTGAGAAAGCGCGATAAGCAAAGTGCCTGGATATGTGTATATTGGATATTACGGAAGGCTGTCTAAAATTGGGTACACAGAAAACCCTCATCGCAGGTTTTCACAGCATCGGGCGACTTTTGGCGACAACATAGGCTTTAATTACGTCTTTGAATTTAAAAGCATATTCACTGCCCGACGCATTGAAAGTCGCGTCAATGCCAAACTTAGAAAGCAGCGTGTCGCAAGGATGGAAATGTACGTCATGACCAATGCGGAGGCGATAGAGTATGTGACTGGCTGTATCGGCCCCAACGTTATCTGGTGCGAGCGCGATCCGTCTGACTTCGTGGCCATTCCACAAGCAAAATCAGATCCGCAACACATGCGTGAGGGAGATATTCACGCCAACACAAAGGGACCGTTATGAGTGACTACTTTCCAACGACCGAAGAGATCGAGAGCGGGCGCTTTATAACGCCAGGACAGGCTATTCATTGGCTGGAAAACACGAAGCGCACAGATGGTTATTTCGACGGCGCCGCGAACCACTCCCCTTTGAGATACCTTCCAGATATAAAGCGCGCAGCATTTGTGCGGACAGACAGGCACAGACTGCTTCCTGAAGACGGCTCTGATCAAAGGCCTGATCGCGCCTTCGGCTTCCCATGTAGTTTCTGGACCGCAGACGAGGGACCCGTCGAATGAAACGCTTCATAGTCTTTGCAGGAATTAGTTACTACGCCAGGGGTGGGATGGAAGACTTTCAAGGCGACTTCGATACGCTCGAAGAAGCTATTGAGAACACGCCCACCAAATATGACGATCGATGGGATGTTGATAATGAACCAATCTGGGAAAGTATTCATTGGTGGCATGTGCTTGATACCGAAACAGGAAGGGTAGAGCACGTTGCAGAAGGTGCGCATGGTTCGAAGCATAGTGAACCCTGGAAGCCAGAACCTTGGGCCGTGAAATAATCAACCTGGAGGGACCGTAATGATGATTGTTAAAGAGCGCGTAGATATAAACAAAGAAAAGCAAAAACCTTACCTTAATGAATTACGGGAACAGGCAGATCAGCTCTCTGACGAATGGATGGCTTATGTAGGCATCAGTTTGAACCATGAGCCATGTATTTACATAGAACGGGACGGTGACAGGGTTAGAGTTCTTATTATGAACTCCTCTCCTGAATTTGTTGTAAGGTCTGCCATCTTCTTTGCTAAAAAACGGGGCCGCAACCGTCCGGAAATCCCGGACAGTTCAATTTGAAAGGACCCGCCTAGATATGCCCACATTCGCAGAAAGTTGTGACGAAGCCCTGCATCAACACATGCAGGAATTCACCGCATGGCTGCGCGAAAACTGGAAATCCGGTGAAGGCATGGACAAGCCCATGGGTATCAAAGATCAGAAGGCTTTTAATTCCGGCTGGGACTGCTGCCTGTCCAGTTTCGAAGACGCCTATGAATTATTCGCCGAGAAATAGAAGGACCATCTCATGAGCAAAAAAGAAGCTTTTGAAAAGGCCGCATCACTAATGAATGAAGCCGTCAAAACGCTGATGGCGGCATCTGAAACCGCAGGCGATGATGCTGACGCTACGGCCGTACTCGCGGCTCAAATAGCAGAGCACGCCGAAGGCATTGCTCAACGTTTTTAGGACCGACATGGAACTCTTGATAAAGGATTTTTGGTGGCTGCCAGTTGCACTTGGGCTATCGTATATTGCCGGGGCCACTGACATTCACCTTGCCGCGCCATTCCTGATATTGGTGTTGTTTCACTCCAAACTCGCAAAGGTACCCGATGATGGATGATGATCTATGCCAGAATTGCGGATCACTGCATGACATTGACGGTTATTGTGGTGACTGCAATTATGATAAAATTTGCGACTGCGAAGGCCCCGACAATCTTATGGACGTGCTGACAGAAGCCCCTGAATAATCCAAGCACGCTGGCTACCACTAACCAGCACAAAACCAGATCAAAAACTTAAAAAACCAGAGCAGGGTCGCATGTGCGACCCGGTCGCAGACCCCGTTTTAGGGTCGCACGTTCACTTTTGTTCTCATGTGGAAAACTTCAATTGTTTCACGTGAAACAATGACTTACCGTGGTCGGGGCGGCAAGATTCGAACTTGCGACCCTCTGGTCCCAAACCAGATGCGCTACCAGACTGCGCTACGCCCCGCTACGGAGACGCTCACATCGGGCATCTTGGGCCAGATGTAAAGGCCAAATTGCCACTGTGGGGGCAGAATATTGAACTCTGAAATTTGGTAGGGCCGTGGTTTTGACGGGTCTGCCGCCGTTCAAGTTTAGTTTTCAGGGTCTGGTCGGACTTCAATCGCCAACAGGCCTTTCGCGCCTTCAGCAAAAGAAACTTGAAGGCGCTGACCTTGTATCAGCTCACCCAGCCCACATTTACGCGCTGTTTCCATGTGAACGAAAATATCCTCAGTACCCTCACCACGCGTAAGGAAGCCATATCCCTTTGCACGATTAAACCATTTCACCGTTGCTTTGGCGAAATCGCCCGCCGGGGTTTGACTGATAATGGGAACGTCTGGGGTGAGCGGGGTAGCCGTCGTCTCATCAATGTTCAGGAGTTTAAGCGCTTGCAAACCCTTGCTGCGATTCACGACTTCACACTCCACTGTCGCACCCTCGCGAGCGGTCGTATGGCCCGCAGCCTTAAGGCAAGAAGAATGGATCAGGATATCCCCCTCACCACCATTAGAGATTATAAACCCGTACCCCTTGGTCGGGTCGAACCACTTAATCACGCCGGTTACAACGAAACTCTCTTCTTCATCATTTTGCGCTTGTTCTGTGTCAAGCATCTCATCTAGTCGATCGGCCATGGTCGTTTAAAAACCCCCCGGTCGCGCCCGTAGTTATCTACATGTCTTGGTTAATTATAGTCGAGAAGCATCACAACGTCATTCCCCTAGCGGAAAGAATACACGATTTTAGTTAGTTTATGTGAGTTTTTCTCTTCGAAGTTGCAGTGATTAGATAACATTACTAGCCGTCACTGATTATATAGCCAAGATTTCAAAGAAATGAGCTAGGCCACCGACTGTGATTCGAGGTCGGATAGAAACTTTCCAATCAGCAAAAGAAACACTTCGAAATCGGATTCTATATTCTCTGCAGAAACACCGCCCGAGGAATTTCTGTCCATCTGGATGGCGATATCCCCGTCCCGATCAATATAGGCGCGACCGAACTTCACTTCATTGTTGAACTTGTTCAAAAACTGATAGCCGATTTCACTTGAGCTAATACCAGGGATATAAGTGAGATACGAAACGTCCGCATCGGCGCCATTAATGGCCACCAATATATTGTAGCCTTGGTAATCGACGATGAGTGTCGTGGAGTTGAGATCGCGAACATTCAGCCCCTGATCAGAGAGAATTTTAGAAATTTCACTTTTGGATATGCTTGCGGCAGAGGCAGTAGCAAGTGGCCCCAAGGCGAGCATAGCAGCAGCGATGATCGTGAATAATCTCATTTGTCTAACCCCTCGCAGACGACAGCATTAACACTTTATTAAGTATGAACAAGCCGGGCAAGAAATCAACCACCCTGAGGGCACACAACTTGTTGATTATTGGGCAATAATCATGGATTTACTGGGAAAATGGTAGGCCCTAGGGGAATCGAACCCCTCTTTCCAGGTTGAAAACCTGGCGTCCTAACCGATAGACGAAGGGCCCGTGGATCGGTTCGCTATGGTGAGCGAAGGCGCTGTATATGCGACCAGCGCCGGACCTTGCAAGCCCCCATCAAACTATTCTGGTAAATTTCATGCAGCTTCGCCCGCATCCGTGATCTGGAGCTGGCCGGCATCGCCTCCGCGCCAGTCGTCAGCCCGTATTTTTCCCGCCACATGGAGCCGCTTTCCAGAGCGCAGCATCGTCCCCAAAGGCTCCCCTTCGGCGCGAAAAGCGATAGCCCGAACGGCCTCACCGCTGTCGCTCATCAGGGTGGCGACGATGTGGTTCTTGCCGACCGTTTTCACATATCCCGGGCGGACATTGGCGATAGCAAAAACCGGTTCAGAGTTTCCCGGGCCATATGGCCCCGCAAGGTTGATTGTATCTACAAAGGATTTTGAGACGGCGCCGGGTGCAATCATCCCATCAAGTTTGAGGGTTCGGTTCAACCGCGCCGTTTGCACAGGTGAGCGAAGGGTTTCATTCATGCGCGCAGAGAAGAGTTCTAGGTTTTGTCTTGCGACCGTTAATCCGGCCGCCATTGCGTGACCGCCGCCCGCAATCAGAATATTTTGATTGTTCAGCGCAGTGATTGCATTACCAAGATCAACGCCGGAAATAGAACGACCTGACCCCTTACCTATCTCTCCATCAAGGGAGATCACAACAACAGGCTTATCAAACATGTCCTTGAGGCGCCCTGCTACAATTCCAATGACTCCCGGATGCCACCCCTCGCCTGCGACCACGATCACATCATTCGCGTTTAGGTTTTTCGTCTCAATAGTGCGCAGCGCATCTTCCTGAACCGCCGCCTCAATCTCTTGTCGCTGGGCATTGAGGGTGTGCAGTTTTTCCGCCAAAAACTGGCGACGGCTTTGGTCAGATGTTGTCAGCAATTCAAAGGCGAGACGTGCATGCCCGATACGGCCAGCGGCATTGATCCTGGGGCCGAGTAAAAACCCTAGATGATAGGTTGATGGCGGCCCGGATACGCCAGCGCACCGACCAAGGGCTAGAAGTCCTTCATTGCCGCCGCTACCAAGGATTTTGAGGCCTTGCGCCACCAAAACACGCGTCAGCCCGGTGAGTTGCATGACGTCGCAAACCAGGCCGAGGGCTGTGAGATCAAGGAGCGAGAGAATATCTGGCTCTTTGGTGGTTTTGAAATGCCCAGCTTCGCGTAACTTACGGTTCAGCGCGACCACAGCCATGAAGGCGACCCCGGCGGCTGACAAATTATCAAGGCCGGAAATATCATCAAGCCGGTTTGGATTGACCACAGCAGCAGCGCCCTTGGGCGGCGGGCCGTTCATCATGTGATGATCGATCACAACAATATCGAGCCCGTCTGCCACGGCCTGCTCAACGGGTTCGTGAGCGGAGGCGCCGCAATCAACAGTGATGATCAACTTAACGCCATCCTCGTTCTTCAGGGAGCGGAATGCCTCTATCGACGGGCCGTAACCTTCGAGGATCCGATCCGGCAGATAGATCGCCAAAGGCGCGCTGAGGGCGTTGAAATAGGTTTTAAAAATCGCGGCGGCTGTTGTTCCGTCCACATCATAGTCGCCAAAGACCCCGACTTTCTCACCATTCAGGATCGCGTCACATATGCGTGTTGCCGCCTTGTCCATGTCCTGCATGATATTTGGGTCCGGCATAATATCACGCAGCGCCGGATTGAGATAGGCTTGAACTTGCTCGTAGCCAACGCCGCGCGCCGCGAGCACGCGCGCTAACACGGGATCAATGCCAGCCTTCTGGGTGATCGTTAAGGCTTCTCGAAGGTCCGCATCACGCAGCACCCATTGCCGTCCCGATGCAGCAGCACCCATGGGTGGAAGTTTTATATCGCTGAAAATTTCGGCGTTTTCCGGGGCTGTGTTTCCAAGCGTAGATGTCATAGCGCTGCCCTTATGCCTTTGCGAGCGTCGTGGAAAAAACAGCCGACTTGAAAGCGGTCTCTAGCTTCGGCGTGTCCGCGCACGAATATAGCGTACGGTGCCGGTTTTGGAGCGCATGACGACAGTATGTGTGTTCACAAAGCCCCGCTCCCATTTCACGCCATCAAGCATTGTGCCATCGGTAACGCCTGTGGCCGCAAACATCACGTCGCCAGAAGCGAGGTCATTGAGGTAATATCTCCGCTTAAGGTCCGTAATTCCCAAGCGATCCGCACGCCCTCGTTCATCATCATTGCGAAACACCAGCCGCCCTTGCATTTGGCCGCCCACACAGCGTAGCGCCGCCGCCGCAAGGACGCCTTCGGGTGCGCCACCCGTTCCTACATACAGATCAATGCCTGTTGAAGGCTCGGTTGTGTGGAATACGCCGGCGACATCGCCATCAGAGATCAGAAATACCCGTGAATTCATTTTACGGGCGCTGTCGATGAGCGGCTGGTGGCGTTCCCGATCAAGTATGCACAAAGTAATTTCCGATGGATCGACGTTTTTCTCTTTAGCCAGATTGCTTATATTTTCTTCCAGCGGTGCATCCAGGTCGATGACCCCTTCCCGATATCCAGGGCCGCAAGCAATTTTATCCATATAAACATCAGGAGCGTTCAAAAGCGTTCCGTCCAGCGCCATTGCAACAACAGCAAGCGCATTTGACATGGCTTTAGCGGTGAGTGTCGTCCCTTCCAGTGGATCAAGCGCTATGTCGATTTTTGGGCCGTTCCCCGTGCCAACTTTTTCGCCAATATAAAGCATTGGCGCTTCATCGCGTTCGCCCTCGCCGATCACGACCGTACCGTCCATCTCAAGTTTGTTAAACGCATCACGCAATGCCGTCACGGCGGCCTGATCCGCGCCGTCTTTGTCGCCTCGCCCGATCATTGTAGAGGCGGCAACAGCTGCGGCTTCGGTACAACGCCCGAGTTCCATGGTGAGGATACGGTTGAGGGTGGGTTCATCGGCGCTGGTCGACATGCTTTTGATCTTTCAACTGTTGGGACGCGTCAGGCATTATAACCTTATTGATCGTCGGGCAAAGGAATTGGGTTCTCTCGTATATCTTTAGCCAAGGCTTCGTCACGCTCAATTTTGTCGCTAAGCGCATCGCGCTGTTCAGGCAATATCGACATTTTATCACTATCAGCCTCAACCTGCCCACGGGATGCTTCGACGGCTGCTGCAAGATAATCGCGTGCAGCTTCGAGCGCTTCTATCTCTGCCGTAACCTCCGTCACTGTGCGCTTTGTTGGGATATCCTTTTGGGAAGGCGTCTCGAACAGTACGGGGAATTTTTTTTCGCTGGCTTCTCGGCGTTCGTCAATAATTTCTTGCATTGCGGTGTTGGGCGGCTTTTTATTGGCAATTTGTTCGTATTTTATGATGCCCGGCGGGGCAAAACGGGCCAATTCGAGACTGGAGCACCCCGCCGCTGAAAATGCAGCTGCGGTAAGTAAAAATGCTAGCGATTGTTTTACATCAGACACAACGGCGTCCTATAAATACCCACAGTTTCCTTAAACCCCATTCCGGTCCCATGAAGCAAGAAGACAAACCCCATTCAGCCAAAAAGCGCAAGGCGATGAAGCCAAAGAGCACAACCCTCAAGGCTGCCAAGCTCGAGACGGGCAAACCAAAGGCAACTAAGCTCAAGGCGGGCAAGCGCAAATCAGCGCCTAAAAAGCGCCCAAAAAGCGCTGGATCGCCGGGCAAGAGCCCTAAGGCTGATAAAAAGCCCATAGCCAGCGGCACAATACCAGAGCAAGACGACACGGCGAGGCTTGGTGACAAGAACCTGCATGAGGATTTTGACGCCCTGACCGGCTATCTCGGTGATATTTCCGGGAGAAGCCAGGGCATGATCTCTGAGTTTTTCGCCAAGCAAGGCGATATGGGAAAACTCTCGGATAAATCCACATCGGACCCGTTTAATATCAACGAAGCGTTTCAGGAAATGATGAAAGCGCTGTCTGCGGATCCCGGCACGGTCATGCAGCGGCAGCTCAACCTCTGGGGTGACTACGCTAAATTGATGACCCAAATGTCCCAGAAAATGGCCGGTGAGGAGGTCAAACCCGCCTTTACGCCTGACGCCGGCGACAAGCGCTTCGTCCATAAGGCCTGGGTTGAAAACCCTATGCTGGATTTCGTCAAGCAATCCTATCTGGTGTTGGGTCGCTGGCTAGAGAGCACTGTCGAGCAAGTCGACGGCATGGATGAGCATGAAAAGGCAAAAGCTGAATTTTTCACGCGACAGTTTATTGATGCGTTTGCGCCTACGAATTTCGCCATGCTCAATCCTGAAGTTGTTGAAGCCACCATTGAGAGCAAAGGCGAGAATTTGCTCAAGGGATTACAAAATCTGCTTGAAGACGTTGAACGTGGTGATGGCGAGTTGATGATCCGGCAAACGGATCTTGACCACTTCAAACTTGGGGAGAACATCGCGACGACGCCGGGAAAAGTAGTTTTCCAAAATGATATATTGCAGCTCATTCAATATGAGCCGACCACGGATAAAGTCTCCAAAACGCCGATGCTGATCTGTCCACCCTGGATCAATAAGTTCTACATTCTCGATTTGCAGGAAAAGAACTCGTTCGTTAAATGGCTGGTGGCTGAGGGGCGCACCGTGTTTATCGTCTCATGGGTGAATCCCGGCCCTGAGCTGCGCGATAAGACTTTCGAGGATTATATAAAGCTCGGTCTATTCGAAGCGCTCGACGCCGTTGAAAAAGCAACCGGCGAGAAAAAAATTGATACCATTGGCTATTGTATCGGTGGCACAATGCTCTCTACAGCGCTGTCTTTGATGGTGAAAAAGGGTGATGACCGCATCAATTCAGCAACCTTCTTTACGGCTCAGGCGGATTTTTCCGAAGCTGGTGATCTCTTGCTGTTTGTCGATGACGAACAACTGAATGCCATTGACAAGCAAATGGATGCAGCTGGCGGCGTGCTGGAAGGGCGCGCCATGGCCAACACCTTCAACATGCTGCGCTCGAACGATCTCATATGGTCCTTTGTTATCGACAACTATATGAAGGGAAAAAGCCCATCCAAGTTTGATCTCCTATCGTGGAATTCTGATGCGACGAGAATGCCCAAAAACGTGCACCTCTTCTATCTTCGTGAATTTTATCAACATAACCGCCTCGCCAAAGGCGAGATGGTGATGGATGGGGAACGGCTTGATCTGAGCGATGTAAATATTCCGATCTTCATGCAAGCCGGGGAAACCGATCACATCGCGCCCTTCAGATCGATCTATAATACAGCGCGGCTGTTCGCATCCGGCGCCAATAAAAATGTGACCTATATGCTTGCCGGATCTGGACATATTGCAGGCGTTGTCAATCATCCTAGTAGGAACAAATACCACCACTCAATCAACACCGCCCTTCCCTCAACCATTGAGGAATGGCGCAATGGCGCCACCCGCTATGAAGGATCCTGGTGGCCGCATTGGATAGAATGGCTGGATAAGGTGAGCGATGAGAAGGTTTCGCCACGCCATCCCGGCGACGAAAAGCTCGGGATCATAGAAGATGCGCCAGGCAGCTATGTGAAGGTAAAAGCCTAAGCTTATGTTACTTGAGCTGACTTCTTACCTTGATCGCATTGGATTTGGCCAAAAATCTGCGAGCGTCATAGGGTAGTTCTAGGTTAGAGCACCGCTTGGAATATCCAGTGACAATTCTGATTCACTTCTCCTTCGCGACACTCTTGTCCCTTCATCCTGAGGAGCGAGGTGAAACGGAGCATCACGAAGGATGGGGCAAGGTCCCTCGCCGGTGAAGTGAATCAGAATTATCGCAATACTATAGTTGACGGCATGGCGATTTATTAACCAATCATTAACCATATCGAATCACCCTTACCCGTAACAATTATTTTGTTTGGGCGGGCAGATGAGTAAATTGAATGTAACCACGCAGGATTTGTTTCTGCGTCTGGGGGCGACGTCGATGACGCGCAGCACGAAAGCCGATGCATTGTTTCGGCGTCTGCGATTTAATGAGCAAGATCAGATTGCCAGTGTTTTGACGGGCGCCCCGCGCCGTATTCAATCGGCGGATTTTGATGGTGTGCCCGTTACGAAGTCGCGCAACGAAGCGGCTGAATCTAAAGCCATCCGTTAAGCAGCGATTTCAACACCTTTCGTCTGCATGAACTGGCGTAGCTCGCCATTTTCAAACATTTCGCGAATAATATCGCAGCCGCCGACAAACTCACCTTTGACATAGAGTTGAGGTATAGTTGGCCAGTCTGAGAACGTTTTGATGCCCTGGCGGATATCATCTGACTCAAGAACATTCTCGGTATTATAGTCGACACCAAGATGGTCGAGAATTTGCACAACCACCGATGAAAATCCGCATTGGGGAAATTGCGGTGTGCCCTTCATAAACAGCAATACTGGATTGGCGTCGATTTTCGATTTGATGTCAGCATGGCCAGCGTTGTCGGTCATTTTCGGTGCTCCTATTAGCTACCGTAGCTAGGTGTCATGGGGCACGGCGTCAAGGGCCTCGGCAAGTGATTTCAAGCCATCTGGGAGAGATGTCGGCGCCAACACCACATTACCCCCGGATGGAGCCTTGTTACGCTCGGCACGATCAAGTTGAGCGGATGATACTGGTGGTTTGATCCCCAGCTTTTCTAGCCTGAGAATAGCAAAAGTGAGCGCCTTTATAGGTACGCTCATAACTTTTCGACCACCCCCGGCAGCCTTTGCTATTTCCGCATAAAGGCGCCGCTGGGAGATGGCCTCCGGCCCCGCCACTGCATAAATGCCGGGGTTCAAATCGCGGCATAAAACAGAGCGGATGGCGATCTGCGCCAGGTCTTTATAAAACACCGGTTGTTGCAGCGCTTGCCCCGAACCCGGCATGGGAATGATTGGGAATTTTCGCATCAGCTTCATCAGCCGACTTAGATTGCCATCTCCGGCATATCCATAAATCATTGTAGGACGCAGGATCACCGCATGGGGGGCGTTTTTACGTGTTTCTTCTTCTGCCTCCAGCAGCCGCGCGTAAGTATCATTCTCTGGATCTATCGAAACATTATTGCTTGAAAAGAACACCGTGTGCTGAGTGCCTCTCAACAACTGCGCTGCATTTTTTGACGCTGTAAGGATCGGGATAAACACAACACCATCCACATCAACCAAGCACTGTTTCACTTCTGCTTCGTTGCGGAGATCAAGCTGCACCAGCTCGGCCCCAAGCGCAGAGAGTTGCCTCACCATGCTCGGGCGGTGCGTGCGGTAAGTGGCGGTGACGGATATATTTTGAGCGCGCAAGCCCCGGACAATCTCCAGCCCCAATGCGCCGCCAGCCCCAACAACAAGAATGCGCTTATTTTCCATGACAACAGTTTAATGGCACCTTAGAGCCGGGTCCATAAGTTCTCAACTGTCCCCGATATCGACAATCAGACGTTCGCAAGAAGGGAATCCATAGGGTTCCAGCTCTAAAACGAAAAGAACTAAGTGTCTGAGAAGCACGTTGTTTGGCTAATGAACGTCTGCCTGTCACCCTTTTCGCCTTTGCTGGCTTATTCGTCAGACACTAGGGAAAATGCATAATGCTTGATGATCTAGTAGTTTACTTGAACAGCGGTTGTGGCCGGTCGGGGCAGCGGACCATTTATCGCGATTTGTTCCCGGTAGTTGCGTAAATCACCTTCAGCGCGGGTTTGATCGTATGTGAGTATAGCCAGCGTTTCATCCAGGTCATGTTTTTCTGCGAGCAATTGCTTTAACTCAATCAGTAGATTGACCCGGCTGACACCTGGAACATTAGTGTCGATAAGCGCCGTTTCCGTGCGCACCAGGCTGTACTCGACATCATTGAGATCATATTGCGCCTGACGGATCTCTGCAGACATGGTTGTGATTGCCCGCTCCATAGCGTAGAGGCGCCTGCCCGCTTCATAGGCTGCCAGAAAGTCTGCTTCACTGGATCCGGTACAGACCCCATGATAATAACCGCCACCCGCGCCAAGCGTGTAGCCGCGTGATGGTCGGCAATAAAGCGTCAGCCCTTCTTCACGGCCCATGATATATTGCGCCATGTCGATGGTGACACCGGCTTTTTTGGCGCATGCGGTACGCTTTGAAGATGCTGCAGAGATCGGTTGCCCGTCCGCGCCATCTTCATATCCGATCGCCCGCCAGTCGGCATGGAGACACGCTTCTTTCGACATGCTTGCGCAGCCAGATGCGAGCAACACGCTGCAAAGGCTAAGACTTACAATGCTGGTATTGCGAACAGCCACGGCAATTCCTCTTCAGTACATAATACGCATCGCCGATGCCGGTTAAGGAGCGGTTAGCGCCAGAGACTGAAATTGAAATAAGAATTGACGATGATTCGCGAGTGTTCTGCTAATTGCTATTAAATCACACGATCAAGGGTCTGCGCCGCTGTTGAAATAGGAATCGATCTTAGCCGACGCGGCAAGCGTCAAAGCTCCATCATTTTGCAGTCCAAACGCCGCCGCCTTTGGCATCACAAGTTATAAGATCAATCTCCGCCAAAGATTGCGCCCGCATTTCTTCGGTCGCGTTCCCATCTCACCTGCCCGTCTCACGTTAGATTGTCGCTATCTTCTGGATATTCTGGCGTGTTTTGGACGCTGGCATCACAACCCATAGCAGCCAAAAGAAAAACCCAGACATAAAAACTTTGAATATATTCATGGCTATCGCCCATTTACCTAGAGCGGTCTGTCAAGACTGCTTGCGTAGAGGCTTTAATTTTGAGACGCTAGTTCCTCTAAAGTAGGAGAAATGTGGTAATGCGGCTGCTTCTTGGTCTTCTTGGCGTAGGGATTATCGGCGCCCTGGGTTGGTTTCTTGCACACATCATTCCTGCGGCAGGGACATTTGTATCTTTAGAGCCAACGCTAGTTGATCGCTGTCGCCGCGTAGAGATCGCGCCGGGGACGGAAGACGTCACCATTGCCCCAGAATTGAATGCAGCATTTATTTCCGCAGCCGATCGACGTGGCTGGTATAATGAAACTGGAACCACGGGCGTTAACCCGGATAACGGCATCTATTTGATGAGCCTTGATGGGTCCAATGCCGTTAGGCGCGTCTCTCCTCCAATGGATAATTTTCTGCCCCATGGGATTAATTTATGGCGCGGGGCAAATGGTGAAATGCGCTTGTTTGTCGTCAATCATCCGCCTTCGGGTGATGAAGTCATCGAGATTTTTGATGTCGATGAGAACGGCGACCTTACGCATCTCGAAAGCATCTCCTTTGACGCTATGCACTCCCCCAATGACGTTGTTGCTGTGGGACCAAGGCAATTCTACGCCACCAATGATCGAGGCTATGAAGAGGGTCTTCTCTCCGTCCTTGAAGCCTATATGGCGTTGCCTTTTTCCAGTCTGGTTTATTATGACGGCGAAGTCGGAAAGGTCATCACAAAGGGACTGACCTATGCCAATGGCATAAATCAATCCGCTGACGGATCGACCATCTATGTAGCAGAGTTTCTAAAGCGACGGATTTCTATCTTTGATCGCAACCTCGAAACCGGAGAGCTGACAAAAACCAAAAGCATTCACGTCAATACCGGACCGGACAATATTGAAGTTGCTGCTGACGGCTCTTTGTGGATCGGCGGACATTCAAAGATCTTTGATTTTTTAGCGCACGCCAAGGATGCGAGCAAAATATCGCCCTCTCATGTTGTGCGCCTTAACCCCCGCAATGGTCTGCAATCTGATGTCTTTATTTCCACCAATGGTGAGATCAACGGGTCTTCCGTTGGCGCGGTATGGGATCAAACGCTTATCGTCGGGGCTGTGTTTGATGGTCATGTGATGGTCTGCCCGATGCTAGACATTTTCTTGACCAGACACGCAATAGTCTATTGTATAACTATAAATCTGCTTCTCTTCTTCTTCGCCCTTCGTGACGCGAGCCCTTCATCCTGAGGAGCCGCCAAGGCGGCGTCTCGAAGGAGCTCGCCCTCAGGGTGAAGAATAAGGGGTCTTAACAAATTTTAAACCAATCAAAGTAATTACAAAATCACTTACTCTGCCTCTGCGAAAATCGTATCAATCCGGCGTTGTGCAATTGGGTGATAACCGGAGCGCGCCCGTGCAAAGACCTCAGCCGCCCATTCACGCTGTCCGGCATCAATCAAGGCTTGATATAAACGATAGATAAATTTGCCGCGCCCGACACGCATTAGGAAGTCATCCAGCGGCGCCATTGCAGGCGCGTAACCACCCTTGATGGATTGCATATACCAGGCAAAAGCGATCTCCGCATTTTGGCTGGTGGAAAGACTGAAGGCGGTGTCGAGTTCTGAAAAATTGGCTTGCGATAAATCGTCAGGCAATGAGTTGATAAAGTGCAGCCACTCATGGGTTGTCCAGCCTGCGGTTGGAATATCGTTTGCAGATTTCTCGCCCGCCAGCCATTGCGATTGATGGACGGCGACCTGTGCAAATGCATCCGATACCGGCGCTTCGATCGTACCAGGAAGACCTTGCCCATAGACCCATTCGATGATCTCTTCTTTGGTCATGGCGTCTGGCGCGTTCCCCCAAAGATGATCTTCAAAATAGGCGAGGAAATCTTCGGTGACGATGCTCTGAAACGCGAAATGCTCGAAATATTCTTTCAGGAATGCGTCGAAATCATTCCGGCCAAACCGGGTTTCCAAAAACTTCAGGAAGAACATGCCTTTGACATAGGCGACGTTCGAAAAAGCATCATCAGGGTGGTTCAGATCATTGGGGAGTTTAAGCTGCGTAAGCTCTGGCCGCTCGGCTTCGCTAACGGCGCGCTTTAAGCTTTCCAGATCAAGCGCGCGCTCCATGACAGCGCGCCCTTGGCCGTAAAGCGCTTCCATCACCCGGTTTTCAACGTAAGACGTGAAGCCCTCATTGAGCCAGGCGTCGCTCCAATTGGCGTTAGTAACGAGGTTTCCAGACCAGGAATGTGCAAGTTCATGCGCCACAACATTGGTGAGGCTCTTATCGCCAGCAATTAATGTTGGTGTCAGGAAAGAAAGTCTTGGGTTTTCCATCCCGCCAAAAGGAAAGCTCGGCGGGAGAACAAGCATGTCATAGCGCCCCCATTTATAAGGCCCGTAAAATGCGGCCGTCGCCTCTTCCATATTCGGGGTGTCTTCAAATTCCGCCGCAGCTTCATCGACAATATAGGCTTCCGCATAGACACCAATGTGATCGTTAATCGGTTTGAAGGCGAGATCACCAACCGTGATGGCGAGCAAATAAGACGGGATCGGTTGCGGCATGGAGAAGGAATATTCCCCATCGCGAGGCCCCTCATCCTGACTTGCGCTCATCAGGGCAATCAGCTCCGGTGGGGTTGTCACTGTCGCCGTATAGGTCATGCGCACCGCGGGTGTATCTTGTAACGGGACCATGGTGCGGGCGAAAATCGGTTGGTTCTGACTGAATAGAAACGGATATTTTTTGCCAGCGGTTTGATCAGCCGATAGCCACTGAAGCCCCTCCGCGTCCGGGCTGGTAGTATAGGTGATGCGAAGTTGTTCGGCTTTTTCCGGGAGCGCCACTTCCAAACGCGACCCAAAAACAGGTTCATCCTCACCCAGCGTGTAGTCAGCCGTTACCCACGAGCCGTTTGAGTTTGCTTCGATTGATTTGATGGTGAGGTCATTGGTATCAAGGACAATAACGTTTGCATCGCGATTAAGATATTCAAAATCCAGCACCGCGACACCGTCAATTACCTTTTTATCAAAATTGACGTCGAGGGTAAGATCGGCGTTGGTCACGCGTATGTCATTATAGTTCGAATAGGTGAAGCGATCGAGTGGCGTCTCTATAGGGGCGCTGAAAACGGCTTCTACTTCTTCGGGAGATTCAACCAGCGGAGCATCGCTCGTTTTTGTTTCTCTCGAGCAACCCGCCAGCGTGATGACAAGAGCAAGGCTGAAAGCAGTAGTGAAACGATATGACATCAATCTAACCTCATAATTTTATAGTGCGCTACAAATCTTTATGTGCGGCCTCCAGGCGATAAAGCGGCGCAATGGTGCGCCGCGATTACCTTAGCGTGTTGATGAGTGAGTATGGACCACCTTCCACTCATCGTCGATTTTACGGAACAAAAAAGTTTCATAACCATTCTTGTCAATTACCCTGTCGTCTTTTTTAACGACTGCATAGACTTTTACATCCGCGATTGCCCAGGCGAAATCATTTTCAAAATGAATTTCAATATTGCTGAAATCAAGCGTAAGCTCGTTCAGGCTGTCCCCTTCGGGTACGACATGGTGCTCAACAAGGTCAGCAAGCCCCTCATTCTGCCCCCCGGATTCTACATAACGCGCGCCCTCAAAATCGAGATAATGCGCTTCGAACGGTGTCCTGTCTGCATTCTCCCATCCGGCTTCAATGGCGTGAATAATAGCCGTGATCGACGTTGTATCTTCTGCCTCACCGGCGAAGGCTGACGTGAACGATAATCCAAACCAGAGCGCTGCTAGTGATAGGGTTTGTTTTTTCATGGATAGATGCTCCCTGATAGAGTGAACGATCAAGCTCTACCATTATTGACGAATTTCCCCCCTGTTGTTCCAGTCCTGAAAAGAAAAATCAACCAACGCTCCAGCGGCCCCTGGTTTGAAGTTGCACTGCAATAAAATTCACAAAGGATAATTTCCTGAGGGCCAATGGCCAGCATTGACTTTCCCCAGCAACGTAACGCTAATTCTGGCCGACAACGGCGCAGCATGGGAATAAATTATGTCAGATCCACAAACCGCATCCTCGACGGCGCCTAAATGGTCATCCAGATACGCGTTTTTAATGGCCGCCATTGGCGCCGCTGTGGGGCTTGGTAATCTCTGGCGCTTTCCGTTCCAGGCCGGGCAAAATGGCGGGTCAGCCTTTGTTCTGGTCTATCTGGTCTGCGTGGTGCTGATCGCCTATCCGATCCTGATGGCTGAAATCGCCATGGGGCGAAGCAAACGGCTTTCCGCAGTTGGATCCGTGAGTGCGCTTGCCCGTGATGTGGGCGCGACGCCGCTTTGGGGCGTTCTTGGCCTCATCGGTATTCTGGCGAGTTATTTTGTGCTGACGACCTATAGCGTTGTCGCCGGTCAGATCATGTCCTATTCCCTAATGTCGTTCATGGGTGTCTTTGGCGATACGGCAAGTGCTGGCGCCCTGCCCCTCTATGATG
>JAADIH010000282.1 GCA_013151435.1 Alphaproteobacteria bacterium
TCACTAATTTTGCTATGGATGGTTTTTGAGACGGACATCGTTGCCACCTCATCGCATATCCGGCAAATCTGTCAAGATTGTATCCTTAGCTGCGGTGCATCATATTAGGCCCATGCCAAAGAAAGATTATAAGCCCCGCCTTGGGTTCGACATCAGAGTGAAGCCGCCAACGCGCGGCGCCAAGCCCCCTGCCTGGGCCAAACCCGAAGATCGCGACTGCGAGCGGAAAGACTGCGATAATCAGGCTGCTTGCAGCTTGCCCAAAAGCCCGCGCGAGCCGCGCAAGCTGGTCTGGTATTGCCTCGCCCATGCCAGAGAACACAATAAGAGCTGGAACTATTTCGACGGCTTGTCCGATGCTGAAGCCAAAGCCGCACGGGACGCCAACCAATATGGCGGTCGGCCGACCTGGTCCATGGGCAAAAATGATCGCGCCCGCGCCTCATTAAACAAGACCGGCTCAGCCGACCTAGCCGATGCCTTCGGCGTCCTCGGCAAGGAAGCCGCCTCCGCCAGCAAAATGCGCGGCCAATATCGTGACGGCAAGCTCCTCACCAAGCTTCAGGCCAAGGCCTTTGACACCATGGCTCTGCCCTATGGGGCGGCTTCCGGTAATATCCGCAAACGCTATGCGGAGCTGGTGCGCAGGTTCCACCCGGATGCCAATGACGGCGACCGCAGCGCTGAGCAGCAGCTCTCAGAGGTCGTCAAGGCGCACACCATCATGAAGAAGGCAAAATTCCTTTAGGCGCCTTAAGGCCTTGTCAGCCGATGGCTTTCAGGCGAATTTGGCCCCACCAGCAGTTAAAGAGACCCTAGCCATATGGCCGTAATGTCCGACGAAAAGTTCCTTGAAAAACCAACCAAGACCGTATCCGCCAAAAAGGTATTCGGGGTTGATTTGGATTTCGACATTCCTGCATTCGCTGAGCCGAATGAGTATGTACCGCCCCTCGACGAGACCTATCGCCTAGACCCTGAGACCACCATGTCGATCCTGGCGGGGTTCGCGCATAACCGACGGGTGATGATCCAGGGCTATCACGGCACCGGGAAATCGACCCATATCGAACAGGTGGCGGCGCGCCTTAACTGGCCGTGTATTCGCATCAATCTCGATAGCCATGTGAGCCGAATCGATTTGATCGGCAAAGATGCGATCGTCGTTGAAAATGGCGTTCAGGTTACGGCCTTTAAAGAGGGCATGTTGCCCTGGGCGTTTCAGCGTCCCGTGGCCCTTGTTTTTGATGAATATGATGCTGGGCGCCCGGATGTGATGTTCGTCATTCAGCGTGTATTAGAAGCGGATGGGCGCCTGACGCTGCTTGACCAAAATAAAGTGCTGAAGCCTAATCCGTGGTTTCGCCTGTTCGCCACCACCAATACGATTGGCCTTGGCGACACGACCGGACTTTATCACGGCACTCAACAAATCAACCAGGGTCAGATGGACCGCTGGTCAATCGTCACCACACTGAATTATCTCGCTCATGATGAAGAAGCTGCGATCGTCCTCTCGAAGGTACCGCGTTACGATTCAAAAGACGGCCGCAAAGCTATCGACGCCATGGTGCGCGTTGCCGATATGACGCGTAACGCCTTCATCGCCGGTGACATCTCTACCGTGATGAGCCCGCGCACAGTGATTACCTGGGCGCAAAATGCCGAAATTTTCCAGGATATCGGTTATTCCTTCCGGGTGACTTTCCTCAACAAATGCGACGAACTTGAGCGCCCCACGGTGGCGGAATTCTATCAGCGCGCATTTGGCGAGGATCTGCCCGAGGCCGCGCCTCAGGTGAGTGTGGCCTAACCCAACGCGCTTGCTCTGCATATTGTCTCCATCATTTATTTGTGATGGATCGATTTTGCGTATGAATTCAATCCATCTGGATTTTCTCTCAGAAATTATTGCAGTGCAAAAACCTAGCCTTGGCTTAGCAAATTGTGGCATCTATCTCGGATCGCCATATGTTGAGGGAACCCATGAATAAATACTTGCTTGCGGCGGCGCTGGCCGCATTTCCACTTCTTGCAGTTGCACAAGACCAACAAGATACAGAAGTCATGTCGCGCATTGATGGGCGCTACGATCAGACTGCGGATATTGCGCGAAAGATCTGGGAATGGGCCGAAGTCGGCTATCAAGAAGAACGCGCCAGCTCTCTGTTGCAAGATGCGCTGAGCGCTGAAGGTTTTTCAATTCAAAAAGGCGTTGCGGATATTCCAACGGCGTTTATCGCAGAATATGGCGAGAGCGGACCCGTGATCGCAATCCTTGCGGAATTCGACGCCCTGCCCGGCATCAATCAAGACGCCCTGCCAACACGAGAACTTATCACTGACAAAAACGCTTCGCATGCTTGCGGCCACAATCTTTTTGGCGCGGGTTCGGTGCAGGCCGCAATCGCGGTCAAACACTGGCTTGAGGAAAGCGGCACGCCAGGCGTGATCCGGCTTTACGGAACACCAGCTGAAGAAGGCGGTAGCGGTAAAGTTTATATGGTTCGTGCAGGCCTCTTTGATGACGTCGATATCGCACTGCACTGGCATGCCTCGTCACAGAACTCTGCTGCTGCACGCACCAGCCTTGCCAATCGCTCTGCAAAGTTTCGCTTCTATGGCAAATCTGCCCATGCGGCAGGCGCACCTGAGCGCGCACGGTCTGCGCTAGACGGCGTCGAAGCTTTCAACATGATGATCAACATGATGCGCGAGCATGTCCCGCAAGAATCGCGTATTCATTATGTCATTACCTCGGGGGGTAACGCCCCGAATGTGGTGCCGGACTTTGCAGAAGTTTTCTATTATGTGCGCCACCCAGACGCCAAAGGTGTAGAACATATTTGGGAACGCTTGTTAAAGGCAGCTGAAGGCGCTGCGCTCGGGACAGGCACGAAGGTCGAGTGGGAAGTTATTCACGGCAATAACCCGCTTCTGGTTAATGAGACCCTGGCGAAGATGATGGATGAAAAGCTGCGCATGGTTGGCGGCGTTCACTATACAAAAGAAGAGCTCAAATTCGCCAAGAAGCTCCATAAATCTTTTGACGATCCATGGGCTGAACTTGGCAGCGAAGAAGAAATCCA
>JAADIH010000058.1 GCA_013151435.1 Alphaproteobacteria bacterium
TTCTGACGCTTTCGACATTTCCGCTTGTCACCCACAAAGGCGATGACGCTGCGCGCAAAGGTGGACGGATTTATCTTGGCGTGTTGATGGCTACATCCATCGGCTTATTGCTCCCGGCGATTGTCTGGACCTATGCGATCACCGGCACGACGGATTTTACGGTTGGTGGAATTTTCGCCGAGCATAGCGATGCGGTGGCGCCGATCACCGGCGTGCTGTTGGGGCTTTATGCATTCGGCATCGGCAAGGCGGCATTGATGCCGGTCCATCCGTGGCTGCCAAACGCCATGGTGGCGCCAACCCCGGTCTCGGCATTTTTGCATGCAGTGGCGGTGGTCAAAGCCGGGGTGTTTTCGATCCTCAAAATCGTCATTTATATTTTCGGGATCGACCATCTAACGATCACCGGCGCCAGTATTCCGTTTATGTGGATCGCAGCGATATCGATCTTGCTGGCCTCGGCAATCGCCATGAATAAGGACAACTTAAAAGCGCGTCTTGCCTATTCCACGGTCTCGCAGCTTTCTTACATCACGCTTGGCGCGATGCTCGCGACCCAAATGGGGGTGATGGGCGGGGCCTTGCAAATTGCCGCCCATGCGCTCGGCAAGATGACGTTGTTCATGTGCGCTGGCGCGATCTATGTGGCCCATCACAAGACGCTGATTTCTGAAATGCGCGGGCTTGGCCGGGTGATGCCATTTACTTTTGGGGCGTTCTTCCTTGGAGCCATGTCGATTGTCGGCCTGCCGCCTATGGCGGGCTCCTGGCCAAAGTTTTTCCTGATGCTCGGCGCCGCTGACGCCGGCCAGCTGGCGATCATCGCGGTACTGATGACCTCGTCAATTTTGAATGTGATCTATCTTCTGTCGATTCCGGTGCAGGCGTGGATGAAACCGCCCGCGGGCGCGGGCGCGCCTCTGGAGCAGGACTGGTACGCCGGCGCTTTATTTGACGGGCGCGAAGGCGCCTTAAGCGTTGACCATCGCCCCGCCATTCGCGAGGCGCCGATCCTGTGCCTGATCCCAATCGGTCTCACCGCCGCCGGCGTGTTATTGTTATTCTTCTTCATAGGAGCGCTCGAAACGTTCCTTGCCCCCATCCTATGGACTGCGCAGGTGACTCCATGACCGAGCATAACAAGCATCACGACGCCCCCGCCGACGGTAAATCCTACTGGCTCGATGACAAAAAGAATGTCGGCAAGATCTGGCATGGCATGATCGTCATCTGCGTGGCGTTGACGGTCGCCGATTTTTTCATCGATAAGCACCCCTATTTTTCGATTGAAAAAATTCTGAACTTTTACGGCATATTTGGCTTTGTCTCTTGCGTATTTCTGGTGCTGACGGCAGCGCAGTTGCGCAAGGTTTTGATGCGCGACGAGGACTATTACCAACGCCTTGAAGAGGAGAGGCATCCGGGTGACACCAGCCCGGCGAAGGTCGGCGACGAAAACAGCCCGGCGAAGGCTGGCGAAGGAGACGCGCAGTGATGGGAGAGTTTTCACCAGCGCTGATTATCCTGTTGGGCGGGCTTGCCGTGCCCTTTATTCCCAATGGCCTGGCGCGCAATTTGTTCATGCTCGCCTTGCCGGCGGTCGCCGGCGCGCAGCTCTTCGCCCTCGGCTTTGGCGAATACGGCGCCTATGGGCTTTTTGGGCAATCATTGACGCTCACCCGCGTTGACGGGCTGAGCCGCATTTTCTCGACGGTTTTTCTGATCGCCATCGCGCTCAACATCATCTTTGCGTGGCATGTGCGCGATGCGGTGCAGCAGGTCGCGGCGCTGGTCTATCCCGGCGCAGCGCTTGGCGGCGTGCTGGCGGGGGATCTCATCACCCTGTTTGTGTTCTGGGAGATTGCGGCGATAACGTCAGTATTGCTGATTTGGGCGAGCCGAAACAAACGCTCTTTTTATGCTGGTATGCGTTATCTCGGCTGGCAGATCGCTTCCGGGGTTTTTCTTCTGGCGGGTGTGGCGCTCTATTTCCGGGCGACGGGATCGCTTGCCTTTGATCATTTCCTGGAAGGCGGTATGACGCTTGGCGATCCGGCGGTGCTGCTGATTTTTATCGCCTTCGGGATCAAGAGCGCTTTTCCGCTCCTCCACAACTGGGTGCAGGACGCCTATCCGGAATCAACAGTTAGCGGCACGATTGTGCTGTCGATTTTTACGACCAAGCTGGCGGTTGTCTCGCTTGCACGCGGCTTCGCAGGCGTTGAAGCGCTGATTTATATCGGCGCGGCGATGACGGCGTTCCCGATCTTCTTTGCGGTGATCGAGAATGATTTGCGCCGGGTTCTGACCTATTCGCTCAACAACCAGGTCGGGTTCATGATTGTCGGCATCGGCATAGGCACGCCGCTCGCGCTCAATGGCACGGCCTCCTATGCCTTCACCAACATCTTGTTTGAGGGGTTGTTGTTCATGGCGATGGGGGCGGTGCTCTATCGCACCGGCACGGTGAAAGGTTCAGAGCTTGGCGGGCTTTACAAGACGATGCCCTGGACGACCTTTTTCTGCATCATCGGGGCGGCGTCGATTTCCGCCTTCCCGCTATTTTCCGGTTTCATCTCCAAAGGGTTGATCATCGGCGCGGCGGCGAAGGAGGAATATTTCTGGGTGTGGCTGACGTTGCTCTTCGCGGCGGCTGGCGTCTTTCACCATTCCGGCATCAAGATTCCGTTCTTCGCGTTCTTTGCCCATGACAGCGGCAAGCGCCCGAAAGAAGCGCCCCTGCACATGCTGATTGCCATGGGAATCGCCGCGTTCCTGTGCATCTTTATAGGCTCGGCGCAGATCTTCACTGGGCCGCTCGGCGATCCGCTTTACGCACTGATGCCCTTCGAGGTGAAGATCGAGGATTCCTACTCGCCCTATATCGCCTATACGGCGCCGCACATCATCACCCAGCTCCAGATTCTGCTCTTTTCGGGTCTTGCCTTCGCGGTGCTGCAAAAGACCGGGCTGTATCCGTCGGAGCTGAAATCCACGAACCTCGACACCGATTGGTTGTACCGTGTGCCAGGACGGGCGTTTCTCGGTTGGGTGAGTGGTGCGTCGCGCGCAACATGGATCGCGTTAGGGGGATTTTCGTGGCCCGCATACAAGCGCTGATGGCGCGTATTTACGTTGTGCATGGTCCCGAAGGACAACTCTCACGATCATGGCCAATTGGTTTCATGGCGCTGTGGACAGCAATTTTACTTGCTTTCGTCTTGATACTGTCTTTTCTTGCCTGATCAAATTCCACATTATGTAATCGATTTAAACTTAACCACTATCGTAATTGCGTGACCGCTTATCCCCGCCTTTTAGAACGGCCTTAATCTCGCAAACACCCAGTATCTGGCTGGGAAGCAAAGTGAGGTAGTGCGGAATATGTCGTTCAAAATGAACATCTGTCTGAACCGCGACAACAAGTTGATCGCCCGTATGGCGCGCGAAGTTGTCTGCGAGGGTTATGGTATTTCACATGTTGAATTTAGTGCACGCAATCGCGGCGCTGCGTATCTTGTGTTAGCGCGTCAAACCGCAATGTACCTAACGCATGTAGTTGGGCAACTGACGTTGAATGAAGTCGCGGGATTGTGTCGGCGCGATAGAACCACTGTCAGTTATGGCTGCAGCATTATCGAAGACCGGCGTGACAGCCCGATCTTTGATGTGCAACTTGATTATATGGAAAAGCGATTGCGCCAACGCATCAATGATGGAATGGGCGCGGGGCTATTTCACAGCCATGGATTGCTGCAACAGAAATCTGTTATGAGTTTTCGGTAAGGCCGTGCTTATTCTACGCCTGACCATTTGCGAATATCTGCACGTAAATCAGGTAGGGAGCGTACACCCGGTATCAACACCACGTCATGAAAAGCCTTGATATCAAAGGCGTCACCCATGATTTCTTTTGCCTGTTCGCGTTCAAACATAATGAGATCGGCGCCAAGCATGTAACTCAAAGACTGGCCTGGCATGGCGATATAGCGATCAACCTCGATTTCAATTTCTGTGCGTGACATCACAGTATTGTCGAGCATGAAAGTGATGG
>JAADIH010000244.1 GCA_013151435.1 Alphaproteobacteria bacterium
CATTCCAATGGCAGGTCGTCGCAGCAGACGTAATCGTAATGCCGCGCTCTTGCTCCTGCTCCATCCAATCCATAGTGGCAGCGCCATCATGCACTTCACCGATCTTGTGGCTTTTACCTGTGTAGTAAAGGACACGCTCTGTGGTCGTAGTCTTGCCTGCATCAATGTGGGCCATGATGCCAAAGTTACGATAGTCTTCAATTTTATGCGTGCGAGCCATGACTTGCGGATCTCTACTCTTCTGACTTCATTACCAGCGATAATGCGAGAATGCGCGGTTGGCGTCAGCCATACGGTGCGTATCTTCGCGTTTTTTAACAGCGGCGCCGCGATTTTGTGCGGCATCCATTAGTTCATTCGACAATCTGTCGATCATTGTTGTTTCATTGCGCGCCCTTGCAGCAGCAATAATCCAACGCATTGCAAGCGCTTCCTTGCGGTCCGGACGAACCTCAACAGGCACCTGATAAGTGGCGCCGCCAACCCGACGTGAGCGAACCTCAAGAGATGGCGTCACATTTTCCAGCGCCTCTTTAAACAGATCAACTGGCGGACGGCGTAACTTTTCTTCAATGCGCCCAAGCGCACCGTAAACAATTTTTTCTGCAGCAGGCTTTTTGCCGTGCACCATGACGTAATTCATGAATTTCGAAACGGTTTTGTCTCCGAATTTAGGATCCGGATGTACAACGCGCTTATCTGCACTATGACGACTGACATGCTTCTCTAC
Source organism: Alphaproteobacteria bacterium (assembly GCA_013151435.1). Lineage (GTDB taxonomy): Bacteria > Pseudomonadota > Alphaproteobacteria > Caulobacterales > Parvularculaceae > Hyphococcus. The sequence continues at coordinate 731 of JAADIH010000244.1, forward strand.
CCTTATTTCGGACGCTTGGCGCCGTATTTCGAACGACGCTGTCTGCGATCTTTAACGCCTTGCGTATCGAGCACACCACGAATGATGTGATACCGAACGCCGGGAAGATCCTTCACCCGGCCGCCGCGGATCAGAACAACTGAGTGCTCTTGGAGGTTGTGACCTTCGCCAGGAATGTAGCCAATGACTTCATAGCCATTGGTGAGGCGAATCTTAGCAACCTTACGAAGAGCGGAGTTTGGCTTCTTTGGCGTCGTTGTATAAACGCGCGTACACACGCCCCGCTTCTGAGGGTTGCCTTCCATCGCCGGCACCTTGTTAATCCGGCGTTTCGGCTTCCGCGGCTTGCGGATAAGTTGTTGGATCGTCGGCATTACGTCTCCTGGCCTCAATTAATAAGCGTGCAAAACCAAATCTTCCGCCCTGAAAATACCTGTTCCATGACGCAAATGAACGGGGCTCCGTCAGGCGGAACGCCGCTCGTGAAAACTTGACTGTAGTCGGCTAAAATTGGCTGCGTTTCAGATGATTCCTGACGGCCAGCCTTCCAGCGGCGCGAGACATAGCTTTGTGGGTCGCCGTGGTCAATACGCTTGTCTCAATAATCAGCACCATATGACCGATTTTTTTGACATTTTAACCAACCAACGCCTGCATTGTATGCTCGCACCTCTCCTCACCCCATTCAGGCGCGGACGCCTTGTCTTCCGCAAGGAATTGGGCTCTTTAAATCTGGTCTTTATATTTGCTCATCATAACATGAGTATAAACAGGCCAATGGCGTTTTGGGCGCCCCGGACTAACGATATTACCGGTCGGCCGGGGGATCTAGGTGGACGCTAAAAACCCGCACGAAGATATATCGTCGATAGTGGTCGCGCCAGAAGATGCCGGTGAAAGAATACGCGCCTCTCTTGGCCTTGCCGCCGGTGAGGAGCTGCGGATCTCATATATTACCGGTCCGGGCGACGTTCAGGGCACTTATGTGCATTGGCTCGCTGGTGAACTGGACCCGCGGGTTCCAACAGTCGCAAAAACTGCCATGCTTTATGAGCTTTGCCGCCAAATCACGGCTCGGGCCCAACTGGTAGCTGATGTTCAGCCAGGATGCTCAGATTTTGACGATGGCAATGTCCGATTCGATTATATTCAACGCCACCGCTTCTCCGGAGCCTTATCCTATTACTGGGCTAGCATCCGCCGCATTTATGACGCCCGGCAAGCCATAAAGAGGTTTTCGCCCCATTTTGTTATCGCATGTACCGATTTTCCCTCCTACGGCCTCCCCGTTTTGACGACAGCTGGGGCAAAGCTTATTTTCTCGCTCCATAATACCTTCTGGACCAAGGGCCTGACGGTGCTCAGCCTCAAAGAGCGGCTTGCCAATTTCGGCCGTGAGTTTTGGCTGCAAAGCGCTGATACCGCCTTGTGTACATCGTTAGAATGCGAGTTGCAGTTCCAGCGCTTAACCAAGAACAAAATCAAAACCTTCCGGAACATCCCCCAGCAACGCCGACCCGCCTCACCCGTCTCTGCCAACAAACCCGGCAAAACCCGCAAGATTCTGTTTCTCGGCCGAATCGAGGACGCCAAGGGGATTTATGACCTGCTGGACGCCTATGCTTCATTAAGCAAAAAATACCAAGATATTGAGCTTGTCTTTGCTGGCGCTGGCGCGGCGGCGCAAGCGCTGACAAACCGCATCAAAGAGTTGGGTGACGATCGGGTTCGCTATGTTGGAAAACTTAGCGCTGATGAGGTCTTTGCCGAACTGAAGGGGACTTATGTGAATATCTGCCCCACTCGCAACGCCTTTAAAGAAGGCTTAGCGCTCGTTTGTATTGAAGCCGCCGTTTACGGCGTTCCGTCAATCATGAGCACAGCCGTCCCGGCGGCTTATCTACTTCCTGATTCTGGAGAAGTCTATGCTGCCGACTCGGTAGAGGAACTAACAGCAGCTCTTGATAAATTTCTGCAAGACCCGGCATTCCAAAGCCAGCGGTCGCAAAAAGCGCTGGTAGAGAGCCAGAATTTCTTCAGACGGGATAAATCCTGGGGGTCTTATCTTTACCTGGCAATGCTCCAGGCCGCATCAAACTGACCCCCAACTTGCACAAGCACCTAAAAGACGGGCCACGGAAGCTGTCGCCGCCGTGGCCCGTCAGAAAAACAAATACATGCTTAGCGCCTAGATATAATGCGCGCTAGCTGAATACTTCGTCTTTATTGATGGCCTTGTCCTCATTGCCCGCCTCATCAGTGTTGGTGGGCGCAGCCTGGCCAAATACGTCATCTGTACTGAGCACATCGTCCGCAGGAGCCTCAGCTGCTGCTTCTTCTGCTGCGGCAGCGGCTTCTTTAGATGCTTCAATGGCGATCGCCTGTGCAGCAGCAGCCCGCTTCTCACGCTCTGCAATCAAGAGTTGGTCGCGGCCTTCAGCATCTTCCAAGCGTTTAGACATGGCAGCGCCAGTGCCCGCCGGAATAAGCCGTCCGACAATCACATTTTCTTTGAGGCCTTCAAGCGTATCGACTTTGCCATTCACGGCCGCATCAGTGAGAACCCGCGTGGTTTCCTGGAATGATGCTGCTGAGATAAATGAACGCGTTTGTAGCGACGCTTTCGTGATCCCAAGCAATACCGGTATGCCTTTGGCTGGCATTTTTCCTTCGTCCACCAGCTTGGCGTTCGTCTCGGCAAATTCCAGTTTGTCGATATTTTCTTCTTTTAGATACATCGAATCGCCTGAATGCGTGACTTCAATTTTCTGCAGCATCTGGCGCACGATCACTTCAATATGTTTGTCGTTAATCGGAACACCTTGTAGGCGGTAGACTTCCTGAATTTCCTGAATGAGGAAGACAGCAAGTGCTTCAATTCCCATAATCTGAAGAATATCATGAGGCGCCGGATTGCCATCCATCAAGTACTCGCCCTTAGCGATAAAATCGCCATCTTGAACAGCAATGTGTTTG
>JAADIH010000265.1 GCA_013151435.1 Alphaproteobacteria bacterium
GCCATCAACACGCCAAGATAAATCCGTCCACCTTTGCGCGCAGCGTCATCGCCTTTGTGGGTGACAAGCGGAAATGTCGAAAGCGTCAGAACTTCGTAGAAAATAAACAGCGTGAATAAATTAGACGCGAAGGCGACGCCCATAGCGGCGGAAATCGCTACCGCAAAACTCATATAAAAACGCGTTTGGTGTTTCTCGTTACCGCTACGCATATAGCCGATGGAATAGACGGAATTGACCAGCCACAAGCCACTGGCGATCACCGCAAACAAAGCCCCAAGCGGTTCAACCTCAAACGCGATCGGCAAGCCGTCGATCACTTCGATTAACATATATTCGGGGCGCTGCCCCTCCCCGACGGCGAGGAAGATCGTGATAGTCAGCGCCAGCAAAATGACGCCAGTGATAAGCGTCGCTGCGTCACGTAAATTTGGATGCTTATCGAGGAGCCAGATGGTGAGGCAACCAAGCAGCGGCATCGCCAGCGCAAAAACAATCGCCAAACCGGGAGAGATCATATTTTATTCTCCCTGAGCTGGTAACCCATCCTTCGAGACGGCCCCCTCATCGTGAGGCGCGCGTGAAACGCGCCTCGAAGGGCGGGCCTCCTCAGGATGAAGGTTTTGGTTTTTGGCTTCATCCTGAGGAGCCGCAAAGCGGCGTCACGAAGGACGGGCAAACGGGCTTCCGGGATGAGCGGCATAAGGGTCATGGTGCTCCCCCCGCGCTGGTCATTAACGCCACGGCCGCACGTTTTGCCAGACCGCCGGTTAGCTCAGTGTTCATACCAAAATAAATATTAGCGCCCACCAGCACCCACATGGGGATCAACATGGAAAGCGGCGCATCTTTATTAGCGCCCGCCAACGGTCCGTCACTCGCCGGTTCGCGCAATAACATCACCTCGGCGACACGGCCAATGTATAGAAGCGCAATCAACGAGCTCGCCACAATCAAAAAGCCTGCATACCAGTGCCCGGCGGAGAACGCCGCTTGCAACAGATACCATTTGGAAACAAAGCCAACGGTGAGCGGGACGCCCACCAGAGATAAGCCACTGATAAGGAACGCCCATGTGGTATAGGGCATGCGTTTGGACAAGCCGGCAAAGGCGCTGATCGAATGCGAGCCCACCCGAAATACGACACACGCAACCGCCATAAACAGCGCGCCCTTCATCAGCGCATGATTGAACATGTGAACGAGCGTGGCGGTAAGGCCTTCAACAGTCGCAAAAGATAGCCCCAGCAACATGTAACCGATCTGCGCCACGGAAGAATAAGCCAGCATGCGTTTCACGTCTTCCTGGAAGACCGCCACCAGCGAAGCCACAAACATGCCAATCAAGCCAAGCGGCAATAACACATAAGTAAAGGCCGCACCGATAAACGCGAAATCGAAATTAAAGACGGAAAAGAAAAACCGGATCAGCACATAGACCGCAACTTTTGTGGCGGTCGCGGCAATGAATGCTGTCACTGCTGACGGCGCATAATGATAGGCATTGGGGAGCCACAAATGCATGGGGAACATGGCGAGCTTTAGCCCAATACCCACAAGGATAAAGGCGAACCCGGCCTGCACCATGCGGTTATCCTGCCCGATCAGCCGGTCATGAAGATCCGCCATGTTGAGCGTACCCGTAGCCTGGTACAAAAGCCCGATGCCGATCACAAAGAATGTGGCGCCAATCGTTCCCATCACCAGATAGTTAAACGCAGCGGTGAGCGCCCGGCGGTCGCGCTTTGCCCCCATGGCGATCAACGCATAGGTCGAGAGCGACGAGATTTCCAAAAACACGAAGACGTTAAACGCGTCACCGGTGATGGTGACCCCAAGCAAGCCCACCATACAAATCAGCAGGGCGCCATAAAATGTCGGCGTCTGGCGTTCGTCAATTTCCGACTGCACTGAACGATAGGCAAAGGGAAACACCACTGCAGCAAGCCCCGACACCAGAAACAACACCAGCGTGTTGGCGAGATCGAGACGATATTCGATCCCCATGGGCGGCGCCCAATCCCCAAGGTGATATGAAATGGTCCCGCTTTGCGACACGGTGGAGAGCAGCCAGGCGCAACAGGCAAAGGTCAGCCAGCTTACCGCCGTCGCCCAGAGATGCGGCGCGCGACCCTTTGGCAAAAGAAGCGTGATCGGCGCTGTCACCAGGGGAATGACAATCGGCAGAACCGGGAGCTGCGTGATCAGGCTCATGCCACGCTCCCTTTTGCTTTGCCGAACTCAGCCACCCCGAACTCCGCCACATTATCGATGGCTTCAAGCTCGTCTTCTTCGATGGTGCCATAGGCCTCGTGGATTCTGACCGCCAGCGCCAGACCCACCGCCGTTGTAGCAACGCCAACCACAATCGCCGTCAGGATCAACACATGCGGTAGCGGATTGGTATAGATGATATCACCGACCCCGGACGCGGCGCTATGCATCGCATCGCCTAGGCTATTTGCGATTTCGCCATCGTGAAGGCCCTCAACAGAAGCCTCCGCCTCACCGGAAAACTCTAATCCGCCAGCTTCAGGCTTTGCCAAACTGGTGAGCGCATCATTGCTGATTTTGTCGGCGCCCCCCACTGGAGCATCATGCAGCGATGGCAGCGTTTCACTTGCCGCTGCCGGGTCTAAGTCCTTCAACGCTGCTTTCAGATCATTCACCGGCAGGTCGCCAAACTTATTCTCGATCTTGGAATGCAACGCGTCGGTTTGATCAAGATTTGATTCCAGCACACCGCTATTCTCGTGGCCTGCGCCTTCCGGGACGTCATGCAGGGCCTCACCGCCATCACCATGCGTTCCCCCTTGCTCCAACTCATCACCCATATAGATCGGCGCCGTACCCCCAGCTATTTTTCCAATAGTGATATAAAAAATAAAAACCGAGGTCTGAAACAGGTTCAACCCGACAACTTTTTTTACCAGATTGCCGCGCGCGAACACTATATAAAGCCCCATCATCATCAAGGTGATGGCGATCCAGTAGTTATACCGTTCAAGGATGAATTCAAACCAGTTGTCCATGGGGCGCGCCTACCAATCTTCCTGATCGATGTCAGGCTCGCGGCCCGTAAA
>JAADIH010000121.1 GCA_013151435.1 Alphaproteobacteria bacterium
CAGCATACAAATCTGGAGTTCCCGATTGTCGCTGATCCGGAGCTTAAAGTTGCGAAGCTTTACGATATGATCCACCCCGAAGAGAGCGACACCTAGGCGGTGCGTTCGGTTTTTATTATCGACCCGGATAACAAACTTCGCCTCACCATGACCTATCCAATGAATGTCGGACGGAATTTCAATGAAATATTGCGCGTTATTGACGCCCTGCAGACCGGCGACGCGAACAAGATCGCCACGCCCGCCGACTGGACGCCTGGCGATAAGGTGATCATCCCGCCTTCGATCACGAATAGCGAAGCCAAATCCCTTTTCCCGCAAGGTTGGGAAGAGTTACGTCCCTATCTCCGGCTTACGGATATCAAGAAATAGTGGTTTGAATGCTGATTTGACATACTGTCTGGCGCGATGAAGCATGAGACATGGATAGAAAAATTGGAGCGAGGCGCATTTCCGTGTGGCTGTGTAATTCCGCTCTGGATATTATTCGTCAGACGGACCAGTTTGTGCTTGTACAACGCACATGCTGATTTGGAGGATATTTGAATGTGCGAACTTTTCGCCATGTCCAGCCGCTTGCCGGCGGCGGTGACATTTTCATTGGAAACGCTGGCGCGTCATGCCGGGGGCGAACGGCCGAGTTGTGACGGGTGGGGCGTAGCGTTTTATGATGGGCCCGATGCGCGCGTGCTGCGTGAGCCAAAGGCGGCATATCAAAACCCTTGGGTCGACTTTATTGAAAAACATGGACCGCAAAGCAAATTAGTGCTGTCGCATATTCGGCATGCCTCAACAGGCGCGAAATGCCTAGCCAACACCCATCCTTTTTCGCGCGCCTTGGGTGGGTGTCTTCATACATTCGCTCATAACGGTAATGTCAAAGAAATTTTTGAGCGTCGGGGTTTTTCCATTGGCCGTCACCAACCGATTGGCGATACAGATTCCGAGAGAGCTTTTTGCGCGCTGCTGGCGCGGCTGGAGCCGCTTTGGGCTGGTCTGGCGGCACCTGGGATCGCCGCCCGCTATGACATCGTCGCTGCATTCGCGGCTGAGTTGAAACCTCTTGGACCCGCCAATTTTCTTTACACAGATGGTGAGGTTCTGTTTGCTTTCGGCGACCGTCGTCAGCAAAAGGATGGACGCTTTGTCGCGCCCGGGCTGCATGTGCTGACACGCCATTGCGGTGGCCTGCCGTGCGAAAGTGGGATAGACGGCGTTTCTATAGAGAGCCAGGAACAGACGATATTATTGATAGCCAGCGTGCCGCTGACTAATGAAGCGTGGCGCCCATTGGGGGAGGGCGAATTATTGATGGTCCGTCACGGCGAAATTATTGAACACAGCTTACTTGAGAAATGCTAAACTGTATTCCACAGAAAGTCGGCCTGCGTTGAAAGTTGATAAAATCGTCGTAGAGATGTTTTCGGCGATCAGCAGATTTTGTCGATCCTCATGTGCATTCTATGACGAAATACCCTTGTTGATCTCTGACAATACCGTCTGGTTTTCAACCAAGTAAAAGAAAAACAAATGGATGATCCGTACAAAATTCTCGGCGTTTCAACCGATGTCTCAGACGCTGACATTAAAAAGGCGTATCGCAAGCTCGCCAAAAAACTGCATCCGGATTTGAATCCTGGCGATAAACGCGCTGAGGAACGCTTTAAGGAGGTCTCCGCCGCTTTTGATCTTTTGGGTGATCCGGAAAAGCGTGCGAAATTTGACAGCGACGAGATTGACGCCAGCGGGACGGTTCGGCCGGAACATCGCTACTACAAAGAATACGCCGGAAGGGAAGGGGCAAGACATTACGGCTCGGATGCGAACTTTGATGACCTCGGCGGTATTTTTTCAGACTTGTTTGGGCGTGGTCATGAGGGCGAGCGCCGCCAGTTTAAAATGCGCGGCGGCGATGTCCGCTATCATCTTAAGGTTGATTTTCTTGAAGCCGCAAGGGCCGCGACAAAGCGTGTTACGCTACCTGACGGATCGACCCTTGACGTTAAAGTACCGGAAGGCGTCCGGAACGGGCAAACCATCCGGCTTCGCGGGAAGGGCCAGCCCGGCATTGGCGGCGGACCGCCTGGCGATGCGTTTGTTGAAATCGAGGTTCTTCCGCATTCGGTCTTTCGCCGTGAGGGCGACGATATCGTCATCGATTTGCCGATCACAATAGATGAGGCTGTCCTCGGGGGAAAAGTGGATGCGCCGACGATCAATGGCCGCGTTCGCCTAACGGTGCCGAAGGGCTCCAGTAGCGGTCAGACTTTACGGTTAAAGGGCAAGGGCGTGAAACGCGGCGCAGCCGGTCTTCACGGAGATCAGCGATGCGTTTTAAAAATCGTTCTACCCGATGAGATCGACGACGAGTTGGAGGAAATGATGACGAAATGGCGCGAGACGCATGCCTACAATCCACGTGAAAATATGTGAGGCCAAACATGATTGATGAAGAGGAAGTGTTATCCATGGTGAAAGCCGTGAGCGCCGCTCAGCTCCGCATCTGGGTCAAGGAAGAGTGGGTGAAGCCGACGGGAAACGATGCAGGTCTCGTCTTCCACGACGCGGATGTCGCAAGGGTTCGACTGGTGAACATGCTGTATAACGAGCTTGAAGTGGGCGGCGAGGCGATGCCGATTATTCTTTCGTTGATTGATCAGTTTCACGATTTACGTGAACAGATGCGGATCATTATAGAGGCCATTGATACTCAGCCTCCTGAAATTCGTTCAAAACTGTTGGAGGCGGCGCGCAAAGACCAATAGGGTGAGTGCGATGCCCCCAATTCACGACTTTCTGAGGACATAGGCGGTTGAATCGGACCATAAGCCTTGCCAACGCTTCTTCCGGGATCCGGGCTCGAAGCCAGAGGGTTTCATAAAGACATCAAATGAACAAACACGCTGATCATAATCATGCAATTTACCGCACGCGAAAAAGCACTCTCGGTCTGCCCGAATTAATCGCTATTGCGCCTGTATCCTGTCATGGATTATGAGACTTTCTGAGGTGTTTTGCTAAGGGAGTATTTTGGTTCATCGTAACCCTTGAAGGGAAAGACGATGA
>JAADIH010000251.1 GCA_013151435.1 Alphaproteobacteria bacterium
GTGCCGGCAAAAGGAAATCTCTCGAAGATTGGGGACTATTCCGATGCGCGTCTCAAAACCCTGGTGGAAGCAGTTTGCAACTGGCGTGTTAAGCCCGTGGGGTCAGAGGGCTATCGCACAGCAGAGGTAACGCTTGGCGGCATCGATACAAATGGCCTGTCGTCTAAAACCATGGAGGCCAAATCCACGCCAGGGTTATTTTTTATCGGCGAGGCCATAGACGTCACCGGCTGGCTTGGCGGTTATAATTTCCAATGGGCCTGGGCCAGCGGTTGGGCTGCGGGGCAGGTGGTTTGAGAATATTCCGTACTGCGCCTAAGCCTCTAACCCTCAACCGGCGGTTCATAAGCGCGCCATGACCAGTATTGGTTACCACCATCGCGTTCGGTGCGGGTCCAGCCTTCTTTCAGCAAGCGTCGGTCGATCATCCAGTTGATATAACCGTGAGCGCAAAGAAGCACATCGCCTTCACGAGCATGCTCGCCAAGTTGCGCGGTAATTTTTTTAACCCGTCCCCAAGTCTGTAGATGGTGTTCGGTGTCGCGTGGCGCATAACCCAAAAACCAAAAGGTGCGCGCAATGACGCCCCATGTGCCAGGGCGCAATTTCAAAAACGGCAATGGCGGCGCAGGCAATGGCGCCTCAACATAGATCACATCCGTTGGAACGTCGCGTTCGCCCTTGGTCGCCTGTGATGCCGTGTCGATGGCACGCGGCAAGGTCGATGAAAGCACCGTCTTGGCGCCCTTGGCGAGTTCGATCAGGCTTTCGGGCGGACGCTCATCGGGATGCAGACTGACCTCGTCATAGCGCCGCCACCAGTCGCCATATTCCTTTGAAGAAATACGCACATCCCGCGAGAGGTCCGGGCGCCCATGGCGCGCTGTGATAATACGTCCAGTCATTGAGTGATGTGGTTTCCTTTTCGAGGCGCTCTTATGGCTTAGTTTTTAGGCTTGCATCAAGGCTTTCACATGCGACGTAGCGCTAGCCGCCAGCGCGGACAGGTCATATCCGCCCTCAAGCATGGAAATCAGCCGCCCCCCGGCCTTATCACGCGCCACAGCGGCGATTTCCGCCGTCACCCAGGCAAAATCGTCTTCTGTAAGATTTAGCCCACCTAAAGGGTCCGCACCATGTGCGTCAAAGCCCGCAGAAATGACGATGAAATCCGGTGAGAAATCTGAAACTGCCGGGAGGATTTTTTCTCCCCAGGCTCGGCGGAAAGCGTCGCTCCCCTCCCCCGTCGCTAGGGTCACATTGACGATGTTGTAATAGGCGCCGCGGTCGCTCTCTCGCCCTGTACCGGGATATTGCGGCCACTCATGGGACGACCCGTAAAATGCATCTTCGTCATGCCAAAATGCGGCTTGCGTCCCATTGCCGTGATGCACGTCAAAATCGAGCACCGCGACACGTTTGGCGCCATGCGCACGCGCATGCATCGCCGCAATCGCTGCACCATTAAACAGGCAAAATCCCATGGCGCGTTCGGGTTCAGCATGATGGCCCGGCGGGCGGGCCGCGATAAATGCATTTGTTGTGTCGCCCTTGTAAATTGCATCAACGGCTGCAACACCGCCGCCCGCTGCGCGCCGTGTCGCCTCTAGTGAAGATGGCCCCATAAATGTATCCGCATCAATTTGCGCGAGACCTTCCGTCGGGGCGTTTTCCTCAACAGCTTCTCTAAATTTTCGCGGGTGCACACGTTCAATCTGTTCGGCCGTAACCTCGGGCGGGATGCGCCGATCGAGAGCCCCAAAATCTTCATGCGCCAACGCATTTTCCACGGCCACGTAGCGCCCGGAATGTTCCACATGCCCGGGAGGAACCTCATGGCGCTGAAAAACTGGATGCGTAAACAGGAGCGTTGTCATTCACCCCTTCTACGCAACAACTCGTCGCATGTCTCACGTAATTCGATTGCAAAGAGGATATACACACGCGACGCTACATGTGTAACACATTAGCTAACCGAGGTTTCAGATGAAATTCGTAATTCTATTAATTACTATCCCTTCTTGCGGCGTCTTGTACGCAGCGAACGTCGACTATTAGCGCATCAATGACCCTGGATCAGCAGTTAACGCTTTGCTAACGGCCAGCCATCAGTGCGAGGTTCAACTATCTCGATCCTATCGCCAATCTTTATGCCGCCCTCATTGCGCGCGGCGGCATTCCAGCCAAACAAAACACCCGATAAATCTGGGTGTGCGGATTTACGAAATTTAGCCAAAGTCTTCAAGGGCTCCTTGCCCATCGCCGCTCCGGTGCGCTGGTCTTTTGTGGTCACCACACAACGATCACAGGGTTTGACCAGGTCTATCTCAACATCACCGATCCGTATTCGCAGCCAATTGTCCTCCGCCCAAGGATCAGCGCCGTCAATGACGATGTTGGGACGAAAACGCGCCATCGGAACCGCATCCCCTCCATTCATTTCGATCTCTGAGTTGAGTGCATCAAGCGATGCGGATGTGACAATCAATAAGGGATAGCCATCAGCAAAACTTACCGGCGTTACCGGCACCCAACGATCGGATGTATTCCGGATTGCCTTTTCATCCATAAAGAACAAACGCACTGGTCGCGCCAAGACTGACGATAACCACATAGCTGCGGACTCATGTGCTTCATGCGCGTTAATCTGATCATTCCAGACAGTAATCGTTGAACGATTTTCATTCGTGGGAACTTTAACTTCGACCACTTCGCCTGCATCATCCATACACAAGCGCAAACCATCCGGGATCAGCGTTACGGAAAGACGCGCAAGGTCAGAACACTCGCGCTGTGTGAGAAATTGACCATCGGCATCGGTGATCACCCAACGCCGGTCCTGAGCCAGCCCGCGCAAACCAACATGGGCGCCCTCCATATCAACTGCACGCACGCCTTTGATTGGATAAAGATGTAGCGAGTGAACCTGCATGGGTTTTATCCCAGCATGCCGGCGGCAATAGTTTCCGCAACGCCAGGCGGTGGAACAGAACTATCGGGGACAAAGAAATCGGGCGCCAGTTTTTTGGTTGGATCGACACGGTATTGTTCAAAATCAGTGACGCCGTTCTCAAACAAGAACGTATCGTCGATAATGAAATTTCCAGTAAATTCTTTTGATGATTTGGTGAAAATCATATGCGCCGCATCGGAAAGAATATCCACGGTACGCGAAATTTCCATCATCGCCTCTCCGCCCAGCGCAAATTTCACAGCCGCTGTTGCAATCGCGGTGCGCGGCCACAGCGCATTAAACGCGATGCTGTCATTCTTGAATTCTTCCGCCATCCCCAGCACACACATAGACATGCCGAACTTCGCCATAGTGTAGGCGACGTGACCACCGAACCATTTTGGACTCATATCAAGCGGTGGTGACAACATCAAAACATGTGGGTTTTCAGCCTTTTTTAAATGCGGAATGCACGCCTTGGAAGTGAGGAAAGTTCCGCGCGCATTGATCTGATGCATCAGGTCCCAGCGCTTCATGGCCGTCGCCTCAGTACCGGTGAGTGAGATCGCCGAAGCGTTGTTGACGCAAATATCAATGCCGCCGAATTTGTCTATCGTGGCGTCAACCGCGGCCTGAACCTGATCTTCAAAACGAATGTCACAAACTAATGGCAGGGCTTTTCCGCCCGCCGCCTCCACCTCCTCCGCCGCCGTATAGATCGTACCGGGAAGATGCTTGTGCGGTTCTGCTGACTTTGCTGCGATCGCTATATTGGCGCCGTCCCTGGCTGCACGTTTGGCGATCGCCAAACCAATCCCGCGCGATGCGCCGGTGATAAAAAGGGTTTTTCCTTTAAGGGTGGTCATGGTTGCTCCTCTAGTTTTTGTTTGCACCTTAGCTAGCGATGCACGCCATGTAACTGACATTCAACACATCAATGCGCGGCGGCACACGAAACCGCATGGGAAGGCCAACCATGCCAGTGCCGGAGGTGGTGAATATCTGAACGCCGCGCTCTTCGCGCAGGCCGTAGGCAATATCGCCACAAACCCCTGTCAACCAGCATGTCAACAACGGTAGTTGTATCTGGCCGCCATGAGTGTGCCCCCCGATCAATAAATCCGCATTCATATCTGTGGTGAAATCGCGCACCGCCGCCGGGTTATGGGTCAGCACCAATCGCGGTATCGACGCCTGCCCTTCCAGCAATGACAGCTTCTGGTTCTGCGCCCAATGATCAGAAAGCCCCACAAGCTCTATGGCGAACTTGTTGTTGATGAGTTTCAGCGCTTGATCATCAATCAGGCGAATGCCGGTGCGGGAGAAAAATTCCCGCAACGGCACCCTCAAATCCGGCCCCGGAAGACCAAGATCGTGATTCCCGAGCACCGCAAACACCGGCGCATCAATATCGGCAAATGCCGTGAATGTTTCTTCAAACCGGTCCGGATGCAAAAAATATATATAATCGCCGGGGATCAGTACAAAATCAGCATTCGCCGCTTGCACACGTTTAGCGATGCGGCGAATGCTCATCGCATTTCCAAATAGACCATTATGTGTGTCGGAGAACACCGCAATACGAATGGCGCCCGGTTTTTGGAAACAACCATTAAGAGCAATCTCATGCTCTGTGCTGAGCAATATTCTCGGCTCGATAAAACGCGCATAAGCCAGGCACGTGATGACGGTAAGAGCCGCCACCATCGCATATCGCGTGGCGCCGTTAAGCTTGATGATTAGCCAGGCAAAAATCGGCGCCGCAACGAAGTACAGATAGCTCGCATAATAGATAGCGAGCTTCAATATTTCGAGCGGGCCAATATCTGTCATGGCGCGTCGATAACCAATGAATAGGGCGCCACAATGGCGGTGGCAGGGCGCTTATTTGAGGGCGCCTAACGCCATTTGCGCTTTTTGCGCGCGTCTTCAACTTCTTCCCAGACTCTAAGCGCATTACCGCCAAGGATTTTTTCAATCGCCACCTCATCATAACCACGGCCTATCAAACCCTGAATGAGCTCCGGGTAAGAGGAAACATCCTTCAACCCTTCAGGCAAAGAATCGCCAACGCCATCATAGTCGGTGCCAAGCCCTACATGATCGATCCCGGCAAGCTCCACCGCGCGATCAATGTGGTCGAGAACATCACTGAGCGTCGCATAAGGGTAAGGGTGCACATCAGCCCAGGCGTCGTTAAAAGCGCCGCGTTCTTCACCCGTCATCGCGTGCCCTAGATTTTTTTCTTCGGCTTCGCGGGCTTCATTGCGGGGCTTGCTATAGGAATTAGCCTCGACCGTTAAAAACGACGACCCGTAATTGATCATCACGACGCCGCCATTCTCACCAATATTTTTGACAAGATCATCTGAGAGATTGCGGTGGAAACCCGGTGTGAAATGCCGCAGCGATGAATGCGACGCAATCACCGGCGCCCGCGTCGTTGCCAGCACGTCTTCAATAGCGGCATCAGTGACATGGCTGACATCGACCATGATGCCAAGATCATTCATTGCCCGCACAAGCTCAAAACCGAAGGG
>JAADIH010000172.1 GCA_013151435.1 Alphaproteobacteria bacterium
CATGTTAACGCGAATTTTATGCATGGGGACATGGCCCGGCCCCTCGATCATCACCTGACAGCCATGGCCCCAGGCAATTTTGGTGAGCTCGCCCAGGGTTTCAAGCTCAGCAAATTGCGCAGCGTCGTTGGCGTCGGCGATTGAGCCGGGGCGCAGACCGTCGCCGAGGCTAAAGGAGACGTCATAGGTCCGCATAATCTCGCAAATCTCAGCAAAGTTCGTATAGAGAAAGCTTTCGCGGTGATGGGCGAGCATCCATTTCGCCATAATCGACCCGCCGCGACTGACAATGCCGGTGACGCGATCGGCGGTGAGGTGAATATAGGGAAGCCGCACGCCCGCATGAATGGTGAAATAATCAACGCCCTGCTCGGCCTGCTCTATCAACGTATCGCGATAGACCTCCCAGGTGAGGTCCTCGGCGACGCCGTTGACTTTTTCAAGCGCCTGATAGATCGGCACGGTGCCGATCGGCACTGGCGCATTGCGGATGATCCACTCGCGGGTGTTGTGAATATTGCGCCCGGTCGAGAGGTCCATGACATTGTCCGCGCCCCAGCGCGCCGCCCACACCATCTTGTCGACTTCTTCTTCAACGGATGAGGCCACCGCCGAATTGCCGATATTAGCGTTGATCTTTACCAGGAAGTTTCGCCCGATAATCATCGGCTCTGATTCCGGGTGGTTGATATTGGCGGGGATGATCGCACGACCCTTGGCGATTTCCTCGCGGACAAATTCCGGCGTGATGAAGGGCGGGATTTCCGCGCCGAAGCTTTCCCCCAGCGCGACGGCGTCTTCGGCGCCCGCGACCATCTCCTTGCGGCCAAGATTTTCGCGGATCGCAACAAACTCCATTTCGGCCGTGACGATGCCAGCTTTGGCGAATTCATATTGGGTCACCGGCCCCGTTCCGGTTCCACGCAACGGACGGTTCTTGACCGGGAACTCCCGCGCCAGCCAGGAATTTCCCCGCCGCGCCGCCATTGTCTTCGGGCTTCACGTTGCGGCCTTCATATTCCTCGACGTTTCCGCGCGCTTTAACCCACGCCGTGCGCGGGCGGGCAAGACCTTTTTCCAGATCAATCGTTACATTCGGATCGGAGTAAGGCCCCGACGCATCATAGACCGGCAGTGCTGGCTCATCCGCTGAGGGGTGCAGATCAATCTCGCGCACCGGCACGCGTAAATCCGGATACTGAACGCCATGCACATAAACCTTGCGGCTGGCGGGAAGCGAACCGGTGGTGACTTCCGGAGTTTTGAATTCAGATTGCGGGGTGTGTTTGTTCATTTTTTATTACTCCTGATAGAGAATTTATCTAGAATTATTTTTTCAACGTCTTTGGTGTCTGGAAGTGCATATAATGTCACAAAATCGGCCTCCCCCCACCCATGAGAAACGGTTAGGTCGTATACTGATCCATTTTCTGTCGTGCTAATATACGAAACAGAATTTTTCAGTACGTATTCCCGCGTCTTTTTTGTAGTATTCAAAACGATTAAGCGCCGGTCTGTAATCGCGTAAAACTCCGCTTGATGCGGCGCAATATCATCTTTGAAGTCAAAGAAAGTTAGCACCGCAGGTATCAAGCCTATAGCGATGACGACAATTACGATGCCAAGTATGACTTGAACAAACCCAGATACGTTCGGCTGGTTTCCAACTTTTGTCAGAAATATGGCTGCAATTGAAAAGCCCAGCACCCACAAGAAGTGAGTCAGTTTTCGACGCCAATATGGCGGGACCGATTTTGCATTATTTTGATCCGGTGTTCCGGACCACAAAATTTCTTCGCCGACCAGTAATATGTCTTTGATTTCGTCCATGCGCTCCGTCCCTACGCCGGTCTTAACCGATCAGGTTCAAAGGGTGCCCGTGTGAAACAACACGATCTCAGCGGGTAAAGCCCGCGCCCCTCGGAAATACTGCGTCCTGTCTAGCAAAAGAGATCGCCCCCAGCAAGGCGGAACCTATGCCGCCGTGTAACCGCCATCGACCAGGAATACGCTGCCGCTACAATAGGCTGACTCGTCGCTGGCGAGGAAAAGCGCAAGGTTGGCGACCTCTTCATTGGTTCCAAACCGCTTCAAGGCAATCGTTTCGGTGATATCGCCGCGCACATCTGCTGGCGCATCAGGCGATAATTGCGTCACCAGCGATGTCATCATCCGATTGTCAATTGGCCCGGGCGCAATCGCGTTGACCCGAATATTGGCGTCTCCAAGTTCCAGCGCCGCGGTTTTTACAAGACCGATGACGGCGTGCTTGCTGGCTATATAGGGCGCCAAACTGTGAAACCCGATCGATCCCGCAATTGAAGACGTTGCGATGATCGACCCGCCCCCACGCGCACGCAAGGGCGCAACACTATGCTTCATGGTCAACCACACACCCGTCACATTCGTCGTTATGACCGACTGAAATTCGTCCAGTGTCAACTCGTCCAACGGCTTTACCGTGCCTTCCGTCCCCGCATTGGCGAAAACAATATCGAGGCCGCCAAAAGCTTCTATAGTTGCTTCAATCGAATTTTTCGTAGCGGTTTCATCTGTTGAATCGGCGACGAAATGCGCTGCCGCATCACCAGCATTGAGGCGTTCGAGTGTCGCTTGTAATTTATCTGGCGAGCGCCCCACAAGCATGACCCGCGCGCCCTGTTCTAAATATGATTTTGCGCTCGCCTCGCCTATACCGCCCGTGGCGCCCGTAATCAGTGCGACTTTATTTTCCAACCTGGTCATTGAGTGGTCCTTTTTAGTTTCTATAAAGACAAAATAAGCATCAATTCGGAGATACTATATCTTTGATGGTTAAATAACCCACGCCCTGCGCAGAGTACAGATGAATGCGTCACAAATATACACATTGCGAACAAGAAAATGGTCTGGGTGGTGGTTAGGGCGGCACGCGCTGTTATGCCCCTTCAGCGATCTGCTGAGGCGCTTTCCCAACAATCGCCTGGTATATTTCGGGATCGGTGGCCCCTTCGGTAGAGAAAAACAGGAGCCGACTTTCCGCCGTTATCCCCAGCGCGGTGCGGGCTGCATCATCATGGGCCAGCGCCAAAAATGCGGCCAATCCGCTGGCGCCAGATTCCCCCGCCACCATGGGTGCGTCGAGGGTGTTTCCGGCAGCAAGCACACGCATGACATTTTTGGCCGCGTCATCATCAATGGCGACAACGGCATCAACGCCCTCGTAAAGAATATCCCAGGCGAGATCGGAGATTTCTCCGCAAGCCAGCCCCGCCATGACCGTCTCCAGGCCCCCAAGCGTCACCGTTGGCGTCCCATGTTTCAAACTATCATAAAAACAAGCAGCATTAATGGGGTCTACAAGGATGATTTTTGGGCAATCATCACCATAGGCCTCTTGCAACTGCACAGCGACAGCCGCCGCCATGGCGCCAACGCCGGTTTGCAAGAAAACATGCGTTGGTAAGTTAGCGCTTCCCCATTGATCAATCGCCTCGCACACCATCACCGCATATCCTGCCATCACGTCGAGGGGGATATCTCTATATCCCTCATAGGAGGTATCAGAAATGACTGTCCAGCCTTCTCGTGCGGCGGTAGTTTTTGCTTCACGCACGCTATCATCATAATTCCCCGCAACACGTACGACACGCGCACCGTAAGCGGCGATTGCGTTTTCACGCCCTTCGCTCACATGCTCATGAATGAAGATGACGCAGTTGCAGCCAAACATCTGCGCGCCCCAGGCGACAGAGCGGCCATGATTACCATCCGTCGCTGTACACAATATGACCTTAGAATTTAGCGCGCGCCCCTTGTCGCTGAGGAGAAAATCGAGACCAACCGGCGTCTCCCTTCCCGCATTCAACTGATTGAGCAACAGCCTTGATATGGCATAGGCGCCGCCCAGGGCTTTAAAGCTGCCAAGCCCAAAGCGCCCCGCTTCGTTCTTTAGTTTGATAGCGGCTACATTGGTTTCTTTCGCCAAGCCTCGTAACTTCACCAACCAAAGGCGTCGGCGCATATCCGGGCCAGGTTTCAATCATCGCAATAGCGCGTGGCGACTCGCGCAACAGGGTTTGTCGCGTCGCATCTCGCGATGGAGGCAGCGCTGGTTTGGCAAAATCTTTCGCCGTCAGGAGATTAAATTTCAACGGAGCTCTCTCATTTCCAAACGGCCTTTAGCGAAAATTCGGCGCATCCTCGCGGGTGATGCGATAGATGAAAATTGCTGCACGCGCCGTTGCATCTTTCAGGGAGGAGAGCTCCATATATTCCTCTGGTGTGTGTCCTCCACTGCCATAAACCCCAAGCCCATCCATAGAGGCGCCCACATAAGGGGCCGCAAAAGAAACATCCGCCGCGCCGCGCTTCGCCGGGTCATTGCCGACAACCGCACCATAGCCAAGCGCCTCACTGGCATCCGAGAAGATCTCAAGTAGTTGCTGATTGTTATCACTGGGCGACATGGCCGGATAGCTGTCGATGAACTCAAGCTCGGCATCTGTATGCGGAAGGTGTCTCGCGGCGATCTCCCGCATGCGGGTACGGGCATTGGCTTTTTGCTCTTCGGAGATGAAGCGAAGGCCACCATGGACGACAACTTTTTGCGCGACCACATTGGTTTTACCAAACGCATCGCCCCGGGTCGCGCTCTCATCATATTGAACGTCCGTTCCCCCAACAATCACACCGGGGTTGAAGGTGAGGTACTTTTCTTCGCGCAGCTCTTCGTAAAACGCATTCAAAATACGGGCGGCTTCAAATACCGCGCCCGCGCCCGTGCTCTCGCTGAAAATACCGCTGGAATGACGACGTTGTCCGGTGACGGTCAATTTCCATCCAGAAGCGCCGCGCCGGGAAGAGACCGCAATCCCCGATCGTCCGCCTTCAAAATTGAGAGCGATGTCTGCCCATTTTGCAGCCTTGATAAGATCCTCGCGTGATTTTTTAATTGGTTTCCCAGTCATTTCCTCATCGCCCGTGAAAATAATTTTGATCTGGGAGCTGTCAATCAGATCTAAATCTTCAAGCGCCTTCAGAGCGTAGAGCATCACAACATCGCCGCCCTTCATATCTGAGATGCCCGGCCCCCACGCTTTATCGCCGTCGAGACGAAACGTTTGATAAGGACTATTCTTTGGAAAGATCGTATCAAGATGACCAATGAGGAGAAGACGCGGCCCAAGATCGCCCTTACGCTCCACAACCAAATGCCCGGCGCGGTTAACATCGTCCTGATTAATCCAGTTCGTATCGCTGAAACCGACTTCCTCAAATGCACCGATGAAATGATCACCCACCGCCCGAACACCACCATGATTCATCGTGCCGGAATTTTCATTCACTACAACTTCCAAAAAGGCGAGAGACGCAACATAATTTTCATCAACCGCATTCAGAATGTGTTGCTCTGTTTCACTGAGCACTGATGCAGGCCCTTCAGCAAAAAGCGTTGATGGCGCCAGGAACGCCACGGCGGCGATTGCCATAAAATTGGTTTTGATCATGGGGGAAAGCTCCAAAGTTTTCGCGTATCACGACTCATCACCAAGATGCCGGAAGGCGTCGCCTATGGCAACAAAATTGGCTAACTGTATATGTTAAGCACTATGTACGGTTGAATATCGAATCTCAAAGATTGTTTGTGGGCTGTTAGTTACGATCCAGAATACCGGGCCAGTTCACCTCGCCGCGCGCAATATCGCGATCAATTTGCGCCAGCCATTCGCGTTTATAACGCTTGCTGACATTCATATAGAGCTTACCCTTATAGATATGCCAGACCTCAGGCGCGCCGCGCGCGAGCTTGTTGCGCGCCATGGCCCAGGCGCAATAGCCGCCAAATTGCGGGGCGTATTGTGCGGGGGCGGCGACAAACGCATCAAGGTTTTGCTTTGATGAAAACCGCCAATTGACGCCTTTATATTCCGTAGAGAATTGATCCCGGCCGACAACCGGTTTGTCGCCTTCTTGAAGCCTGAAATAGGCGACGACATCTGCGCTGCCAAGGGCAAAGTCCCACCCGACTTTGAAAACAGTTTTTTTATCCATGTAAATTTCAGAAGCGCGGGCGAGCGCGGGTGTCACCCCGAGAATTGTCAGCGCCACACCGGATATGGCTGCGCGGCGGTTGAGTTTCGCCATGATCATGTCCCGTTTTTCTTAGCTTACCCGGTCAGCACTATATGCGTTATGGTCCGCCGCGTCGAATGAAGCTTCTGCACCAATTCATCATATAGGGTTTATGCGGGCTCGGCCTTATTCAGCCGCAGCAGGCTCATCACGCATCGCCAGTGAAACAGATTGAGCAATAGCGGCGCGCATAGCGGCGCTGGAATGTGAGATTGTCAGCATATCCACAATTTCGCCAGTATCGTTATCAATGAGCAGCGTAAACCCGGTGGCGCCCTTAAAGCGTGGATAGATATCGGCAAGCCCCTCGGCTTTGGCTTGGCTCTCGATTTCGTCGCGTTGGCCGAGTGTGAAATCGAACTCCACGAACTTCACTGGCTTATCAGCAAAATCAGGAATGACTTTCGCGAGGCGCGGTTTTAAAATCTTGCATGCCGAACACCAGGCCGAAGAAAATGTCGCCGCGATAATTTCCGGCTCACCTTCAAA
>JAADIH010000220.1 GCA_013151435.1 Alphaproteobacteria bacterium
AACGCAGCGCTTCTTCCGGGTCTTCACCCGCCTGAAACATTTCGACCAGGCGGCGCGGCGTTTCGTAAGGATCATATCCGCCAGACGCCGTATTGTCAGCTTTATGGCTTCCCGGTTTTCCTGGGTCCTTATAATGCCAATGAGCAGCGTCACCCCGCTCCGCCGTTTCATGCATTTCAAATGTACGGATCTGAATTTCGATACGCTGACGATGACCACTCTTGCTGGGTGGGCCGATCACAGCAGTGTGGATGGAGCGATAATTGTTCTGCTTGGGCGAGGAAATATAGTCATCAAATTCCGATTGGATCATACGCCAGTTTGAATGAATGACGCCAAGGGCGGTGTAACAATCGGGAACCGTTTCAACCAGCACCCGAAATGCATAGATATCCGCCAACTCCTCAAAGCTACTGCTTTTATGCGCCATCTTGCGCCAGATCGAATAGATGCGCTTCTCTCTGCTGGTGACTTGCGCTTTTAAATTCGCCGCATACAGCTTTTCACGCAATACATTGGCAAGCTCGACAACACTGCTGACGGAATGATGCTGAAGGTCTTCCAGCCGCGCGCTGATGGTCTTATGTGCATCCGGGCTGATTTCACGAAAGGCAATATTTTCAAGTTCTTCGCGAATGCGCTGCACGCCAATACGCCCTGCCAAAGGGGCGTATATCTCCATCGTTTCGAGAGAAATCCGTCGGCGCTTTTCCGCCTTGGGTATAAAATGAAGCGTTCGCATATTATGCAACCGGTCAGCGAGCTTGACCAAGAGAACGCGCACATCTTCGGCCATGGCGACGACAAGCTTGCGGAAATTTTCCGCCTGCTTATGCGCTTCATTGCTCAATTCCATTTGGGAAATTTTGGTTACGCCATCCACAAGACGCGCGATCTCATCGCCGAAAAGTTCACGTATTTCTTCAATGGTGACATCCGTATCTTCAACCACGTCATGCAACAAAGCTGTGGCGACGGTGGCGGGGTCAGCGCGTAAATCTGTGAGGATGGCGGCAACGGCGAGAGGGTGCGAAAAATAGGCGTCCCCCGACTGCCGAGTTTGGTCGCCATGGGCCTCCATGGCAAAAGCATAGGCCCGGTTTAAAAGATCCTCATCGACATTAGGGTCATATGTTTTGACGAGATTGATGAGCTCGGATTGATGAATGAAACCAACCGGATGCTGCGCCGCCGTCGCGGGCTCCGAATGCGCTGTCTCCGCAACATTTGCTTTGCCGTTAGAACCGGCAGTCAGTTTATCAGCCATCTCCACCCGGCAATTAAGTCCAGCCGCGCCCGGAAAAGCTCATGGATCAACATGAATGCTTGGCTTCGCGGTGCGCAATTAGCCTTTCGGCAAAGTCTGCGGCGTTGTCATACCCGCAGCCTGAATAGCTTTGAGATATTCATCTTCTTTCATCACGTCGAAATCAGGTGCGTCAGACTTCTCAGAGCCGATTTCATCGTCTTCGCTCTCTTCGACCTCGACCTGTTTCTGGAGTGATTGCACCAGCTCCTCGTCCAACTCATCAGGCACGAGCATTGAATCAGCGATTTCACGCAAAGCTACCACTGGATTTTTGTCATTATCGCGATCAATCAACAATGGCGTACCAGAAGACAGCGCGCGCGCGCGATGGGCCGCCAACAGCACCAGGTCAAACCGGTTTGTAACTTTATCAACGCAATCTTCTACCGTGACGCGCGCCATGGAATTCTCCTCATCGAAAGCAAGCGCTGAGAAGTATCCCCCCTTCGCCGACTAGACAAGCGCTGCAATGCAAAAAACTACCCTGTTTTTGGCAAAAATCGATTTTTCAGCGTATTTTTCGGGCTTGCCGGGATTCAAGCGCAGCAAGCATATGGGCTGCCGTTTCGCCGATCACCGGATGGCGCCATTTCGGGGCAATATCACAAAGCGGCGCCAATACGAATTCGCGCTCGTGAAGGCGCGGATGAGGCAAGACCAACCCACCCGGCTGATTGCTGCAGATGTCATCATAGGCGAGAAGGTCGAGATCGAGGGTCCGCGGCGCATTTTTGACCCGCCGCCTACGCCCGAACCCAGCTTCAATGGCGTGGAGCGCCGCCAGCAAGTCTTCTGCGGGGATATCCGTTTCCACCAACGCCACGGCGTTAATAAAAGGCGGATCAGATGGATCAGGCCATGCCGGTGTTTCATAGAGTGGCGACACCTGCAGCTGCGTTGTCAGTCTTCCCAAAGAAAAAAATGCGTTTAAAACAATCTGTTGCGAATCAGTGTTGCCAAAAGGCAGACTTGAGCCTGCTGCGATCAAAATCATATTAGCCCCAAACGGATATTCCGCAGCGTCCAGATACTATTAACGTCAGAATGACAGAGGACCTTATGAGTGATTTTCTTGGTTTACGCGAATATGAAAAAACTGCATTTTTTCTAGATGGCGCCAACCTCTACAAAGCTGCAAAAAATCTAGGATTTGATATTGATTACAAGAACTTACTGGCAAAATCGAAGCGTTCATGTCAACTCATTCGCGCGTCCTACTACACAGCAATTCAGGAAGACCGCGATCAAGATTACTCTCCATTGCGCCCCCTCGTCGATTGGCTCGACTATAATGGCTATACGATGGTGACGAAGACCACCCGGGAATTCACCGACCAACAGGGACGCAAGCGGTTCAAAGGATCCACCGATGTGGAACTCGTTGTGGATATGATGATGCTCGCCAAACACCTCGATCACCTCGTCCTGTTCAGCGGAAATGGCGACTTTCGCTGCGCGCTTGAAGCAATCCAGCCTCAGGGCGTGCGCGTGACCGTTGTCTCCACCGTGAAATCATCACCCCCCATGGCCTCAGATGATTTACGCCGTCAGGCGGACAGCTTTTTCGATCTTGCCGACCTTGAAAAAATCATCGGACGTACTGGCGCGCCCCCTCGAAAAACCAGGGAAACATCCAAGGACGAGTACGAAGACGACTATGATAACGATTACGAAGAGGTCGACTAGATTTTGGCCAAATCAAAGATCACCGAGATTGACCCACCGACAGACTGCACTCTCTGCCCACGGCTCGTAGAGTTCAGAGAGGAAAACTGTGAGGCGTTTCCCGATTATTTTAATGGCGCTGTGCCGTCATTTGGGTCATGGGACGCAGAGCTCCTGATCGTCGGACTCGCGCCAGGCTTGCACGGCGCCAATCAAACTGCCCGGCCTTTCACTGGCGACTACGCTGGAGATCTGCTCTATGCGACGCTCGAAAAATTTGGGCTTTCAAATGGCAAATATGCAGCTTCTCCCGATGACGGCCTTGTTTTGAAGAGCACGATGATCACCAATGCCGTGCGCTGCGTACCACCGCAGAACAAGCCAATTGGCGAGGAAATAAAGACCTGCCGCCCATTTTTGACCAAACAGATCAGCCAGATGAAAAATTTGCGGGCTATTTTATGCTTGGGGCGAATCGCTCACGAATCGACTTTGGCGGCTCTGGAGATAAAACGCAAAGACGCCCCCTTCACACATGGCGCAAAACATAAGGTTCCCGGCGCATCTTACGCCCTATTCGACAGCTATCACTGCTCACGCTACAATACCAATACACGCCGTTTGACGGTTCCAATGTTCGAAGATGTGTTTGCTGCAATCTGCAACTCGCTTGAATGTTGATCGCCAGAGACGCGTATAACCTGGCGCAGCACCATAGATGCGCGCAGCCGCGGAGTTAAAAGCCATGACGCGAAACTGGGGTCTGCCAACAAAGGACGAGCGCACTGCGTTTCACGACTCCAAAGAAATGAA
>JAADIH010000293.1 GCA_013151435.1 Alphaproteobacteria bacterium
GCGTTAGCGCGCCGTGCAGAGGCGACGGCGTTGGGTGTGGAACGGGTTTTAAAGACGCCTGCGCCACGGTGTAACCTTATGGAATTTGGCGATAGCGCGATCAATTTTGACTTGCGATTTTGGATACATGACCCAGCCAGCGGTACATCCAATGTGCGCAGTGATGTGATGATGGCGGTCTGGGACATGCTGGTTCAGGAGGGCATCGAAATTCCCTTCCCGCAACGAATTCCCTTCCCGCAACGTGATCTTCACATTAAATCAGCGTTGACTGGCATTGAATTTGTTCAACCTAATCCAAATATCTCAGATTGAGTTCAGATTTAGGTGAGGAATAACAAAGTCCTATCTGCATCTTTGCGGTCCGAGGCCTAAAGTCCTATGATTTTGAGTAGGGTGATATGAATGTGACTGACCGGAGGTCAAAGATGTATAAGAATTTTGCGCTTGGCGCTGCTGCGCTTTGTTTGCTGGCCGCTTGTGTTTCGGCGACCCCATATGGTCCCGCCTCACAAGGCGGGGGATATGGGTTTTCAGATCAGCAAATTGAAGAAAACCGTTTCCGGATTACCTTTCGAGGAAATTCCTCAACATCACGCGAAGTCGTCGAAAACTCATTATTGTATAGAGCTGCTGAACTGACTGTTGAACAAGGGTATGACTATTTTATCGTCGTAGAAAATGATACGGAAGTAAAAAAATCTTATAGTGGTGGATCTACATCTCCTGCGTTTTATGGTCGTTACGGATATGGCTATCCATTTCACCGGTCATTTTATTCATTCCCTTATTATGCTTACGGGTTTGGTTGGGGCGGGTATGGTGGCGACAGCTATATTCGGGAAATTACGCGTTATTCTGCAGTTGCCTTTGTCACCATGCATGGGGGCGAGAAACCACAAGATAATCCAAACGCTTTTGATGCGCGTGAGGTTAAGGCCAATCTCGGGCCTTATGTGTTAGGTGATCAACTCTAAGCCGGTTTAAACGGCGCGCAGGATGGGTTCTTGCTCGCAGTCTTGTTCTGGCTCGAATACGGCGACGAACCCACGCGGCGTATGCCTGATAACGACACCGGACTGACGGCCAATATGAATGCTGGAGCCAACGCTTGGTCGGCGCGGCGCATCGACAGATATACCGTCTACAGACATATCGACGATTTTCACATAAAGCGCTGTACCATCATCAAGCCGGCAAACTGTACGCGTGCTGGAATTTAGGTGGCGCGGCGTGGCGCGCCGGTCTGCAAGACCATCCGAGAAGGCTGGGTTGGATTGTAACATTAATTTTTCTGTGAGGAGAGCACGTCGTTTTTTTGACAATAAAAACGAGACAGCAAATCCGTCCGGGAATGTGCGTGCAACCGTTCCCTCGATAATATCGAGCCCTTTGATGCGCACGACCACAGCGTCACCTGGAACTGCCCTGGTGTCTGCGATCAAAGCCAAATCGCCTGGTGATATATTCACCAGCTTACCTTCATACTCATCAACGGTGTTGACAACGATATGCACAGGCAAGTCGAGGCTAATGCGCCGATATCGTCTCTCATCCCGTTTTACCATAGCCAAATTCCCCATATGAACGATGTTTACTTCGTCAATGCAATCTATTGGCCAGCGCTCAATCCTTCACTAATCGGCGCGTTAAACTTTTACATTTTATTTCATATGGTTAATCGGGATTTGACGAGGACTTTGCAGATCCTTCAGTCATTTGTATGGTTAAGCCGGGTGCGGGATGGGCAACTCTTCTGGGACGAAGGAAAACAACATGAAAACTGTAATTTGCGCCGTGTTGGCGATGGCGGCGGCGATGGGTATGGCCAATGCCGAGGAAGACCCGCATCTGTGGCTTGAAGATATCGAAAGCGAAACCGCGCTAGATTGGGTTCGATCCCAAAACGAACGCTCTTTGGCCGTGCTCGAGGGTGACCAGCGCTTTGATGGTCTTTACAGGGATGCTCTGTCGATCCTCAATTCTGATGCGCGTTTGCCGCTTGGTCAGATTCACAATGGGTCCGTCTACAATTATTGGCAGGATGAGGTCCATGTGCGCGGTATTTGGCGCCGGGCAAGCGTTTCGAGTTACCGCACAGGCGATCCGGCATGGGAAACTGTTCTGGATTTCGACGCCCTCGCAGAAGCTGAAGGCGAAAACTGGATTCACGGTGATATTGCGTGTCTCTCGCCAGAATACCGCCATTGCATGATTGAGATGTCTTATGGCGGCAAAGACGCAGCAGTCTGGCGAGAATTTGATACAGTCACCAAAGAGTTCATCGATGGCGGGTTCATTCTTCCAGAAGCAAAAAGCTGGCTCAGCTGGGTTGATGAGAGCACATTATTGGTTGGCACCGATTGGGGCGACGATTCGCTTACCAGCTCGGGCTACCCAAGTGACGTTCGGCGTTGGACCAGGGGGGAAGCGCTAGGAGATGCAACATCTGTAATGACGGTTGGCCTTGATGACGTCTGGGCAATCCCGATTGTTGAGCATGATGGCGACGCTACACATGAATTTTTTCTGCGGGGCGTTTCTTTTTTCGAGCGCGAATATTTTTATAGGGATGAAAATGGTGCTCTTGAAAAATTACCATTTCCGTTGAATACAGATATGAGTGGCGTGCTTGACGGGCGCGCAATTATTTTTCTTCGTGAAAATTGGACTTATGGCGGTGTCGATTACAAGCAAGGCTCGGTCATCGCCTATAACTTGCTGAGTGGAAAGGCTGCACTGGTTTTTAGTGCCAATGACAGCCAGTCCGTCGAGCGCATCGGTGTTGGCAAGTCTAATCTCATCATTCAGTATCTTGACGATGTTTCCGGTAAGGCGGTGCGCGTTACCCGAAATAAACGCGGCAAGTGGCGGGCAAAAAATATTAAACTTCCCGCCAATGGAGTGGTGGGGCTCCTCTCTTCCGGGGGCGGAACGGATGATGTGATGTTCTCCTATGAGAGCATGACCGTGCCCGACACGCTTTATTACGTGACAGCAAAAAACAAAGTCGAAAAAACCATAGAGGCGCCAGCATTTTATGATGCGACGGGCGTTGTCGTTGAGCAGAGATTTGCAACCTCTGCAGACGGAACAAAAATACCCTATTTTATTATGGGGCAGGACG
>JAADIH010000005.1 GCA_013151435.1 Alphaproteobacteria bacterium
CAATCCTGGAATGCATTGTCTGAGGCGACATTTCATTTCTCTGCGTTCATTCTTCGGCTTTATGAAAATAATGTCATGACCGATGCCGGGGCGCGCAATATCGGCATTGGTGATTTTGAAGTGAACATCGCCGCCGCCTGTTCCGGCTTTGAGGGGATCGGCCTCGTTCTCACCTTCACCAGCATTTATCTGTGGATTTTCCGCAGAGAGTTGCGCTTTCCAAATGTGTTTATGGTCTTGCCAATCGGGGTGGCGGCAATCTGGATTCTAAACAGTGTACGGATTGCTTTATTAATCAGCTTAGGCGCCCATGTCTCACCTGAAATCGCCGTCGCCGGTTTCCACAGCCAGGCGGGATGGATGATGTTTTTAATCGTGACGATTGGCATTATGCTGGGCGTTCACCGCCTGCCCTATTTTCACAAAACCAGCACATCCGCGCCTGCAACGGCGCCGTCTCCAGCGGTGTTTGAAGCAACAGCTCTATTGTCGCCGTTCCTCGCCATGACCGCGGCTGGCATTATCGCTGCCGCTTTCACCGGCGCCGGTTATTGGCTTTATGGATTACGGGTCGCAGCTTTATCCCTTGCGTTGTTTGCGTTCTGGCGATTTTACCGCGCATTGGACTGGCGCATCGGATGGGAGCCGATAGTTCTGGGCTGCCTGGTCGGCGCCGGCTGGATCGCGACGGACCCTGCGACCGGGGGAAATGCGCTTGGGACCTGGCTCGCCACCCTCGGCCCGTTAAGCGCTGCTGCATGGATTGCCATGCGTGTCATCGGGACAATCCTCCTCGTTCCGATTGCGGAGGAACTAGCCTTTCGCGGTTATCTCCACCGCAAACTGATCGCCGACAAGTTTGAGACCGTCGCGCAAGGCGCATTTTCTTGGAAGGCATTTGTGATCAGCTCAATCTTGTTTGGCGTACTCCACGAACGCTGGCTTTCCGGCGCTCTGGCCGGCGCGGTCTTCGCCTTCGCCCTGTACCGTTCAGGAAAACTTACCGGCGCCATCACCGCACATATAAGCGCCAACGCGGTCATTGCTTTCTGGGCGATCGTCTTTGGACAATGGAGCCTGCTTTAACCTAAAGAAAATCCAAATTAGTTTGAAACAACGATTTTCTCTGGTCAGATACGGCAGAAAAATTTTACTCCACTCATTCCGGCGAAGGCTGCAATCTTTTACATACAATAACGAGATCCCGGCCTCCGCCGGGATAAGCGGGTTGGTTGCAGATTAGAGCATCTTCGAACGGAAAACAGGTGACCCACCTCGGATCAAGTCCGAGACATGCTTTTTCTACGAAAACGCTCTAAGCCGCTGCACGCATATTCAGCGTCAGCAAGATAACGTCTCGCAAGGCGTCTGCACGCAATGGCTTTGAGATAAACTCATTCATCCCCGCCGCCAGCATAAGATTGCGCTCACCCGGCATGGCGTCTGCGGTGACGGCGATGATCGGTATATCTGATTTGGGCCCCGGTAACGCGCGGATCGCTCGCGTCGCATCAACCCCATTCATGCCCGGCATATGCTTATCCATCAAAATGAGATCATAGGGGTGTTGTTTTAAGCGCTCAACGCAAGATGCGCCATCCACTACGAAATCCGCCGCCACCCCCCAGCTTTTTAAAAACTCCCCGACGACCAAGCGGTTAACTTCATTGTCTTCGGCCACCAGGACTTTTAGCCCCTTCAAGGCGACGCCCTCGCTAGCAGTTTTTTCATTAACGCTCGCGAGGCTCGCATCGGTCTCCATTTCGACTACCAGCGACAGCACGAATGTTGTTCCCGAAGCATCGCTCCGCTCAACTCGAATTGTACCACCCATCAATTCCGTCAGCCTACGGCTGATAGGAAGGCCGAGCCCGGTTCCGCCATAGCGCCGCGTAGTTCCACTCTCGCCCTGCTCAAACGGCTCAAAAATTCGTTCAAACATCTCCGGGGGAATGCCTTTCCCAGTATCGGTTATCCGAAAATCAAGGTGATAGCGGCCATCGGCCAACCGCGAACCATGAAGATGCAGGGAAACATGTCCATAGGACGTAAATTTGACGCCATTTGAGATCAGGTTTTGAAGAATTTGACTCATCCGATGATCGTCGATCAGCACTGCATTGGGAATATCGCCGGAAACATTACCGTTGATAATTAACCCTTTCGCGCCTGCCGTTTCACGCCAGCTATCTACAGCATGACGAACAAGTTCATGTGGGTCGCAGGCCCCCAATTCTATCGATAGCTTTCCCGCCTCAACTTTTGATAAATCGAGAAGATCGTTCAAAATCAATAATAGCGACTCGCCGGACTGCCGGATTGTCTGGGCAAGGTCTCGTTCGTGCGCAGGAAGGTCACCGCCGATCAGCGCATCGGTCAGGCCAATAACGCCATTTAGCGGTGTACGGAGTTCATGGCTCATTGTCGCTAAAAATTCTGATTTCGCCGCTTCCGCGCGATTAGCACGCTCGACATTCATACGCATTTCTCGAAGCGTGCTATAAAGCCGTTCATGTAAATTGACTGCAATGATAGCCGCAAGACTCAATGTAAATATAGCTTGGAAAAAGCGCTTGCTTTCCATTATGTAACCAGCACCCGCTACTACTGGCGGATGGGTTATGGATATCAAGAATAGAACGCACAGCAATACAGAACCGATGATCCAGAACACCCAGGCCGCCCTGCGCCCGGCAATAAATCCGCTCATCACTGGCCCAAGGGCAATTAAGGGAACGAGCGGCGAATTAATCCCATGAAGATCGTGCCAAACGGATGCCAGCACTCCGCCGACCATAATACAAGTGAAAAATATCCAATAGGAAAAAACGTTTTTGTGCCAGCGAATGAACTGGATTCCAGCGAGCGTTAAAGAGCATACAACCACCGTAAGAGTGTGTTCAAAGCTCCATCCGTTATTTGTTACAGTCAGTATAGCGAGGTTGCTGAATTGCATAACAACAATGGCCAACGATGATCCAAACCGCGCGCATCCGCATGCCCGTCTCGGCCTGATCATCGACTTCTATCCGCAAGAAGCGTTCGTATTTTTCCACCAGACGCTTTAACACGCGCAAAATTCCCTTCGGCATACGGGGTATGTCGGTGGGCGAATATTGCCCCTAAAGTGTCAATTTTAAACTAAAATTGACGCACAGACCGAGGGGTATTGAGGGATGTTCCTCAAAAATCAACCCGAAAGCCGCAAGGTCTCATCCAATGCAGCCAGTTCATCGCTGAAAATTATGGATTGTTAACCTAGCGCAAGCCTAACACGGGCGCCCTACGCCGCGTTTGCCTCGGCACGCTCGCGACGAAATCGAGTGACGCGGTCAAGTTGACTTTGAATGTCGCCGGGACGCGCATGCAGAACAGGCGGCGTATCAGCCATGGAACGCCGCACTGGCAGGGTAAAGCGGGCGGTTGTGCCCTCCCACTCAACACTATTGAGCACCAGCGCGCCGCCATGAAGTTTTGCCAGCGAGAAGGCAAGCGACAGGCCGAGCCCGGCGCCAGTTGTTCCGCGTACGCCATTTTTATGAAGCTCGGTAAAACGTGAGCCGAGTTTTGCAAGCGCGATCTGGCTCATGCCGATGCCGGTATCGCTGACCACAAAATCAAGCGCGCCGCATTTCTCCGACAGAATGAGTTTCACTTCCCCCGTCTCAGTGAATTTCACCGCATTGGAGAGAAGATTGATGAGGATTTGTTTCACCGCACGCTTATCGATCAGGGTCTCTGGTAAATTCGGTGCAATCTCGAGCGTCAATCGAAGGCCGGCAGCCTCCGCCTCACCCCGGATCATCGCGGCGCAGTCTTTGGCGATGGCGCCAGGATCACCGAGCACTGGCGAGAGGTGATAACGATCAGCCTCCACCTTGGCCTTATCGAGGATCGAGCCAATCAGATCCATCAAATGTGCGCCGGAGGCATGAATATGCTCGGCATATTCTTTGTACTTATCATC
>JAADIH010000044.1 GCA_013151435.1 Alphaproteobacteria bacterium
CTCTTGTCACCAATCCTAGTTTCTGCTGCTCGGTACGTTGTTTACCTTACCCATTAGATATGTAACCGCGTTTCATTGAAAAGACGCAAACACCATTTATGCCGGAAATTCGTTCAAAAAATGTAGATATGACTTCACATTTACTGTGCGCAAAAGAAAAAGCCCGGCAAAATACCGGGCTTTTCATACGCAACTAATTGTAAACGCTACAATATTCAGAATTCCATTATGGACGGAAGGACTGAATTTTTTCGACGAGTTCACCATAACGTGCTGTCAAAGGCTCAACTGCATCTTTGCTTCATCTTTGCTTGTTTCCATGCAGATATCGGCAACTTTGTTGAATTGGCCGAGGTTTTTTTCAACAGCGCCGCGCAAGAACTCTGAATTGAGCTCCATAGCTTCCTGAACGCTTTTCGTGCCAGATACTGCTTTGGCGCTCGCAACACCTTCTTCAAACAAAGCTTTTACGAAAGTGCTCTGCTCAGACGCCAATTTCTCTGCGCCTTTAGTGAATACTCCAGCAGCAGCCATCATAGCTTCCATGGAATTTTTCTGCAGATCGGCGAAAGCTGTGAAGCCTTCCGACATTTTTTCGTAGCCTTCTTTGAGTGATTCTGGGTTCAGCGTGGTCAGTGTTTCAAACACTTCGGCGCCATTAGTCGCTTTTTTCGTCGTCGCCATGTTTCGTCTCCTAAGGGGTTTTAGGCTTAACCAATTGACTTTGTTGATCTATCAGAGAAGCAATTCATATTGTGCATTGCAACATAATTGCTTCCCCCGCTCTCGTCAAGGGAAAATGTTGCGTTGCACAATTTTTCTTGAATTAAAAAGGTAAAGCATTTGTTAACCCAACGTTTACCGTGTGGGCCGATGATTCAAGGCGCTGGCCATGATGCGGCATGGCACTTGCTAGTCTTGTAGAAAAGGTCGCTGAAACGACCCCCAGACGGCAAATAATGGCGAATATTAAATTTTGGGGGCGATGCTCTCCCGACATTGATATCCGATTTGGAATAGGCGAGGCTCGCTTAATGAGTATGGTTTTTTGTCGCGTAACCTTAATTGCCTTCATGCTGGTATTCTCAGCAGGCCTCACCGCGCCTGCGCATGCCAATTCCAAATACGCCGCTTTTGTTATCCACGCAGATTCTGGCGATATTTTGTTCGACCGGTACAGCACTTCAAGGCGCTATCCGGCCTCGCTCACCAAGATGATGACCCTTTATCTCCTGTTCGAGGAGCTGGAGGCTGGCGGATTAACCATGTCGTCAAAACTTACCGTCTCAAAAACCGCTGCAGGACAACCGCCTTCAAAACTTGGCGTAAAGGCTGGCTCCACCATCAGCGTTGAAACCGCCATCGAGGCGCTGGTCGTAAAGTCAGCCAATGATGTGGCCGTGGTTGTTGCGGAAAAACTTGGTGGATCGGAGTGGCGTTTCGCTCGGAAGATGACGACAAAAGCACGCGCCATTGGTATGTCGCGAACGACATTTAGAAATGCATCAGGGCTGCCAAATTCCAAGCAGGTGACGACCGCCAGAGATATGGCGACTCTGGGTCAACGCCTGATGCAGGACTTTCCGCAATATTTCCATTATTTCTCGGCTAAATCATTCTCATGGAACGGTAAAACTTACCGTACGCATAACTCTCTGGTGAAAACTTATACCGGCGCCGACGGAATCAAAACCGGCTACACGCGAAGATCAGGGTTTAACCTCGTGACCACAGTAGAACGTAATGGTCAGCGGCTCATCGGTGTGGTTCTGGGGGGACGTTCATCGCGCAGCCGAGACCGCCATATGCGTGATATCCTCAGCAGAACTTTTGCTTCCATTAAGGCCAAACCAACACTCGTTGCGGCGCTCCACCGGAAAAAACCAACGCCGCGATTAAAGCCGACGCTCCTCGCCGCGCTTAACGCCAAGGGCGCCCTCCCCGCAGCAAACCCAATCGCGCTTGTTGCGGAGGCGACAAAATCTAATCCTGCCAATCAATCAGATCGCCTCGGTGTGTTGATCGCAGCTGCCGACACCGATGATTTCAATGAGTATCAGCTTGCGAAATTGGCGGCCCTCACTGTTGACTCCGGTTTTGTCGGAGAGGGCGACCGGCAGCTCGTGGATGAATTTAGCTGGGGCGTCCAGATCGGCGCCTATTCCTCAAAACCTCTTGCCCAAAAAGAGCTTGAGGAAGCCGCATTTAACGGCGGCCTGATGAACCATCAACGCAACGTCGCACCGACAATGCGTGATGATGGATCCGTACTCTATCGCGCGCGCATCACCCAGCTTTCTGAAATTGAAGCGGCTGCTGCCTGTGCCAGCCTTCAGGATAAAGGCATGCAGTGTTTTGTGGTTTCCCATAAGGGCGGCATCACCAACTAGCTAAACCACCGGGCGCTAACCAACTCAAATAACAGCACACAGCCTTTGCACCTACGCACAGCTGCGCCTAGGCTCAGCTATCACCAGCGGCGGAGGACATCATGGCATCAGACGAAACCATCATCAAAGTCAGCGAAGCTGCTGCCAGGAACACGCTTACCGACACTGCGACGGCCGAAGCACTCCGCACCAAAGCCAAAGCGGACCCCGAAGGGTTTTGGGAGGATATCGCCCAGCGCATCACCTGGTCAAAACCGTTTACGCAAGTCAAAGATACATCCTTTGATGCAGATGATCTTCATATTCGCTGGTTTGCCGATGGCGAGTTGAACGCTTGCGTAAATTGTCTCGACCGCCACCTTCCCGACCGTGCTAACGAGACCGCCATCATCTGGGAAAGCGACGATCCCAATACCCACAAAAATATTACCTACGCGGAGGCGTTTGAAGAGACCTGCCGCATGGCAAATTTGTTGAGGGCGCGCGGTGTAAATCGCGGCGACCGCGTCATCATCTATATGCCGATGATCCCGGAAGCAGCCTACGCCATGCTTGCCTGCGCGCGTATTGGCGCGGTCCATTCCATCGTCTTTGGCGGCTTTTCGCCTGAAGCCCTCGCAAGCCGCATTATTGATTGCGGCGCGGTTGCCGTGATTACCGCAGATGAGGGCGTGCGCGGCGGCAAGACCGTTCCGCTTAAAACCAATGTGGATAAAGCCCTCGAGAAAACCAACGATGTCCGCCTCGTCCTCACCATCGAGCGAACCTACGC
>JAADIH010000003.1 GCA_013151435.1 Alphaproteobacteria bacterium
AGTGCGCGTTCGCTTTCGAGCGCTTGTTCGAGAGCATCAAGCGCCCCGTACCACGTGCAGTCACCGGTGTTTCCCTCCGGTGCGGCAAGGCTGATCGTGGGCGGAGTGGTGCGCCCGTCAACCCAGATCGGCGTCTGGTCCATGGGGGCGAGTTTGATGACGGCGGCAAAGGGATGCGTTAGCGCTTTTTTTGCGCTTTCCAGTAGCTCGTCTGTGGCGGTGTTTTCGGTCATCATAAAATGATCATGGGTCCAAGGATTTATGGGGCTGGGGGTTTAGGCGCTGCGGGTTTTCTAAACTTCAGTGTCATACGATCACTCTCGCCAATGGAGTCATAGGGCGCCGGATCAAAATCCGGATCGGTTCGCCCTCGAATTTCAGCAGAACGGCGCACGGGCGCCAGCGTCCAGACACCGAAAGGGTGGTCCTTCGTGTCGTTTGCATTGGCGTTGATTTCTGAAGCGGCCTCAAATTTAAAACCAGCCGCCTCAGCAAGTTGAATGACATCATCCGTATAGACATAACCTGACGAGCCGTCATGGGGGAGTTCGGCGTCTTCTGGCCCCCCGTCTGCCCTGTGTTCCACAATGCCAAGAACGCCGCCGGGCTTAAGGGCGCGATAAAACTCTGCAAAGTGATCCTCCACCATATTGCGCGATTGCCAGTTGTGGACATTTCGAAAAGTCAGAATGACATCAACGGCGCCATCTGGTGCGATCATCTCACCGAGGGCGGTCATCTTCACGTCACCATAAATTTCGGGGTGCGCCACATAGTCTTTTTCGAAGGCGTTCAGCGCGCTGATCACTCGGGGGCTCGCGCCATCGCGCGAAAAGCCCGCCGCATAATATTTGCCGCCACCGGATTTAAGGTAAGGCGCAATCACTTGCGTGTACCAGCCGCCGCCGGGCCAGATTTCAACCACCGACATTTCCGGTGTCACCTCGAAGAACAGCAGCGTTTCTTTTGGATGGCGATATTTGTCGCGCGCTCTCTCTTCAGCACTGCGGTGATCACCGGCGAGGACAGCGTCAAGCACGGCTCCGTCATCTGGCGCGGCGATCTCGGCTTGCTGGTTCTGATTGCCGGTTTGATCCCCGCACGCCGCGAGCGCCAAAGCACTGATGCTGACAATCCAAACGCCCATATGGTTCATGTCTGTTGATCCCGTCCCGTCAAGCGGCGTGTTTACCATGCTTTGAGGGCCGGTCCATGGCGGATTGCATGCCCTTTGCGGGAAGGCCAAACCGTAACTCTTGAAATCAATAATCCCGTGCATATTTAAACTTCACCGGAGGCCATTCGGCTCCGTCAACGCCTTTCCTGCCTTATGGAGGAGCCGGGCGTTGCGCAACCCTCGCTTGAGAAGGAGGACGCTAGATATGCGTAACTTTGATTTAACCCCCCTATATCGTTCCACGGTCGGCTTTGACCGGGTTTTTGACTTGCTCGATACTGTCGGCAAGGCGGAAACTGGCGGCTATCCGCCCTACAACATCGAACGACTCGATGAAAATGATTATCGCATCACGCTCGCCGTCGCGGGCTTTGGCGAGAGTGATCTGGACATTGAAGTCCGGGAAAACACCCTCACCGTAAAAGGCATTCGCGGCGAAGGGGATGAAGCGCGCAGCTTCTTGCATCACGGTATTGCCGGTCGTTCATTCGAGCGCCAATTCCAGCTTGCAGAACACGTCCAAATCGACGGCGCTTCTTTG
The DNA here is from genome assembly GCA_013151435.1 of Alphaproteobacteria bacterium. Classification (GTDB taxonomy): domain Bacteria; phylum Pseudomonadota; class Alphaproteobacteria; order Caulobacterales; family Parvularculaceae; genus Hyphococcus. The sequence continues at coordinate 1,719 of JAADIH010000003.1, forward strand.
GTCAATGGTCTTTTAAATATCGATTTGAAACGAGAAATTCCCGAAGCCATGAAACCGCGCAAAATCGCGATCAATGGCGAGGGCGCGTCTAACATCAAGATATTGAACGAAGACGCAGCTTAACGCGAAACTATTGTTGATTTTTCCCTCTAAACTTGTAAGGGCGCTGGTCATTCCGGCGCCCTTTTTTATTCAGAGCATTTCCAAGCGAAGTGGGCCCTTCGACAGGCTCAGGATGAGGCCGGTTCGCGTGAAGGAAATGCGAACAAACAACACCTTAGAACGGTTCCGTGATTCAGCTCATCTTGGAGCTGCTCCAACCCTTTTTTATTGCCACCATTCTTGCTACGGTGTTTCAGAGTTATGGTGAGATGGCGCAGTACGCCGTCAGGGGAGTGCAGAAATGTCAAAGCTTGGCTATGGTTTAGCGTTGATTGCCGCATTTGGCATTACAGCTTGTGCGAGTTATGGCGGAGAACGCGATAGCTCTGGCGAATCTATTTCGATTCCCTATGACCCATATGATTTTGCCCCTGACGATCTATTGGCCGAGGCGCAGCGCCATTGTGAGGCCTATGGCCTGCGCGCGGTCTATGTGGATGAAACTATCGATCCCCAATCGGTGCGTTGGCGCTATCGTCATTTTGATTGCGTGTAGAACGCAAAACTGTCCAGCCTCTGCCTTTCCTGATCCTTCGTGATGCAAGAAATCTCTTCACCCTGAGGAGGGTTTTGGGTGTTTGGATGGAGTTGGCATTAGTTAAGCCGTCACGAAGGGCGAAGAGATTTCTTCCTCAGGATGAAGGCCTGTCAGTGTATCAATGAAGTTATTTCAGCAGCGCTTTGGCTTTATCGTAAATTTCTGAGTTCGTCGCGAGAATTGAACCGCCGGAGAGGAAATCTCCACCGCCGTCAATATCGGTAACAATGCCGCCCGCCTCGCGCACGATTGCAGCGCCGGCTGCCACATCCCAAATATTCAAATCGCGCTCCCAGAAAGCATCAAAGCGCCCAGCAGCGACAAACGCCAGATCAAGCGCCGCCGAGCCAAAACGGCGAACCCCCGCTGTGGCCTCCAAAACTTTATCGGCCTCCGCCAATGCGCGGTCGCGTCCTGGACGCCCGGCGAAGGGCAGGCCGCAGGCGAAAAGGCATTCATTTAAATCTTGTCGTCCGGAAACGCGCAGGCGGCGGTCATTCAAATAGGCGCCTTGGCCTTTTTCGGCCCAGAACAATTCATTGGTCGACGGATTATAGATCACCCCGGCATAGGCCTGGCGGTCGCGCTCGAGGCCGATGGAAATCGCATATTGAGGCAAGCCGTGGAGGAAATTGGTGGTGCCGTCCAAAGGGTCAACGATCCAGCGATTGGAATTATCGCTTCCCTCGATCTCGCCGCGCTCTTCCATGATAAAGCCGTATTTGGGCCGGCTCTCGGAAAGTGTCTCGAAGATTGTCTGCTCGGCGGCGTGGTCGGCGCGGCTGACAAAATCGGCGAGGCCCTTTTTTGTGACCTGGAGGGCCTGTGACTCGCCAAAGTCGCGCGAGAGGCCACGGGCCGCCTTGCGGGCGGCGTTGATCATGATGTTGAGGAGGGCAGAAACGTTGGACATGGAACCTGACTTATCAAATTTTAGGGTGTGGATCGGCGGCGCACCATAGACGCCGCGAAGTTTCACGCAAGGGCCGGGAGGGGAAGTTTCTAGCAACTTCCATCAAGTGCATTCAAACTCATCCCGGCCTCCGAGCCGGGATCCAGAAACCAAGCTCTCTGAATAAGACTGGATCCTGAAACAAGTTCAGGATGATGACTGTGCCAAGAATATCGGGTGTATCCCTTTGCCGGTGGAATGTTCGTTTAAGCTTCACCAAAAACTCGTGCTTGAGCGATCCGAATTGGCCTCTACCAGCTCATCAGAGCTAGGAGGGGAACGCAAAACATTCACAGGCTTGTGAACCGTTGGTGGATGGCAGTGACGCTTGTGCATTGCAGGTAGGAATATTAGTATTCACCATTCAATTCGAATGAAAAACTAATCGGGGGACATCCGACATGGGCGCGATTTTCAAATTTCTTTTTGGCCTTATTATTGTGGGGATTGTATCCCTTGCAGGGTTTGCCTTTTACTTGATCACGCTAAACGCCGACCCGGTTCAAAAGCCGGAACGGCAAATGTCCGAGGTCTGGGCCAATTATCCGTTCCAGTCGCATTACATCAGCGTCAACGGGTCACAGATGCATTATATCGACGAAGGCGATCGGGACGGGCCGGTCTTTTTGTTTCTCCACGGCAACCCAACTTCATCCTATCTTTGGCGCAACGTCCTTCCGCCTGTCGCGGCATCAGGCGCACGGGTTATCGCGGTCGACAATATTGGCTTTGGCGCTTCTGATCGGCCTGATATCGATTATACTTTTGCAGACCATGCCGAATATATCGACGGTTTCATCGAGGGGATGGATTTAAAGGACGTCACCCTCGTCATTCATGACTGGGGTTCGGCGCTGGGGTTTGATTATGCCTTCCGCCATCAGGAGAATGTCAAAGGCATTGTCTTTATGGAGGCAATCTTGCGTGTACCATCGCTCTCTGACATGGATCCGCTCCCGCAACGGCTGTTTAAATTGTTTCGCACAAAAGGCGTTGGCGAGCTGATGGTCATGGGTGGGAATTTCTTCGTTGAGAAAGTAATCCCGCTTAGTGTTGTACGTGCCATGACCGATGAAGAGATGGACGCCTATCGCGAACCTTTCCCAACTTTCGGCTCGCGCCTGCCGACACTTGTCTGGCCGCGGCAAATTCCTTTTGATGGTGAGCCGGAAGATGTTGCCGCGCGTATTGCACCCTTTGCAGAGTGGCTTCCATCGTCTTCTATTCCCAAGCTGATGTTCTATTTTGAACCCGGCGCCCTGATCCAAAAAACTCAAGCCGAAGCCATGGCCCGTGACTGGACCAATATGGAAGCCCAATTTCTCGGGGATGGCATCCACTTCGTTCAGGAAGACCATGGACCAGCGATCGGCGCCGCCATTGTAGATTGGCGCGAAGCGACATTTCCAGATTTACCGGCGCCTGTAACAAGTGAAGAGCTGCCGCAGTAAACTCAAACCGTCATCCCGGGCTTGACCCGGGATCCAGAAGTTACACCCAATAACTATGCTCAGTAGTTATGCCCAGTAACTGGTTTAAGTGAATAAAGCTGGATCCTGAATCAAGTTCAGGATGACGGCCTGCCTAGATGTGGAACCTCAACTGGTTGTCCCGCATATGCGGTCGGGTATCGCGGAAGGCGAAGGGATGGGAAAACAAAGATAAAGGGCAGGCAGTGTTCGAGAGTAGCAAATTGCGATAGAGCGGTTTTCTCATGACTCTCACGCATCAATCACCCCCCGATCCGCCCGAGCTCACATCCCGTGTGGCGCGTGGGGCCGCGTGGATATTTGCCGGGGGGATGTTTGCAAGATTACTTGGAGCGGCCAATACGATTGTTGTGGCGCGTCTCCTGGTCCCCGCTGATATTGGGCTGGTGGCGGTGGCCGTCCTCGCTGTGCAATTGCTGCAAGGTTTTTCAGATATTGGCGTCTCACAAGCGGTGGTGAAGTTTCGCGACGCTGACCGCGATGATCTCGATACACTCTTCACGCTGTCGGTGTTGCGGGGGTTCGCGGTCGCGCTCTTGTTGGTGGTCTCAGCGCCCTTGGTGGCGGCGTTTTATAATGACCCGCGCATGGCCGGGGTTTTCCTTGGCGTTGCCGCAGCGCCAGTGATTTCCGGGCTGATCAATCCGCGGTTTTTTGAATTCGAACGGGATTTACATTTTTCCCGTGAGTTTATTTTGACCGTCTTGAACAAATTCATCGGCGTTATCGTCTCGGTCACCATCGCAATCATTTTTCGCAGCTATTGGGCGATCATATTAGGAATGCTGGCGGGCGGCCTCGTTCAGCTGTTCCTGTCATACTTCATGCGGCCGTTCCTGCCGCGCTTCTCATTCAAGTCGATCAAAAAAGTATTCGGCTTTTCCGGTTGGCTCACCGGCGTCAGCTTTGTGGCGGCGCTCAACAACAAGCTCGATACGCCGATTCTCGCGCGCTTCATGGGAACGGGAAGTGCGGGGGTCTATTTTATGGGCTCGCAGCTTTCGGATATGGTGGCGGGGCAATTGGCGCAGCCTTTAACCCGCGCGATCTATCCGGGCCTTGCCACCATGCAAGGGGAGGCGGCGCGTATGCGCCGTGCATTTTTACACGGCGTTGCTGCGCTTGGCGCCATCGCTATGCCGGCAGCATTTGGTTTTGCATTTATCGCCGAAGATGCAACGGCGTTACTGCTCGGCGATCAATGGGCGCGCGCCGTGCCGGTGATCCAGTTTCTCGCGCCAGTGGCCGGGCTTCAATCGTTGTTTTATGCAACGCAATCCTATGCGATGGCCTTGGGGCGAACTCGTCTCGTCTTCATCCGGGAGCTTATCTATTTCCTGATCCGGCTTCCGATCTTTATCTGGGCGGTCATGGCCTATGGCTTTGAAGGCGCGATTCTGGCGGCGGCGGGGCTTGGGCTATTTCATGTGGCGCTCGCCCTCTATACCCGGGTCAGCGGCGGCGGGTTTTGGGAGCCGCTGGTCGCCGCCCGGCGCTCGCTTCTGGCGACCTCAGCCATGGCGATCTGGTTTCTGGTCTTGCAGCCAGGGATCGCGCCTATTGAGCATCTCTCGCTCATACCGCGGTTGATCGCTGACATTGTGAGCGGTGGCGCTGTCTATGGAGCCGCCCTCATGGGGCTTTGGGTCGCAGAGGGGCGCCCTTCAGGGGTGGAGCGGAACCTTTGGCAGGCAGCGCGTGCTTTTGGAAAGCGCCTGACTGGGGTTTAAGCCGTTATAACTGCAGGGA
>JAADIH010000104.1 GCA_013151435.1 Alphaproteobacteria bacterium
GTTATGCGGCTGGAGAGTTAAAACACGGACCGATTGCGCTGATCGATGAGAATTTACCAGTTGTGGTCATCGCCCCCATGGATGCCCATTTTCATAAAACCATCTCAAACATGCACGAGCTGATGGCCCGCGGCGGAAAAGCACTCCTCATTTCATGCGCCCAAGGAATAAAGCAGGCGGGCGACGGTGTTTGGGCGACAATCGAAATGCCGGAAACAGATGATATGCTAGCGCCAATTGTTTATGCCGCAGCGGTGCAACTCCTCGCTTATTTTACGGCGACGACAAAAGGCACCGATGTCGACCAGCCGCGCAATCTGGCAAAGTCTGTCACCGTCGAATGAGAAAATGGACCGCTTCCATAGAGCATGAAAGACTTTTTCAATGGGCGGCGCGCGTGCGATGAGTGACAGCATTAAATCCTGTAACCAGTTTCAACACTGGTTCGCCCAAAGCGCCCTCCCTCTATGGGGCGCCCATGGCTATGACCATAGTCATGGTGGATTTTATGAAGCGCTGGACTTCACAGGCTCTCCTGTAACCGGACAACCGCGCCGCGTGCGCGTTCAGGCGCGACAAATATACACTTTCACTCAATCAGCGCTGCGTGGCTGGGGCAATGAACATGAAGATCTGGCGGCAAAAGGCTTTGAGTTTCTTCTCGATCGTGCGTGCCCTGAAAATGGCCAACGGGGATGCGTTCATACCTTATTAGATGATGGAACTATATTGGATGATCGCCGCGATCTTTATGATCAGGCTTTTTTATTGCTGGCCTGCGCCGCACGATGGAAAGCCGTAAAAGACAAGCGCGCGATGGCCGTCATCAACGCCACAATCGACTTTTTAGATGCGGAGCTATCTTCACCCCATGGCGGTTGGCTTGAGAGTGACAAAGGCGAAATACCCCGGCGCCAGAACCCGCATATGCATCTATTTGAAGCCTTTATAACACTTTTTGAGGGTACCCGAGACCACCGTTACCTAAATAAAGCGCATGAGATCTATCGACTTTTTGAATCCTCATTTTACGATGCAACGAATGGAGTCGTCAGAGAGTTTTTTGATGCAAAGCTAGCCCCGCTACAAAGCCGTGATGGCGATCTCATTGAGCCCGGTCATATGGCCGAATGGGTGTGGCTGTTGGACCGATATGCGCGATGTGGCGGTCATGTAACTGAAGGCATCATGGATAAGCTCTTTGTGGGTACGGGCAGTATGGGCGTGGATAAGCAAGGCTTTCTTCGTGACAGCATCTCCCTTCAGTATGACAATCCAGCACAAACACGGCGATTATGGCCGCAAATCGAATATGTGAAAGCCGCCCTTGTCATGGCGCAGCATGGGCGCAGCGGGGCGGCGGTAAAAGCGACACAGATGATCAACCAGATATTTGATACTTATCTCAATCAACCAGTTGCGGGACTGTGGTGCGATCAGTATCAGGTATCCGGAGAACGGCTCGCCCAGAACGTGCCTGCTAGCATTCTCTACCATTTGTTTGAGGCGGCTGCAGATGCCTCGGATTATGTTATTGCCTCGGAGTAGATTATGAAAATCCAACCAGTCATCATGTCGGGCGGATCAGGTACGCGACTATGGCCCATGTCGCGCGCTTCACGCCCCAAACAATTTCTAAAACTCGTTACTGACAAAACCATGTTCCAGGAAACCGCATTACGCGTCTCCCCTGCCCTTGATCCATCATTTCTAAATCCCGTCGTGATCGCTGGCGGCAAACATGGCGCATTGATCACCGAGCAACTGAACGAGATCGATATCGTACCGGCAGACATCATCCTTGAGCCTTGCGCGCGCAACACCGCAGCAGTAGCAGCGGTCGCCGCCGCATGGGTCGCGCGCGGGAAAGAAGACGCGCTCGTTCTTTTGATGCCTGCCGACCACCATATTGCCGATGCGGAAAAGTTCAGAAAGGCCGTCGCCAGCGGCGCCAACGCTGCAAAAGAAGGTTATATCGTTACCTTCGGCATCAAACCTGACCATCCCCATACAGGTTATGGCTATATTGAAGCCGGTGATAAACTGTTTGATGCCGTCTATTCTGTCGGCGCCTTCAAAGAAAAACCTGACGCAGCAACAGCACAACAATATCTCGACAGTGGCGGCTATTTTTGGAACGCAGGCATTTTCCTCTTTAAAGCCAGCGCAATGCTTGATGAGTTGGCCAAGCACGCACCTGACATTAAATCAAATGCAACAGAGGCTTTGCAAAAAAGTGTGATGTCTGGCGCTGCGTTGCGACTTGATGAAACAGTTTTCTCTAAATGCCCCTCTAACTCCATCGACTATGCTGTCATGGAAAACACCAGCAAAGCGGCAATCGTGGCGCCAGTTGATGTGGGCTGGACAGATATTGGTAGTTGGAGTGAAGTTTCTTCACAAGAAGGGAGTGAAAACATCGCCGCGATTGATTGTAATAACAACGTGATCCGAAGCGATGGGCCATTCATTGCCGCGACCGGCGTGAAGGATCTGATTATTATTGCAACAGGCGATGCAGTCCTGGTTGCCCGTCGCGATGATGCGCAGCAAGTCCGTGCGATCGTAGAAGAACTGAAATCGCGGGGACGCGAAGACTTATTGTAGAAAGATGTGCCTTTCATGACGAAAAAAATCGTCGTTACCGGCGGCGCAGGATATATCGGCAGCCATGTATGTGTTGAGCTGATCAATGCTGGTTGCGAAATTCTTATTATTGACGATTTTTCGAATACTCATCCTGAGGCGGTCAATCGCATACGTGAAATCGCCCCCGGAAATATATCCCTATTGCAGTGCGACCTTGCTAATGCCGCGCAAGCAGAGGAAATAATCGAAGGCGTGAAAGCCTTTGGCGCGGATGGGGCAATCCATCTTGCGGGACTAAAAGCTGTTGGCGAATCTGTTGCAGAGCCAGCGCGCTATTACACGGTCAGCGCAATGCTGACACTTGTGCGCGCATTAGAGGCAGCGAACGCCCGCACCCTTGTCTTTTCCTCTTCGGCTACCGTCTATGGTGAACTCAATGACAACCCCGTCAAGGAAGATGGGAAAACCGGCCCAGAAAATCCTTATGGGCGGACGAAATTGTTCATTGAAGAAATCCTGAAGGACCTCTCACGCGGCAATGAGAATTGGCGTATCGTGAATTTGCGCTACTTCAATCCGGTAGGGGCGCACCCTTCTGGTCGCATTGGCGAAGACCCCAATGGGGTCCCCAACAACCTCTTTCCATTCATTGCCCAAGTTGCCGTTGGACGACGCGACAAACTGATGGTGTTTGGTGATGATTACACTACGCGAGACGGAACCGGTGTGCGCGATTATATCCATGTCAGCGATCTTGCCCGAGGACATGTTGCAGCGCTGGATTATCTTTCAGCACAGAAAACAGGCGGCGCGACAGACATCAACCTCGGGACCGGTACTGGCTATTCGGTATTGGAGGCGATTAGCGCTTTCAAACGCGCTTCTAACCGCGACATCCCCTATGAGATCGCCCCACGCCGCGATGGCGACGTTGCAGAGATCTACGCTAATGCTGAACTTGCCAAAACCCTGCTCGGGTGGCGCGCAGAGAAAACCATAGAAGATATGTGCGCCGATCATTGGCGCTGGCAAAGTGATAACCCGGACGGGTATGAATCTTAAGCCGCGCGCTCTGCAAACTGGCCGTATTTACGGTAGCGCACCATGTAGGACGGTATAATAGATTCGACCGTGCGCGGATGGATGCCAAAGTCACCAATCACACCCTCCGCAGCTTCACTCACCACATTATCGTGCTTTAACAGTTTAACTTGATCGCGCGTGATCGGCGGATTGAAAATCGGAACCCAATTGATGACCTCGCCGACCAATCCCATCATTGTTGCAATGAGAAATGGCACTGGCGCCAAAATTCGTTTGCGGCCCGTTTCAGACAGGATCAATTCCATCAGCTCACGGAAAGTATAGACACGCGGACCGCCAAGCTCATAAGTTCGGCCAACTGCCTCAGGGCGAATAAGCGCCTCACAGACAGCGTCAGCCACATCATCAACATAAATCGGCTGGAACTTTGTCTTGCCGCCGCCGATCAGGGGTAATGCTGGCGAAAAGTTCGCCATGCCGGCAAATTTATTGAAAAAATTGTCTTCCAGCCCAAAGATCACAGATGGTCGCAAGATCGTAGCGGTTGGAACCGCTTCGCGCACGGCGCGTTCACCCTCACCTTTCGTACGGGCGTAAAGGCTGTCGCTTTTCTCATCGGCGCCAATCGCCGAGACATGCACCAAAGTCTCAATACCCGCCTCATGGGCGAGTTTCGCGATCGTAGCGGAGCCACCAGCCTGTACTGTGTCGAAACGTTGCGCTCCGGTTTGGTGCATGAGGCCGACGAGATTAATGACCGCATCAGCACCCTCAATCGCCTCTGCAACCGAGGCACGATAACGGATATTCGCTTGTTTGAGTTGAATCTGGCCAACGGCCCCCATAGGCCTCAAAAACTGCGCCAAATGGGGACGGCGAATGGCCACGCGCACCCGCCAGCCCCGCTTGGCCAGCTCGCGCACGACATTACGCCCTAAAAAACCGGAACCGCCAAATACGACCGCAAGTTTGCTCGCCATTTCCAAATCCTCCGCCGCATCTTATTGTCGGCCCATCATCTCGTTAAGAACGCTCACATATCTGAGTTTATCGTCCGATACAATTGCGCGAAATGCTCCATCGGCAAGCCCCGAATCCGTCAATGGCGCCGAGATTGCTTTATTCTACAGGCTTGGGGGAAGCTGTCCGGCAGATTGGCGGGATGGACGCGCTGGTTGCGCCGCGGATCCTGCAGAGTGTTAAGTTACACTCCGCTTTTGATCCATGGGGGGCGCGGACAGCCTATGGGCTGCACTTGCAAAGCCGCAGCCCATCGCGCGCGATCATGCGCGGCGTCCGCCCGTCAGCCGGGCAAATATAGATTCAATTGACATCACTATCTTCGGCCCGTAAATCGGCGGTCCCCCCTGCCCAGGTGGCGGAATTGGTAGACGCGCTGCGTTCAGGTCGCAGTGGCCGAAAGGTCGTGGAAGTTCGAGTCTTCTCCTGGGCACCATTCATCTGACGAGCGACCTGATTGAGTTTAGCTTGAGAATGCACCGTGATATTTGTCTCCTTAGGAAAATACTGCCGTAACAGCCTAATTGTATTTCCAACGAGGTAGTCCAGCGCCCACATGACTGCCTTTCCCTCTTTCGGACAGGCTCTCAATCTGATAAAATATCTCTTACAGACCATTCATCTATATTGCATATTGGGAGATCATTTTGGAGCCCGCCATATTCGCAATCATCAAATGCATCTTCTATTTTGGGCCATTGATTTTCGCATTTGGCTTTATCGCGCCGCTGATCACCGCGATTATCAGCCAGGCGGGATTGGAGCTACCATCTGGCGTCACACCGATCATGGTCGGGCTGACCCTTGGAGGGCTTTGGGGCGTCTACGCACAAATAAAAGGCCGTTGGTTATGAGCGCGCCGGTCGATGTCACAGGCTATTCCGAAAAACAGCTGATCAAGATCGAGCGCGCGATCGCGCGCAAATATATGGGCGGTGTGCCATGGTTCGTCGTCGCATGGGGGCTTGGCAATTGCGTTGTGTGGCTCGCTCTGTGGCCGCTGGTTTATTTTGACATACTGCCGTTATGGGCGGGATTCCTGATTGCAACCGTCAATGTCACGCTGTCTTATCTGCCATCCCATGAAGCGCAACATTCGATCATCGCTCGTGACGGTGAGCCATTGCGCTGGTTGAACGAACTTGTCGGCCATATCTCAACCATCCCATTGGCGACGCCCTATCGGGCGCTGCGCGTCACTCATATGGAGCACCATACACATTCAAACGATCCCGAGCTTGATCCCGATTATTCGAGTAGCGCAAAAAATGCTAAGCAGGCGATATGGAAAAGCCTGATCAACCGCCAGCCGCGCGCGGCAGGCGGGTTTAATAAATATGGCGAGGTGCTGACGCGTCTCGACACGCCTGACGCCAAGCGTGCGCTGCGCGATTCAATCATCTATCAACTGGTTTTTTATAGCCTGCTGATTGGCCTTGCATGGTCAGGTTATGCCCTGGAGGCAGCACTCTTATGGTGGCTGCCGCGCCATATCGGCCTCACCTATATTCAGTTCTTCCTTAGCTGGGCGCCGCATCATCCGGCGAAGGAAACCGGGCGCTATCGCGACACGCGTGCTTTCCGCAGTCGGCTTGGCAATATCGGATCGGGCGGTATGCAGTTCCACATCGTCCACCATCTGCATCCGCGTATTCCACTGACCCGAACGCCAGCCGCCTATTGGGAGCTGCGCCCGATACTGAAGGCGCGCGGCTGCGATCTTGGTGAATTATAGAGCTTTAGCGGCAGCGTAATCGCTAGTCCGTCTATACGTTATGCGCTTTTTCATTAGAGGCCCGGATTGGTTAAAAGCCCAGCATGGAACAAAAGTCGCCTTGCTGATTGCTGTGGGCGGTTCCTCCGTATCATAAGTGAAGCCAAACCGGTCATTGTAATCAATGGCGTTATCATGAGGGCTTGAAAAACCTCACATCCGCTAATGTTTACTTCGGGCGCGGTCAGACAGTTTTACTTAAAAGAGCAAGGGTCAAACGAAAAACATTCGATCAACGGGTGCAGATTCATCAGGGGTGGAATGAAATTTGACGGGCTATTGTGTGGAGCCATGACCTAAAAAACGAATCACAATGAGCGGTTCTTCAGCCCTGTGGTCATTGTTAACCGCACTAAGAGATGAACCAGATGCTCCGTAATAGGGGAGCAGGACACCGTTCTCTTAAAGTTTGTGATTTTGGCCGAGCACGCTAGAGTTAGCCCAAAATGGGAGAGCTTGTGGGCAATGACCGATATATTCCT
>JAADIH010000158.1 GCA_013151435.1 Alphaproteobacteria bacterium
GGATTGAACCTTCTTTCCGGCACTGGCTCCGTTAGCATCCTGGCCTCGCTTGACCGCGCCTCCGACGGCACCGTCACGGCTTCAGAAATTTCGATCGCCAGAGACGATATCTCCGTCACCGGCGGCACAGCCGTCACCGCTACCGGCACGATTACAGACCCCGCCTCGATGGCCGACGGCTCAGGCACACCGACGACCGCTACAGCCGTTATTGCCGGCACCGTACTTGAGGGCGAAACTTATAACATCACCAATGGCACTGACACTTATTACTATGTTGCCCGTAGCGGCGATGGCGTCAACGAAGTTGCAGCCGGTCTTGCCGGTGTCGTCGGCTCTAACATCACCGATGTCGTTGCTACCGTAGCAACGGCAACAATTACTTTCACAAACTCTGGTTCTGCCGCTATTGACCTGGGCTCATCTGTTGGCGCCTCCAGCACTTCCGGTCTTGCCGCCGTTGGGAACATTGACGTCACAACGTCAGCCGGCGCCACCTCGGCGCTGTCGGCGATTGAAGGCTTCATCCAGGTTGGCATTGACGCCGCAGCCGCTTTCGGTTCGGCTCAAAAACGCATTGATATCCAAAATGAGTTCATCACGACTTTGTCGGACTCTATGAAACTGGGTATCGGCGCGCTGACAGACACCAATATGGAAGAAGCGTCGGCACGTTTGCAGTCCCTGCAAGTGCAACAACAGCTCGGCATCCAAACCCTTGCGATCGCAAACCAGCGCCCGCAAGTCCTCCTGGGCCTGTTCCAGTAGGGTTCATAATTCAGGAGCAGGTTCGCCTGCTCCTGTTTTTCCTAAACCATAAATGATAGATCAGAAGGATCGAGACAGTAACGATGGCAACATCTTTTGCGCAGGGCGGCTATGAGGCTTCCACAAAAACAATAAACAGTGATAGCGGCATGGAGTATCAGGTCTTTGCCCGCGTCACACGAGACCTCTCAAATATACGCGCCGGAGCTCCCGACTATCATGCGAAAAAGGCGGCCGCACTCACCAAAAATATGAAATTGTGGTCCATTCTTGCCGTTGAAGTTGCAAACGAAAACAACAAGCTGCCTCCTCAATTACGATCAAACATTTTTCAGCTCGCAGAATTTACGCGCCATCATACGTCTAAAATCTATGCTGGCGAAGGCGAGTTGCGAATTCTAATCGAAGTGAACACCATGATCATGCGCGGATTACGTACTCAGCCGCCAACGGAGACCCCTGACTGATGTCTGGCGGGTTGGTCATAAGGCTACGGCCTCACGAAAAATTTCTTGTGAATGGCGTTGTTTTGGAAAACGGCGAGAAACGCGCAAAGTTGCGTATCAAGTCCCAGGACGCGAATTTACTAAGACTGCGAGATGCGCTTCACCCCAATGAGGCGACAACGCCGGTAAAAAGACTGTATTATGTAGCGCAACTGATCGTGACGGGCGACCTCAAGCCGGACGAAGGGGCAACCGAACTTATCAGCGGCTTGAACGCATTGTATGATGCTCTGCCGGAAAAAGAGTGTCGCGATATTGTTGATCAGACGCAAAAACATCTAAACAACAAAGCCTTTTATCAAGTAATGCGCTCTTTAAAGGCGCTGTTCCCGCATGAAGAAAAACTTCTCCTCATTGCGCGCGCTAATGAACTCCGCCAGCTCGGCGAAAGTGAGGCGTAGTGATTTTTCAACCAACAGCTGGGATAGGCGGTCTGCCTGGTTGGTTCGTACTTCAGAGAACGGAGGCCCGTCAGCGTGAAGTTTTTGAACGCTCGCCGGTTATTGAACGCGATGTCGACTATTTTCGTGAAAACATCAGCAAAGCGCTGACTGCAAAAGATTTGGTCAATGATCGCCGGTTGCTCACCGTCGCCCTGGGCGCCTTTGGCCTTGGCGATGAGATTAATAAAAAAGCATTCGTTGAAAAAATCCTCGACGAGGGAACAGAAGAATCAGACGCCTTCGCCAATCGTCTCAACGAGCCACGCTTCAAGGCGTTGGCGGAGGCTTTCGGCTACGGTAATATCCAGGGTGGTTCGAGCGTTCTGCTCGAGTCTTTCCGCGAGGATATGATTGCGCGTTTTAAAGTCCGGGAATTTGATCGCGCGGTTGGGGAAGGCGATAACGATATGCGCCTTGCGCTCAATTTCAGGCGAGAAATCTCAGAACTGGTAGACCCGGATACAACTGAGAAGACCGCCTGGTTCCAAATCATGGGCCAGCAGCCGTTACGAGAAGTGCTGGCGACCGCTTTCAATATCGCACCATCCGTCGCCCAGCTCGATATTGACCGTCAGCAGGAAATCTTCGCAGACCGCGCCAGAAGCCTGCTCGGCTCGTCAGACCCCGCGCAGTTTGACGATCCGGAAGTGGTCGACGAAATGCTGCGCCGTTTCTTCCTTATGCGGCAGTTAGAAAGCGGCCCCAGCTCGTCCACGCCGGGATATGGGGCGTTAATTCTCCTCCAGAGCCAAAGTCTTGGCGCCAGCGCAATTGAGAACTTGCTGCTGTCACAAATCTGATTGGTCTTCGCTCTGCGAAGGCGGCGCCAAAGCGGTTTTCAACTTTTCAAAACTTGCCGCACATGATTCAGCCTGTTCACTGATAAAGGCTTCCAGCCGCGGCCAAACGTCAATGGCGCGATCAATAACCGGATCGGAACCGGTCGCATACAGACCCGTTTGTATCATTGCCGACGCGTCGTCATAGGCGGAAATCAATGTTCTTGCTTCAGCAAGCAGTGCATTTTCACCGTCAGACGCTGCTTTGGGTAACGACCGGGATACGCTGCGCCGAATATTGATCGCAGGAAAACGGCCGCGTTCTGATATCTCCCGGTCCAGAACAACATGCCCGTCGAGAATACTGCGCACCATATCAGCAACCGGTTCGTCCATATCAGAACCGGCGACCAGCACGCTGAATATTGCAGTTATATCGCCAGACCCTTGAGCGCCCGGCCCCGTGCGTTCAGCAAGCGAGGCAATCGCACGGAATGTCGAAGGCGGGTACGCCCGCAAGGAAGGCGTTTCCCCGGCGGTGAGGGCAATTTCGCGATGCGCGTCTGCAAACCGAGTGATTGAATCAAACAACAATAGAACATGCAGCCCTTGATCACGGAAATACTCCGCTGCGGTAATCGCCATCAGCGCACATCGCCTTTTTGACGGCGCCGGTTCCTCGCAGGTCGATGCAAAAATCACCGCGCGCGCGCGGCCTTCTGCACCCAATGTTTCGGTAACAAATTCACGCACCTCTCGGCTGCGCTCGCCGATTAATGCAACAATGACAATATCGGCCTCCATGCCCTTAGCCAATTCTCCAACCAGCATAGATTTTCCAACACCGGACCCAGCAAACAGGCCGATCCTCTGCCCTTTACAGATCGGTAGAAATGTGTCGAACGGCGCCATCTGCGTATTCAAGCGTTCGCCCAACCCGCGCCGGCCTGTTATTGACGGCCCAAGCGGATTTATCATCATCGCCCGCTCGCCCTGCGGCGTCGGTCGCCCGTCTGCAAATGCACCGTCGCAATTCATGACATTGCCAACCCATGCATTGCTCGGCCGAACTTCCTTGCTGGCGTGAAGATAGGCGCGATCGCCGGGCGACATGCCGTTCATAGAAGAATCCGGCATCGCCAAAACAAACTCATCTCTGATCGCAATGATTTCGCCAAACGATGACGCCTGCCCGTGGATTTCCACACGGTCGCCAATGCGCGCCAATGAGCGCAACCCCGTAATGTGTATAACGCCGCGCTCTATGGCGACGACGCTTCCCCAGAGCTGATGTGCGCTTGTTCCCGCAGCAACGCCGTTAACGATATCGTTAAACTTCATATTCATAAGGTTAACACACCAATTAAGATTATTTTCAACTTTGAAGTTTATTTTCATAAACTGTAATCCTTAACAGGACGTCGGCAGAATGCTTGACAACTTAAACATTTTGAATCTCGCTTCGGCAATGGCGCGCCATGCTGCGGCTCGTCATCAGGTGATATCTGAAAATATCGCCAATGCCGATACGAGTAATTACCGCGCAAAAGACCTCGAGCCTTTTTCCGAGGCGTATTCGCGCATGGCGAAACAGTTTAATCAAACAGGTGATCGCTCGCCATTTTCTGGAAGCGAACCGCCATGGCGGGTTAATCTGATTGATACGCCCGGCATGGAATCACCGAACGGGAACAATGTGTCGCTTGAAGACCAGATGATGCGCTCTATCGAGACGCAAGGCGATCATGAGACGGCGACGCTGATCTACAAAAAATCAATCGACATTCTAAGGTTAGCCGTTAGAGGCAGGGCGTAGTTATGAACTCTTTTGTTAACTCAATGAGTGCGGCGGCGAGTGGCATGCGCGCGCAAGGGTTTCGTATTCGTGTGGTTAGCGAGAATATCGCCAACAACGATACGCCCGGTTATCACCGCAAGCTAATCTCTTTTAACAACGCATTCGACCGCAAGACGAACATGAATCTTGTAAATGTTGGCCGTATGTCGCTCGATAGATCAGCATTGTCAGAGAAATACGACCCCTCACATCCCATGGCCGATGAAAACGGCATTGTAAAAATGTCGAACGTCAATCTTATGATTGAAATGGCCGATGGGCGTGAAGCATCGA
>JAADIH010000151.1:0-1639 GCA_013151435.1 Alphaproteobacteria bacterium
GGACCGCATCTTTTGATTGCGTGGCGTCAAGGATAAACATCACGATGACGGCAAGAGTGCCAATGCCAACCGTAAAAATGAAAAGCGTCGCCAGGACATCCAGGCCACGCATGGTGAAGTTAGATAGAAAGTCCATGCTAGCCTCAAAACTGCGACGAAAGTATAATGGTATTTTCAATAATCAGCAAAATCAGTCCATTCAAGGCAAATTCTCTCGAATGCCTTCTCGTTTAACACTTAAAACAAAAGAAAAATAGTTACTCATTACCCAACTCCGTCTGCGAGTAATCTTGAAATGAGAACTCTTTAAGATTCTGACACGTTTCAGTACGTTGTAGCACGAGAGCCGGATCTTGAATTTGTTCGTCAATAAAGTCAGACGCTTGTAAAGTCTGTCCTGCTGACTGCATTACCTCATACATGCCAAATAGTGTGATAATTTCCTTTAAATCTGGCAAGCAAACTTCCGCCATATAGCGTTGATAAACTATCACCGACAATATTAGATGCGTTAGTTGGTCGTTTCCGTTTATCTCTTTCATTGAGCTTTGAAGCGACGGAATATTATTAGCCACGTAGGTCGCTGCATCCAGCCATTCTGGTTCCTCGTTCAGATTCGGTTTGGTTTGATTTATGTAAGCTGCGCCAACTATTTTGGTGCACCTTGCGTAGGCGTAAACCCAGCGTTGAAAAAACACAGATTTGGTATTGATGAGCAACTTTGCCGCCAGTGGGTCACCACCATTTAATACATAGTCCAATGTATCAAGAGCTTTGCCGGGCCGTTTCTTGCCTTCAAGCTGTAAAGATATCATATCTTCGATCTTGCTTATTTCACACTCTGACGGCAGCTCAAGGTTAACAGAAGGCACGATGAACCGCCAATCTTCTTCTCTTCCATACCCGCCGAAAAGGTTCCCAAATATGCGCACGGATGCATACATCAAACGCCGTCTCAGGTAATTCACATCATTGTAGAGCATCGCAGTATAAAAAACTTCGTCTGCAAATTTCCTTTGCCCTTTCTCACCACTTGCATACAGCCAATCATGCACGACTGCAGCTTCAGTATAATTTCCGAATGGACTAATAATCCAATCAATACCTAATGGTATGGATGCAAAATCCGTAACAAAATTCCGACTTATCGGGATTACTATTGGTCGTTCTTTTTTTGTATCGCGAAGGTCATAATGCAAATAAACCCAGTCACTTTCTACGACAGAAATCCGACGGTTTTCTTTTCGTTCTTTTTCAAGAAGAATGATTTTAAGATCCCCGTAGATCGTTCCCTCCAAGCGGCCAAGCTCCACATCGTCGATGCCTTTTGGTAGTGACAAATTGGCATATACAAGGAATGCAGAGACGATGAAGCCCACAACAAAAATGAGAGACAAGAAGAACCAACCAACTACGCGAACCATAACCCCACCTGCAATAACCCACGGTGATGCTATCACCTCCGAGAGCTAGCGGTAAGACCCAAGGTGTCAGCTCGCTAATTCTTGATCGTCAATTCCCGCCACTCGCACTAAGCATACCAACGATTATTGCGCAGCTCGCCAGCGCAATACAGGCTTTCGCGCCGCTGCCGTTTCATCCAGACGACGGCGCGGCGCATAGACCGGAGCCGCCTTAA
>JAADIH010000151.1:1743-9272 GCA_013151435.1 Alphaproteobacteria bacterium
GCGCCATGCACCACCAGCGGGAAATACATGGTCATGGGATGATAGCCCTCATCGATCATCGCCTTTGCGAAATCGATGGTCTCAACGCCGGTGTCTTTCAGGAAACTATCGTCAAACAATGCTTCATGCATGCAATAGCCGTCAAAGGCGGGGTTCATTTCTGATTTCAATCGCGCCTGAACATAGTTGGCGTTCAACACAGCATCCTCCGATGCCTGGCGCACACCATCAACGCCGTGAGACATCATATAGGAAAGCGCACGCACGAACATGCCCATCTGACCGTGAAACGCGGTCAACCGCCCGAATGTTGTTGCGCTGTCATCATCAGATGCGTTCTCCACCAGATGAAACTGGTCGCCTTTTTTGATCACAAACGGAACCGGCGCGAAGGGCGCCAAAGCCTCAGAAAGCACTGTCGGACCAGAGCCCGGACCGCCGCCCCCATGAGGCGTTGAAAAAGTCTTGTGCAAATTAATATGCATGGCGTCGACGCCAAGATCGCCAGGGCGCACCTTGCCGGCAATCGCGTTGAAATTGGCGCCGTCACAATAAAAATATCCGCCAGCATCGTGCACCGCATCGGCGATGGCGCGAATATCACGCTCGAACAATCCGCAAGTATTTGGATTGGTCACCATGATGGCGGCGACATCATCGCCCATTTTTTCTTTGAGCGCGGCAAGATCCACACGGCCGGTTGCGTCCGCAGGAATGCTGTCAACTTTAAAGCCGCATTGTACTGCTGTCGCAGGGTTTGTTCCGTGTGCAGATTCAGGCGCCAGAACTCGGATACGTTTGTCGCCCTCACCGCGCGCCACAATCGCCGCCTTGATCGCCATCATGCCGCATAATTCCCCATGGGCGCCGGCCTTTGGCGACATGGCGACGGCGGGCATCCCGGTCAGTTCTTTCAGCCAAAAAGCGAGGCTGTCGATCAATTCGAGGGCGCCTTGGGCGGCGGATTGCGGCGTCAGCGGATGAAGATCGCCAAAACCCGGAAACCGCGCGACTTTTTCATTGAGGCGCGGATTGTGTTTCATGGTGCATGATCCAAGCGGAAACGGCCCCATATCGATGGCGTAGTTCTTTTGAGAGAGCCGTACGAAATGGCGCATGGTCTCCGGTTCTGACAAACCGGGCAGGCCGATTTGCGCCTGGCGGTTCAAGCCGCCGAGACGGTCCACACCGCCTTGCGGTTCGGGGAAGTCAACGCCGGTGCGCGTTAAATCACCGATCTCGAATGACAGCGCCTCTTCGATTTGCAGCGCTTTATTGCCGGTGAAGGTTTCAACGGATGGGATCACGGTGTCATTGGTATTCATGGCCATGAGCGTTCTCCCCCTTTTATCCGCCCTTCGTGACGCCTTGCTGACGCAAGGCTCCTCAGGATGAAGCCGTTAAGGTTGAAAAGTAGAAGCCCTTCATCCTGAGGGATTTCTGCTTCAGCAGAAATTGTCTCGAAGGATGGGCCGCATATTCGATAAGTCATCACAACACTCCCCGCAAAGCATTCACTAGCGCTTCAATATCCTCATCGCTCACACATTCCGTTGCCGCAACAATCAACATATTCTCCGCTGCCGGATCATCTGGCCAGAGCCGCCCGCCGGGGGCACCCGCAAGCACACCTTGCGCCGCCAGAGCGTCAACCACACCCGATGCGTTCTTGGGTAAGCGCAATGTGAATTCATTGAAATAGGATTGGGTCACGACTTCTACACCCGGAATAACGCTAAGTGCATCGGCGGTCTTGCACGCCGCTTCATGGTTCATCACCGCGAGGCGTCTTATCCCCGCCTCCCCCAGCAAGGTCATATGCACCGTAAAGGCCAGCGCACAGAGACCAGAATTGGTGCAGATATTCGAGGTCGCTTTATCGCGGCGGATATGTTGCTCGCGAGTGGAGAGCGTCAGCACAAACCCACGCTTTCCCTCTACGTCTTGCGTCTGGCCGCAAAGCCGCCCCGGCATATTGCGGATATATTTTTGACGCGTCGCAAAGAGGCCCACATAAGGCCCACCGAAACTAAGACCATTGCCAATGGATTGCCCTTCGCCAACGACGATATCGGCGCCCATCTCACCGGCTTTTCAGCGCGCCGAGTGAGATAACTTCCGTCACCACCGCCACCAGCAGCGCACCATGTTTTTGCGCCGCTTCAGCGATTGGCGCCAGGTCGCGGACATTGCCGAAGACATCAGGTGTCTGAACAATGACGCATGCAGTCTCATCGTCGATCATCGCCGCCAAATCTTCGCTGGCGTCAACATCGATCGGCGCCTGCACTAACGTGTCGCCGAGAAGCTCAAGGTTGGTGCGAGTCACCTCGCCATATTGTGGATGAAGACCGCCAGACAATAACGCCTTTTTGCGCTTAGTGATGCGCCGCGCCATCAATGCCGCTTCAGCGCAACCGGTCGAGCCGTCATACATCGAGGCGTTGGCCACATCCATGCCGGTCAGTGCCGCGACTTGGGTCTGGAACTCAAATAAATATTGCAAAGTCCCTTGAGCGATTTCCGGCTGATAGGGCGTATAAGCGGTTAAAAACTCCGAACGCTGAATAATATGATCCACCGTCGCCGGGATGTGGTGCTTGTAGGCGCCACAACCGATAAAGAACGGCCCCGCCCCCGCCGCCTGATTCTTCGCCGCCATGGCGCCCAGCGCGCGCTCAACCGCCATCTCCCCCATATGGTTGGGGAGCCGATAGTCGGCATTCAACGCGTCTTTTGGGACATCACTGAATAATTCATCAACGTTGCTTGCGCCGATGGTTTTTAGCATCTGGCGGCGGTCATCGTCATTTAAGGGAAGGTATCTCATAATTTCATGTCTTCACTTGGTTTGCGATCCTTCGTGAGGGGGCTACTCCGTACCCCCTCCTCAGGATGAAGTTTTTCCTACGTACCAGTCTGTGACTTCATCCTGAGAAGCAAACCATTTGGTTTGCGTCCCGAAGGGCGAAGCAGCAAATCATCCATTCTCTGCAAATTCTTTGTACGCCGCTTCATCCATTAACGCATCGAGTTCAGATACGTTACTGGCCTTTATTTTGACGAACCACGCAGCGCCGCCTGCGTCTTCATTGACCTTTGCCGGTTCATCAACAATCGCCTGATTGATCTGGGTGATCTCACCGGAAATCGGCGCATAAACATCGGATGCCGCCTTGACGGATTCGACCACAGCCATGTCATCGCCTTTTGTGAAAACCTTTCCAACCTCGGGCAGCTCGACAAAGACTACATCGCCAAGTTGTTCTGCGGCATGGGCGCTGATGCCGATGACATAGACGTCTCCGTCGGCACGCACATATTCATGGTCTTCTGTGTATCTTACGCTCATATTTTTTCTCCTTAACCGCGATAATAATGATGTTGCGTGAAAGGCATATCCACGACCTTCGCTGGCAGCGCCTTGCCGCGCACCATCAAATGTATTTCTGTTCCTGTGGTTGAGTGGTTCATTTCCACATAGCCCATCACCACTGGCCGACCCAGCGTCGGGCCAAAGCCCCCCGACGTCACAACACCAATGACATTTCCATCTGTAGACTGAATTTCTGCGCCTTCACGCGCGGGGGCGCGGCCGTCAGGCAATATGCCAACCCTGAGCCGTGACGGCCCATCCGCCAACTCGCGCAAAATACGGTCCGCCCCGGGAAAGCCGCCCTCAGTACGGCGACGCTTGCCGATGGTAAAAGCAATATTGCCCTCGACGGGTGAAATTTCCGGGTTCAAATCATGGCCGTAAAGGCACATGCCCGCTTCAAGGCGCAGAGAATCGCGCGCGCCCAAACCAATCGGCTCCACCAGATCATCATCGAGCAGCAGTTTCGCGAGCTTTTCCGTATCATCTTCCCATGTGGAAATTTCAAACCCGTCCTCACCGGTATAACCACCGCGCGTCACCACCGCAGTGATGTCGCCGATCTTCAGCTCTTCAAAGCGCATGAATTTGATGTCTGCCGCGGCGGGCGCATGCTTGGCAAGAACCTCTGACGCCTTTGGACCCTGCAGCGCCAGCAGCCCACGGTTATCAAACCGCTCAAGCTTGACGCCTTCAGGCAAGCGGTCATCGAGATAGGCGTAGTCAGCATCCTTGCAAGCGCCGTTGACGACAATGTTCACGCGCCCATCCGTAGACGGACGGCTCACCATCAAATCATCAAGTATGCCGCCACTGTCATTCAGCAACACGGTGAGGCGTTGGCGCCCGATCCCAAGTTTTTGAATTTCACCGGGGACAAGCGTCTCCAGCGCTTTGGCCGCAGTTTCATGATCCGGTCCGACGATCACCGCCTGACCCATATGCGACACATCAAACAAGCCCGCCTTTTCGCGGGTGTGCAGATGCTCTTTCATCACGCCAAGGGGAAACTGCACCGGCATGTCGTAACCGGCAAATTCCACCATCTTCGCGCCCAGCGAGCGGTGGAGCGCATTAAGGGGTGTTTTTTTTAAATCTGTGGTCATTGATCCATCCCATGAGGTCATCACCGCACCCATCCATTGGTTGCGGCAACCCCGGCTGTCACGGGAACCTGAGAGATTTCACGGGAGGCTTTTCGCCCATCCAGTCGCGCCAACCCAGCGCACCCGCTTACTCCGTCGGTGGGGTGATTCCTTGACCACCCTCTTTCCAGCCTTCCTCGTCACATGCGGTCCTTTTGCCTGAGAGTTTCCGGGGCGGTTGCTCCTTCGGCGCCTAGGCTGCTGCATCGCACAGCGGCCGGGATCTCTCCCGCATGAGGCATGTCACGCGCATTTGGCGCGCAAACAGTGACGCGACAATAGTCAGCTGTTGGTTGAAGTCAAACTATTGAAATGCTGCTGTGCAAAAAAAGCCTGTTTTTCAGTGAGGTAGGTGATTTTTTCGACGACTCTTCAAAGGGATAGAAGAAGACGATTGACGGTCTATTCCATTATGGGGAATGGGATGTGGGTGTGACGATTGCCTTATGCCCCCTAGTCAATGCTCGGCATCACTCTAATCATATAGTCATGAAACATTGGGACAGTAAAAGCAGTATCCCCATGAGATGGAGAGTAGATCATACCTTTTTTTATCAGTGCGCTTCGTGTTGGGGCGACACTCTGAGATTTGACCCCGAGTTTTTCAGCTATATCTCCCGATCGATGCGCCCCTTCTCCAAAATCAGCTAAAGCCCTCATGTATCTTTTTTCCGAGGGGGTACATCGATCAAATCGTACTTTAAAAAAACTTTGATCTAGTTCGGCAACGGCCAAATCAGTTGCATTTACTACATCCGCTTTTTCGATATTTGTACCGCTCGCAATGTTCCAGGATTCATACGCCCATTGCTGTAAAAAGTATGGATATTTTTGGGTGAGTCTCAATATTTCTGAAACAGCCTCATCATCGAACGTGACCCCTTCGCTCGCTGCGGGATTCCGAATAGCCTTAATGGCATCCTCATCAGTAAGGGCGCCAATTTCTGGAAAGCGAAACAATCTTTCTGCGTATGATTTTGAATTACCCGCGAGCCCCAATATTTGAGGCAAACCAGCACCAATTAACAGGATGGGCAGATTGTTTTGATTTACTTTATGTATCGACATTATTAATGCACTAAATTCATCGGCTGACAAATATTGCAATTCATCAATTAGAATAATGATAGATTTATTTGCTGCCTTAGCAGCTTTTCCTATTATTAAAAACAGCTCAGGAAGATCCGCTTCCAAGTCGCCGCTATCGGCGGTACCGATCTCAGGCTCTATGCTCAGCCCAATTTCTATCTGATTGACAGAAAATTTTATACTATTGACGAATCCCTTAAGCGCTCGCAAACCTTTTCGCGCCATTTCTTTAGCGTTTTCGGTTGTACTCAATTTGTACAAAGATGAACGCAAAAATGGAATCAGTAACTCTGGCAGAGTTTTACCTTCGTGTGCCTCAACAAACTCTGATAGAAAATTTTCGTCGTCAGCTAATTGATTAATTCTGTTCAGTAAAACTGTTTTTCCAACACCACGAAGACCAACCAAGATCAAGCTTCGCTCAGGTCGGTTTTGAAGAACCCTTTTTAGGGTGATGCGTGCATTTTCTATAACATCTTGCCTTCCGGCAAGTTCCGGCGGCGGGGTTCCCGCGCCCGGAGCATTAGGGGTTTTTCACTCTGTCCATGATCATTTATAGCAATGTTATGTAATACTAGCAAGTTATTGCTAGCTTTGCATAACTTCCGTAGGCTTTGCCCAGCCCAGCGTCCTCTCCTCCTCAATCTATGTCTCTAAATCTAATCCACGATTAATTTGATTAACCATAAAGGTAGATTTATTTACTGGCTGGTGAGGAATTCTTACAGTAATATCAACGAGTAAGGGAGAACAGCCTAACACTCCCCGCCCTCAGTTACTCAGTTAGGTTGAACGGCCCTTTCGGAGGTCGTTTATCATTTAAGGTACAGCTCAGAGCATCCAATATTTGGCTTACTGTTTTCGATCAGCGCCGCAAACTGGCCTTGAGATAGACCCAGTTGAACACGCAGGAATCGCAACTCCTTACCCTTGAAGCCGTGAGTGGCAGGAAATGCTCTACGCCATCAGGCGGCTTTGCAACTCATGCAATTGCCTTTGATCTCGAGCCTGGCTGTGTGCATATCAAACGCCGCCGCCGTCACCGCAGGCGCGATATCCGCCTCCACGGCAAGGAGTTCAAGCTCCTGCACATTTGAGCATTTCTCACAGACCAAAAAGGTCTGCACCACATGGGGGCCTTCGTGGTTGCAGAGAAGAAATGCGTTGAGGCCGTCAAGCTTATGGATATGGCCTTTGGCCTCCAGCCCTTCGAGAGCGCGATAGACCGTCATCGGCGCACGCACGCCCGCCACCTTCAATTCATCAAGTATTTCATAGGCTTTCAAAGGGTCAGGATGGGTCGCAGCCATAACATCCCAGACCAGTTTTTCATTTTTTGTGAGCCCTAAAGGGCATTTATGCGGCGGCTTCCCAGAGCCATTGCCGCCATCCTCACCACCATTACCCAGCGGATTCCCGTCATGCGCCATGTTTCAGATCCCTCTCATCTGAAGCATGTTATATCAATGTTATATCATTTAGGGAAGCCTAATACGTGTATTTGTTTTCCCGAAACCACCTGGAGCCGAGAAATTTGACGCCTTTGGTCACCGGCATCCCTGAATGGCGCGTGGCTGGATCGGGCTTCCCGTCGGCGAGGATGTTCTGGAATATCAGGAGATCGCCCGACGCGCCTTTGAATTTCAGGTCCGGCGTGAAAAAATTTGTCTCACCGCCTTCATACTCGTCATTGAGAATAATGAGGGCGGTGGTAATGCGCTGACCACTGCGCTCAAGCTCTGGCCCCGGCGGCAACCAGTCAAAATGTGCGCGATATTCCTGACCCGGACTATAACACAAAACCCCCAAGAACTCACCCGTGTCTGCTGGACGCTCGGCGAGCTGCGCCATGCGCCCCGTCAGCATGACCAGGGCAAGATCGAGGTCCACGGGCGCCATCACCGCCGTCAGCGAAGTGC
>JAADIH010000257.1 GCA_013151435.1 Alphaproteobacteria bacterium
GCAAAAAACTGCGCCGCGTAACTATGTAAGATTTTGTTTTTGCAAAAAGAAAGACGTACTCGAAGAGGCAACGCGCCGCCTTGAGGCTTATATCACTGGCAGGGTGAAATAATTTAGTTAGGAGAGTATTCCGATGTTTAAGTCTCTAACCATGAAACTTGCAACTCTTTGCATCGCGATGCTCGCCCTATCGGGATGTGTGAAAGCGGTGACATCAACTGTCGGAATGGCGGCGGGTGTAGGCACCACGGCGGTGAAAACCACGGCAAGCGTTGCGGGTGCTGGGGTTAATGCGGCGATTTCCAATAAGGAAGACCACGCTCCCGACCATGCGGATGACAACCCGCGGCCATTTGATGAAACGCGCAACGCTATGATGGATGTGGATGCGGCGCTCGCATCGGCCGGGATCAGCGGCAAGCGCGTGTTGTTGGTGTTGGGTGGGAACTGGTGTCACGACAGTCGCGGGTTGGCGGGAAAGTTTGAAGCGGAACTTGCCGCAGTGATTGCAGATTACTATGAGCTTGTTTGGGTTGATGTGGGTCACCGTGATCGCAATTTGAATGTGGTGATGCGCTTTGGCATTTCGCAAATTTTTGGAACGCCTACAGTGTTGATTTTGTCGTCAGAAGGCGATCTGCTCAATGAAGAGAGCGTCCATGACTGGCAAACGGCAGATTCCAAACCCTATGATGAAACGCTTGGCTATTTCATGCGCTTTGCGCAAGGCGAGGGTTAAGGGAGGCGTTTGTGGAGTCAATAAAAGCTGCAGTCATCCAGGCCGGCGGGCCGTTATTTGATGTCGCCGCATCATTAGAAAAATTAGAGCGGCTGGCGTCACAGGCCGCTAACGCGGGCGCGCAACTCGCCGTCTTCCCCGAAGCATTTATTGGTGGGTACCCCAAGGGACATGATTTCGGGGCGCCGATAGGATCGCGCTCCTCTGAGGGTCGCGATTGGTTCCGCCGTTATTTTGACGCCGCGATAGAGGTTCCGGGGATTGAGGCCGCACGGATTGCGGATTGCGCCAAAGAAAACCAACTCGATATGGTTGTTGGTGTGATTGAACGCGCTTTGCCGAGTGAGGGCGGCGGCACATTGTATTGCACCGTGCTGTGTTTTTCTGCTGAGGGAGTGCTGTTGGGCAAACGACGCAAGCTCATGCCCACCGCGGCCGAGCGTATAGTCTGGGGGGTGGGTGACGGATCGACGCTTTCCGCCTTTAAGACGCCGCGCGCACGCATCGGCGCTGTGATTTGCTGGGAAAACTTCATGCCCATGTTGCGTATGAGCCAGTATGCACAAGGGGTTGAGGTTTACTGCGCGCCCACTGTGGATGACCGCGAAAGCTGGGGCGCGTTGATGTGTACCATCGCGCTGGAGGGGCGATGCTTCGTTTTATCAGCCAATCAATTCATGAAACGATCCGACGCGCCAGATGACTTTCATCCCATCCAGGGTAATGATCCCGATACGGTTCTTATTAATGGCGGCAGCATGATTATCTCACCGCTCGGAGAAATTCTTGCGGGGCCAAGCTTTGGCAAGGAAACAATTTTATACGCAACACTTGACCATCGGGAAATTGCACGCGGTAAAATGGATTTCGATGTGGCCGGCCATTATGCGCGGCCGGATATATTTAGTCTACAAATTGACCGTGCGCATAAGAGGTCGGTTGATTGATAGGCATAAAAAGAACGGGCCAGAGGCCCGTTCAATAGTAATCATTTAACGCGTGAATTATTTTTTGTCGGTTTCTTGCGTTGTGGTCCAATAGGAAATGCAAGGGATTTTGGTTTTGTCGCAACGGTGCGCATATTTCTTGGCGATTCTCCGTCACTTCTTCCAAAAGGCCTTCTTCCAAAGTGATCGGGTTGAGGCCAAGACCTAGCAAGCGCTGATTTTCAACGTCGAGTTCATTTTCCGCCGCTTCATTGCGTGGATTGTTGACATATTCAATTTTGGCGTTGGTTTTGTCGGCAATCATTTTGGCGAGGTCCCGCACGCGGTGGGTTTCTGTCATCTGGTTCAGAATTTGAACGCGCTCACCATGTTGCGGTGGGTTTTCGATCGCCAGTTGGATGCACCGTACGGTATCTTGAATATGGATGAAGGCGCGTGTTTGCCCGCCCGTGCCATGTACGGTCATTGGGTAATCGACTGCCGATTGCATCAAGAAGCGATTGAGCACGGTGCCATAGTCGCCGTCATAGTCGAACCGGTTGATGAGGCGCTCATCCTTGCGGGTCTCGCTGGTTTGGGTTCCCCAGACGATGCCCTGGTGAAGGTCAGTGACTTTGAGGCCGTCATTCTTGTTATAGAAAGCAAATAACAGCTGATCTTGCGTCTTGGTCAAGTGATAAATTGAGCCGGGATTGGCCGGGTACAGAATTTCCTGCGTGATCTCGCGGCCGTCATCGGTTTCGATTTTGATTGGCAAATACCCTTCAGGAATTTTCATGCCTGCCGTGCCGTAGCCGTAAACGCCCATAGTGCCGAGATGCACCAGATGCGGGTCAATACCCGCCTCGACAATAGCGGCGAGAATGTTATTGGTGGCGTTGATGTTATTATCGACCGTGTATCGTTTGTGATAGGACGACTTCATTGAATAAGGCGCAGCGCGTTGTTCGGCGAAATGGATAATCGCGTCTGGCTTTTCCGACTCTATAAGATGAAGGAGGCGCGCATAGTTCTTTGCGACATTGATATTTTCAAAGCGAATATCTTTGCCGGAGACTTCCTTCCATGCAGCAAGGCGCACAGAAATCGGCCGAATTGGCGTTAGGCTTTCGACTTCCAGTTCGATATCAATTTTGCGCCGGGAGAGATCATCAGTGATGACGATATCATGCCCCAAATTGGATAAATGTAACGCTGTAGGCCAACCGCAAAAACCGTCGCCCCCGACTACCAGGATTTTCATACTCTGCTCCATGCCTCGAACGCCCCAGCGCGCAAATGCGCCCGCTTCGAAGGGAAGGGAAGCTAATAGAGCCCAGAAGCTGCGCAGCGCAACCCCCGGGCCCAAGAGAAGTCAGTGTTTTAGGCGTCTCAAAGCTCAATCAGGCGCAATAAGTACTGGCCATATTGATTTTTTTTCAGCGGTTCGGCCAAACAGCGGAGTTGGTCTTGATCGATGAAGCCCATGCGAAAGGCGATTTCTTCCGGGCAGCAGACTTTAAGGCCCTGGCGGGCTTCGATGGTCTGGACGAAATGAGATGCTTCTAACAGGGATTCATGAGTGCCAGTATCAAGCCAGGCGAAGCCGCGCCCAAGGATTTGAGTGCGCAATTGGCCGTCATGCAGATACATTTCATTGAGTGTGGTGATTTCAATTTCCCCACGCGCAGAAGGTTTGACTAGCTTTGCGCGCTCGACGACAGTTTCATCGTAGAAATAGAGGCCGGTTGCAGCAAAATTGGATTTCGGCTTTGTCGGTTTTTCTTCAATACTGACGACAGCGCCGGTGTCATCGAATTCGACGACGCCATATCGTTCCGGATCGGTTACCTGATAGGCAAATATCTCGGCGCCAGATTTGAGGCTCGCGGCGGCGCGCAAATGGTCGGTTAAGCCGTGCCCGTAATAGATATTATCACCAAGTACGAGCGCGCATTTATCGCCAGCGATAAAATCTTCTCCAATGATGAAGGCTTGCGCGAGACCATCCGGGCTCGGTTGAACTGCATAGGCGAGATTGATCCCCCAATCGGCGCCATCGCCAAGCAAGCGTTTAAATGATGCTTGGTCTTCCGGCGTGGTGATCACCAGAATGTCACGGATATTAGCGAGCATCAGGACGCTCAACGGGTAATAAATCATCGGTTTGTCATAAACCGGCATCAGCTGTTTAGAGACGCCCTTAGTAACTGGAAACAACCGCGTGCCGGAACCGCCAGCCAGTATGATGCCCTTCATGGCAAATTACCCTCTTTGTTCAGTGCGTCTATGACCTGCCTTACCGCAATGCGCCAGTCCGGCTGTGAAATTCCAAAATCGCGCTCAATACGGGCGCAATCGAGGACTGTGTGTAGGGGGCGCTTGGCGGGGGTTGGATATTCGGATGTGGCGATAGGTGTAACGATGACATTCTTCCCTGCCTCGTCGAATATGGTCTGCGCAAATCCGGCCCAGCTTATAGGCGGGGTTCCTTGAAGGTGATAGACGCCTTTACCCTTGGCGCCGCGCTGTTTTTTTTCTGCAACCATCAATATTGCATGCGCAATATCTCGTGCTGCGGTTGGCCCGCCAACCTGATCGTCAACGACGGAAAGGGCGTCGCGCTCACCCGCCAAGTGCAGCATGGATTTCACAAAATTCCCACCATATTCCGAAAACACCCAGGATGTACGGATGATGACGGTTTGATCAAATTCCTCAAGCGCCGCTAATTCTCCATCAAGTTTGGTGCTGCCATATATGTTTAGCGGGTTGGTTGTATCGTCTTCATGGTAACGACCCTCGCATCCGCCATCGAAAACATAGTCGGTGGATAGATGAATAAAATGGGCACCGATTATTTTTGCGGCTCTGGCGATTTCTCGGACCGCTTGCGTGTTGATTAGTGCGGCAAGTTCTTTTTCAGCTTCAGCGCGATCAACGGCCGTATAGGCCGCTGCATTGACGATGACCTCTGGTGCATATTTTTCAATTACTGCGGCTGCTGTATCTGGCTGCGATAAATCTGCGTCGTCACGGCCAAGCGCGATTACTTCATGGCGCTCTGATGCTTCTTCCTGGAAGCACCTTGCGACTTGCCCGTTTTTCCCGAAAAGTAAAATCCGCACTGGATTTCCTTTCTTTTTCCGGCGCGATCAGAGCCTAACCGCCTAGACCCTGGCGCTTGGCGGCGTCAAAGCCGCGCTTTCGAATGGCCTGCCACCAGTTGCGGTTATCCAGATACCAACGGACGGTCTGCTCCATACCTTTATCAATGGTGAGGGATGGGGACCAGCCAAGGGTGCGTTCAATCTTGTCGCAATTGATGGCGTAGCGTAGGTCGTGACCAGGACGGTCAGCGACAAAATTTATCAGGCTTTCATGCGGCCTGTGTGAAGATGTCGGCAAAGCATCGTCAAGAATTGCACAGATCATTTTGACGAGTTCGAGATTAGTGCGTTCCGCGCGTCCGCCAATATTATAAGTCTCGCCCGGCTCACCGTTTTGCGCCGCTAGTAACAGTGCATCAGCATGATCATCAACAAACAACCAGTCACGGACATTATCGCCCTTGCCGTAGATCGGAATTTCTCTTCCCTCGAGCGCTGCAATAATAACAACCGGGATCAGCTTTTCTGGGAACTGATAGGGGCCATAATTGTTCGAACAGTTGGTAACGACAACAGGCAAGCCATATGTTTCATGCCATGCGCGGGCCAGCATATCTGAGGACGCTTTAGCAGAGGAATATGGTGAGTTGGGTTTATAAGGTGAGGTTTCTGTGAACTCACCTGTCGGGCCTAATGATCCGTATACTTCGTCCGTAGAGATGTGATGAAAGCGGAAATTTTCCGGGGCGGCGCCAGTCTGAACATAGGCCCGTGCAGCTTCGAGCAGCGCATAGGTCCCGATGATGTTGGTGTCGATAAAGGCGCGCGGTCCGTCGATAGAGCGATCCACATGAGTTTCCGCTGCAAGATGCATGATTGTATCGGGTTTAAAATCCTCAACCAGGGCGGACATCGCGGTTTGGTCGCAGATATCCTTCTGGGCGAATATATAGGAGGGGTTATCCGCGATCATTGCAATATTGTCGGGATTGGCCGCATAGGTCAGCTTATCGACATTCAGCACTCGATGGCCGTCTGCAATGGCCTTGCGGATAACCGCTGATCCAATAAAGCCGGCCCCGCCGGTAACCATTAGCCTCATTTGTATCTCCGGTTGGTCGACGGATCAGACCAGCAAATTTTACTTGGCTCCATCCTCGTGTCATGGAGCATGACACCACTTCATAGGCGCATCATACAAGAGGTAATATCGAATGGGTGTTAACGTCGTCTTTTCTCCATCTATTGTGTCGCAATAGGGGTATCGCAGGAGGGGTGCGGCGAGGATGCTGCCGCTGGTTAATTCTGTGTTAACGTTAACGCGGTGTTATTTGAGCTCAAGATTATTCGGAGGGCCTTGTGCTCCATAAACAAGCTCAATTACTGGCTTCGCTTTGCGTGGCAAGTCTGATGGGATGCAGCGCTAGCGGTGGGGGCGAGAGCGCCAATATACTTGATGCGGCGGCAATCTACGAGGCCAATAGCGAGACCTTTGCCTTTATCCGCGAAACCTATCCCGGCCCGTTCACAGGTTTTGGGCGTGTTCCAGCCCGCCGACCATCCGACCAAACCCGTGAGGATAAAATATTCTTCCAAGAAGTGCGCAAAGCCTTTGCGGTGGAATTTATTGATTTCTTTCCTTTAGGCGACACCGGTAGAGATGAAATCGACGTCGTCCTGAAAAGATATGGTCTTGAAACCAACTGGACTGTCATCAGCCTGGTTTATTCTGGGATACCTCTTCCGCAGCCAGAAGATGGGCTAAAAATTGCGGTCTTTGACAAATGTGATCAACGTGCGCTCGACTGGTTTGAAATGGATCACGGTGACACGACAAAGTCTATTTCTGCATTTTGTCGCATCAATGAATATTGGTACGCGCACCAGATTGTGCATTAGAATTCCACACGCATTTAGATAATTTGCATACAGCGCAATGACAATGTCTTCGTTTCTGTGGTGGAGCTAATCGAACAAACATCGAACCATTTGTTTGAGATTTTAGCGAATTGGGAATCCTCCTTGCAAGGTGTTTCTGATGAGTTGGAGCCGCAACCATAAACAGAGCTTGCTATATTGCTGTGAGATATATGGAAGATTGGCGGAACAACAAGAAAGAAAATGGATGTCCCTTTTTAAGGGCCCCACTCGGTCACTCGCTATTTTCGTCCTATTGTGAGCTGATATTTTATGAATCTTTATTTAGCTCTAAACATTGAATAAGCTTGAATCTCCGCTGAATAGTCCTATATCTACGGTTGGATACTTGTAACGTACCGAGCTGTGCTAATCGCAAGTAGGTCCGCACTTAGCTAAAGCTATATTTTTGTCCGCCCGAAAGGGTGATGATCAACGACAATTGGGAAAAATACTCCGATGTGGCGCCCGCCATATCGGAATGAATTATGTGTGGAATAACTCCCGCATGATTAGATTCAGAGGAGAAGCTGAAAGGCGCAATATGGTGAAGTCAACGAACGCGCAGCCTTCCAGCAAGTTTTTTCGCGAAATGGAAAAGAAGGCGGCGGTATCCGACGCCGAAAAAGCCCGTAAAGCAACGCTCAAAAAGACAGAGAAGTTAAGAGAGTTACGTCTCGCAAAAGAAGCAGAAGACCGCGCCGCCGAAGCGGCAAGGCCTGCCAAAACAAAAACTGAGAAGAAAAAGAAGCTGCCAGCAATCGAGCGAGAGGTTTGACGTGAAGTTACCGCAAAGAATGGGGCTTTGTCTGCGAGCAAACGAATATCTTGACTGTTCACATTGGATTGGTGGGGCCTTGTAAGCCGCCATTGCCCGAAGTCAGAGGAACTTGAATGACTATTATAAACCTTGCTGTGCCATCGCCCGCATTGAAGACTCCGCCCAATGTAATCAGGCTTCGAGATTTTGCGAACGCACCGCAAGTAAATTCAGTCACTGGTTCAAAGAAAATCCCGACGGCAATTGTCTATTGCGAAGCAAATTTCGGCGCTATTGACGGCAAGACCGCCAACGGACTCGTCAGACAATCGGAGAAGTATCAAATCCTCTCGGTTATAGACAGTCAGAAAGCCGGTCTGGATTCCGGTTTTGTGTTGGACAAAAAACCAAATTCAATTCCAATCCTGCGCAACCTTGCTGACGCCCTCGCGCATGCTGGCGCTGTACCATTTATATTCGGCATAGCGCCTGCGAGCGGCATGTTGTCAGCACAGGAACGCGCCCTTGTGCTGGAGGCCATTGGTCTTGGTATGAACATCGTAAACGGCCTTCATGAATTCTTGAATGACGACCCGGAATTTGCGGCCGCGAGCGCTGCAAACAATGTGGAACTTATCGATGTCCGCAAGCCGCGCGATAAGAAAGACCTGCGCCAGTTCAGCGATCGCATCGCGGGCGTCACATGCCCGCGAATCGCAGTGCTCGGCACCGATTGCGCGATAGGGAAGCGCACGACCGCGACGATCCTGACCGCAGCTCTCAATGAGCGCGGTCTGAACGCAGTGTTGGTCGGCACCGGTCAAACCGGCTTGATGCAAGGCGCCCGCTATGGCGTGGCGCTGGATGCGGTCCCATCGCAGTTTTGCTCAGGCGAAATGGAAGCCGCCGTCGTAGAAGCATTTGAAGGCGAAAACCCCGACATCATCATTATCGAGGGACAGGGCGCGTTGAGCCATCCAGCTTATTCGACCTCATCCTTCATCTTGCGAGGCAGCCGCCCACATGCGGTCATTCTTCAG
This sequence comes from Alphaproteobacteria bacterium, assembly GCA_013151435.1. GTDB lineage: Bacteria > Pseudomonadota > Alphaproteobacteria > Caulobacterales > Parvularculaceae > Hyphococcus. The sequence continues at coordinate 8,493 of JAADIH010000257.1, forward strand.
CATGCGCCTCATCGCGCCCATCGTTGCGATTTTGAGAAAATGGCCATGCCGACGCCAGCCAGTGAGATCAATCTCATCCAGATTTTTGGCGATACGAAGGTCATTGGCCTGACGATCAATCATGAGAATATGACGGACGATGATGTCGATAAGGCCATCACGCTGTATGAGGCTGAACTGGGCGTGCCCGTTACCGACGCGCTGACAAAGTCTTCGAAACACCTTGTGCAGATGGTCCTTTCGGCATTTCCGGAGCTTGAGCAGAAATTGATCGCTTCAACGCAGTGACCTTACCGAGGCTGGAGATCGACCTCGGCAAAATTGAACACAATGCCCACACGCTGGTTACGCGACTAGCGCGGTCCGGCATCAGCGTTATGGGCGTCACCAAAGCAGTTCTCGGAGACCCTGAAATCGCTGCTGTATTGCTTAGGTCCGGTGTCAGCGGGCTCGGTGATTCTCGTATTGAAAACATCGAAACCATGCGTCGTGCAGGCATTCGATCCGAGATAACGCTTATTCGCACGCCAATGTTGAGCCAGATAGACCGCGTTGTTCGGCATGCCGATATGAGTTTTAATACAGAACTTGACGTAATTGCCGCACTTTCATCTGCCGCGCAAAAATCGAATAAGACGCATGGCGTCGTGCTAATGGTTGAGCTTGGAGACCTTCGCGAAGGCATCATGCCTGGCGACATGCTTAAAACTGTCGAGGCGACACTCGCTTTTCCGAATATCGTATTCAAAGGAATTGGCGCCAACCTCGCTTGTCTCAGTGGCATTTCTCCGGGAAAAGCGAATATGGTCGCTTTATCGGACCTCGCCGATTCAATTGATGCGAAGTTCGGCCCGATCACCGACATTGTCTCCGGCGGCAATTCCGCCAACATTGAATGGGCGCTGAGCGGCGCCGACACGGGGCGGATTAATAATCTCCGTTTGGGAGAAGCGATCCTGTTCGGATGCGAGGCGCTTCACCGCCTGCCAATTGATGGCCTTCATCAAGACGCGATAACACTCGTCGCCGAAGTTATAGAGACAAAGATTAAACCGTCACTGCCTTGGGGCAATGTCGCGCAAAATGCTTTTGGTGAAATAAACCATTTTTCAGATCGCGGCCCGACGTCTCGTGCGATTGTGGCCATCGGACGGCAGGACATCGATCCCACGGGGATCAGTCCGCCGCCGGGGTTTGAAATTCTCGGCGCCAGTAGTGACCACTTGGTGTTGGATGTAAGTAGCGGTCACGTCTGCGTCGGCGACGAAATACCGTTTCAGATCAACTACAGTGCGTTTCTCCGTGCCATGACGTCACCCTTTGTTGAGATAGGCCCCTCGTCCAATCCACGTGTGCTTGCGGCAACAACCTTGTAGCTCACCCCTGCCATGAAACCATAATTTCATTTTTCACTTCGAAAATGGACATAGTCGCGCAAATTACCTGCGACCGATATTGACGAGTTTTAGCCATCAGGTAAATTTTGGCGAATGACTGCTTTGACGCCCGCTAGACGTTTTTGAAAAATTTGATTTGTCACCCCGGTCGGAATTGCGGCTCGGGTTATGCTAAACTGCTGTTTCCATAATCCCGTGGTGGAGCTAACCGAACAAACATTGAACCATTTGTTTGAGGTTTTGATGGATTGGAAAGCCTCCTTGAGTGATGTTTCTGACCTTTTGGAGCCGTCAGCATAAACGTAGCGGGTCATATGTATGGGGGATATTTCGGAGATTGTCTGAATTTCGGAAATACATGTGCGCACCATTCAAGCAGACCAATTCCGCCATTCGCCATTTGGGTTCCTGGGATGTGGTTTGGCCCGAAGCGGTCGGTCAGGTCTAATCCTGCGCATATCGGTTTTATTAGCAATGCAGTTCTTGGCGCTCGTGGGAATTGCGCCGCCATGAAGCATGATGCCTGCGATTGGCAGTAATATATCGATAAAATAGATATAATATATAGAGATAATCAGTTTTACTAATAATTTGGATGGTGGTAAACCCGCAATCAACGGCGGGAAGTCGTATATGCAGTCGGCTGATCACTATTGTTCCATACGTATACTGAGAAAGCTGCGCTTGTCCGGGTGAGGGACCAATTTTCAATTGCAAGAAAATGACGCCCAAACCAAGTCAGGCCAATACTTCAAACGTTGGGGCGATAATTGCGGCCGAATGCATGCTTTCAATTGTTGCGTCTAATCAAGCCATCAAAAGGAATGTACACATGAACCGAAGACTTAAATCATCGCTACTTACCAGCGCTGCCTTGTTGACGCTTGCTTTTGCAACATCTTGCGGGGAACGTGAGCAATCTAGCGAAAGCACAACCGCAGCTGAAAACACTGCGCCTTCATCAGCTGAAGTAACCATGAAGCCGGAGGCACACGCTGAACGCGCTTCTGTCACCAACAATTTAACTCATGGCGCGCCAAGAGCGAATGAATTCTGGTGGCCGGAAACATTAAACCTTTCCGCTCTTCGCCAGAACGAAGCCTTGTCAGATCCTATGGGCGCGGATTTTGATTATGCGGCGGCCTTTGAAAGCCTCGACCTCGATGCTGTTAAGAGCGATATCGAAGCGGTAATGACCGCGTCACAGGACTGGTGGCCGGCAGACTATGGCAGCTACGGGCCCCTTTTCATTCGGATGGCGTGGCACAGCGCCGGTACGTACCGCACGATCGACGGCCGCGGCGGCGCGGGCGGTGGCCAGCAGCGATTCGAACCGCTCAACAGCTGGCCCGATAACGCCAATCTCGATAAGGCTCGGCGTTTGCTTTGGCCCATCAAGCAGAAATACGGCCGCAATATTTCGTGGGCCGACCTCATGGTGCTGACCGGCAATGTCGCAATGGAGTCGATGGGCTTTAAAACATTCGGTTTTGCTGGCGGCCGTGAAGACGACTGGCAAGCGGAGTTGGTCAACTGGGGTCCTGAGGCGGAAATGCTCGCTGATGAGCGCTATCATGGCGACAGGAAACTCGAAAAGCCGCTTGCAGCGGCGCAGATGGGGCTTATCTATGTTAATCCGGAAGGGCCGAACGGCAATCCGGATCCGTTGGCGGCCGCCAAAGATATCCGTGACACTTTCGGCCGCATGGCGATGAATGACGAAGAGACGGTTGCCCTGATTGCCGGCGGTCATACTTTTGGCAAGGCTCACGGCGCCAAGAGCCCGGTCGATTGTGTAGGGCCCGAACCCGCAGCGGAAGGCGTTGAGGAGCAAGGTATAGGTTGGAATAATAAGTGTGGCAGCGGAGCTGGCGCGGATACAATCACCAGTGGCCTTGAAGGCGCATGGACATCCAGCCCTGCTCAGTGGACGCATCAATTCTTTTCCAACCTGTTTAACTTCGAGTGGAAACAAACAAAGAGTCCCGCTGGCGCTATTCAATGGATACCAACTGCGGATGCCGCCTCAAATCTCGTTCCAGACGCACATGATCCCGACAAGCGGCACGCACCGATTATGATGACAACGGATCTCGCGCTGAAGGAAGACCCCGCTTATCGGGAAATTTCGCAGCGTTTCCTGGACAATCCGGAGGAATTCGAACGCGCCTTTGCTAAGGCTTGGTTCAAGCTGACGCATCGCGATATGGGGCCACGTGCGCGTTATCTCGGTGCGCATGTTCCGGCGGAGCAATTGGCTTGGCAAGATCCCGTACCCGAAATAGTTTACGAATTGATCGATGCTGCGGACATTTCGACCCTTAAAACCACGATCCTCGCGTCTGGACTATCAGTATCAGAACTTGTCCGAAACGCCTGGGCGTCCGCGTCCACGTTCCGAGACACGGACATGCGCGGCGGCGCTAATGGCGGGCGCATTCGCCTTGAGCCGCAAAAGAGTTGGGCGGTTAACAATCCGGCCGAATTGGCAAACGCCCTACAGACGCTGGAAACAATCCAGCAGGATTTTAACGGCGCGCAATCGGGCGGTAAGCGAGTTTCGCTTGCTGATCTTATTGTTCTGGGTGGCGCTGCCGCCATAGAACAGGCAGCCAAAGAGGCTGGTCGCAGCGTCACGGTTCCATTCACGCCGGGGCGCGGTGATGCGTCACAGGAGAAGACCAGCGTTGCGTCCTTTGCTGTGCTGGAACCCACCGCAGACGGATTTCGCAATTACTTGGGTAGCGGTCACACTCGCTCGCCAGCAGAATTGCTGGTCGATCGTGCGGACATGTTGGGCTTAACCGTTCCGGAGATGACGGTCTTGGTGGGCGGCATGCGCGTCCTTAACGCAAATGCCGATATGACAAAACACGGTGTTCTGACCGATAAGCCCGGCACATTGAGCAACGATTTCTTCGTAAATCTGCTCGACATGTCAACCAAATGGCACCCGACAGATACTGACTACGTGTTTGAAGGCCGCGACCGCACAAGCGGCGATCTCAAATGGACAGCCACAGAAGTTGATCTTGTTTTTGGTTCAAACGCCGAGTTGCGCGCTGTTGTAGAAAACTACGCGTATAATGACTCGCAAGAAATCTTTCTGTATGATTTTGTTGAGGCATGGCACAAGGTGATGAACCTCGACCGTTTCTAATGAGGTTGATTGAGGGTGGGAGTTCGTCGCGAAAAGTATTCGTAATTTTTTAAAAAAGAAGTGCGACAAACAATAATCTATAACCATTCGCTGATGCTGTTTGAACGCGAATGGTTATAGATGTCTTTGTGATGGCCTAAGGGTGCATAGATTTTAGCAAAAAACTGCTTTTGATACGCAACTGACGTCTTTTACAAAAATGTGAGTTACCACTCCAACGCTCAATATGACCCATGTTATACTAAACTGCCATTTCCATAAAACCGTGGTGGAGCTAGTCGGAATCGAACCGACGACCTCTTGCATGCCATGCAAGCGCTCTCCCAACTGAGCTATAGCCCCGAATCAGAATGCGCCATTATGGGAGTGGCGCAAAAATTCAGCTTTTGCTAAGGGGGCGGAAAGTAGCGACGGGGGGTATAGGGCGCAAGACCCCCGCTTTAACTATTCCGCCAATAGCCGCGCGACTTTAATCTTCGCTGCTGGTCGGTTTGACAATATCTGTAACGTCGTCGTTGTCGTCCTTCACCAGCAGGCTGTTATTATTGTCGTCGTCGTCGTCGTCATCGTCGAGACCAACGTCGATATCTCCAACAGCCGCTAATTCGTCATCGCTGTTGTCATCATTTTCATTGTCATCATCGTCATCATCAAGCGAGGCGCGTTTGTTGGAAGTCGCCGCCTCCTGCTCTTTGTCCGCGCTTTCTAACGAGGTTTCCTTATCGGACTTGTCGGGTTCAGCGGGCTTTTTCTGCGCCGTCTCCTCTTTGGGGCTCTTGCGAGGCTTTAAAAGCGCTTCAGGGATGAATTCATGATCGCATTTTGGGCAATGCGCGGGTTCTTTGGTGAGGTCATAAAAGCGTGCGCCGCATTCTGGGCAGTCACGTTTTACGCCGAGTTCAGGTTTGCTCATCGGTATCGTTGCCAATTGATTGGGGGTTCCAGAAGGCGCCCGTGTTGCCACGATGGAAAGCCGCTGTCAAAAGGAATGCGCGCGTAGATCTAAAATCGGCGGAAATCCATGGGCGCCATTGGCGGAGCGATAGTATCAAAGCGAGGAGCGGCGTTATCGGGCGCGGCGTTGACGCCGGGCGACAAGTCGATTTCGCACCGAGCACTGATATTTGGCGCTTTGGCGGATGGGGTCAGTGAAATCAGCGGATTACTTGATGGGGATGATGTCTTGCGCACTGCCGCCGCGATGCGTGCTTTGGGTGCCGAGATTGAGCGGACCGGCGATGTCTGGCGGGTCGTAGGCGGTCCCTGGCGCAGTCCTGATCGGGCGCTTTATTTTGGTAATGCCGGAACTGGCGTGCGCCTGGTGATGGGCGCAGTGGCCGGCGCCGGGGTTGGGGTAAGATTTGACGGCGATGCATCCTTGCGCGCGCGGCCCATGGGGCGTGTTCTTGAACCTTTGCGTATGATGGGGCTTGAAGCGGTTGATACCGAAGGCCGCCTCCCGGTTAAAATTAGCACAGGCTCGGGCCTCTCCTCTATTAGCTGCAAGCTGGCGTCACCATCCGCGCAGGTGAAATCGGCGATCCTGCTCGCGGCATTAGGGGCGAACGGGTCTACGCGCATCCACGAGCCTGTCCTCTGCCGCGATCATACGGAGCGTATGCTTGGTGTTTTCGGTGTCTCGTTGGACTTTGAGGGTGATGGTTCGGCGGGCCGGTTCATAACCCTTGAAGGCGGCCAGAAATTAACGCCTGCAAATGTTGTTGTGCCAGGAGATCCCTCATCGGCGGCGTTTTTAGTGGCTGCAGCGCTGATTACGCCGGGTTCAGAAATCACTGTGCAAAATATCCTCATCAACCCATTGCGCATGGGCTTTTATGAAACCCTGCGGGATATGGGCGCCGACATGACTATCCAGAACAGGCGCAAAGAAAGTGGTGAAATCGTCGCTGATATTTGTGCGCGCCACTCTGAGTTACGGGGTGTCAATGTGCCAGTATCGCGGGCGCCGACGATGATTGATGAATATCCAATTTTGTCAGTGGTAGCCGCCTACGCCACCGGCGAGACGATGATGAATGGCCTTGAAGAGTTACGCGTCAAGGAAAGCAACCGCATCGCCTCGGTGGAGGCCGGGCTTGCGGCTTGCGGTGTCGACGTTGCAAGCGGTCAGGATTGGTTGCGCGTTCGTGGAAGGGGGCGGGTGAAAGGCGGTGGGCATGTTCATACTAACCATGATCATCGTATCGCCATGAGTTTTCTGGTGATGGGGCAGGCGAGCGAGGAGCCAGTTGAGATTGATGATGGCGCGATGATTGCGACGAGCTTTCCCGATTTTGTTGGGGCTATGTGCGCATTAGGCGCAGTCATCGACATTTGACTAGAGTCTATGCAGCTTGGCCTTGCTAATGGCCCGGACCTGCGGATAAGCAGCCTTTGTGATGAGTGCTACATCTGAAAAGAATTCCATTGTTATCGCCCTTGATGGACCGGCTGCGTCAGGCAAGGGCACGCTCTCGCGCCTTATTTCGAACCATTATGGACTTGCTTATCTGGATACCGGAACGCTCTATCGCGGTGTTGCCTGGCTGTTGTTATCGAAAGGGATTGATCCTGCAGACATGGCTAAGGCTGCTGGCGTGGCGCGCGATTTTTCCGTTGAGCAAATCACTAACGCCAATATTCGCACCCCTGAAGTGGGGGCTGCGGCAAGTGTAGTCGCCGCCAATCCAGGGGTTCGTGCTGGCCTCCTCGAATTCCAGCGGCGTTTTGCCAAGACGCCACCGGGGGGCGTTAAAGGGGCGGTGCTGGATGGTCGCGACATAGGGACGGTTGTTTTTCCCGATGCCGCCGTGAAATTCTATGTAACCGCGAGCCCGTCGTCCCGCGCCCACCGGCGCTGGCTGGAGCTGGTGAAAGACCATCCAGATCTCGAAGAAGCGACTGTTTACAATGACTTGATGGAACGGGATGCTCGGGATGGTGGGCGCGCTGATGCGCCCATGGCGCGAGCCGAAGATGCGGAGTTGCTAGACACCACTCATTTGTCTATAGACGCGGCCTTCGCGGCGGCGCGCCGCGTGATAGACGGCGTTTTCCGGCGTTGAGGCTGAAATCAGTCCACGCCGATCTTTTGATGTTAGAAAATGTATTTTTGTGTCCGTCCTAAACGAGAAGGCGCCGCTTTTTTTGAAACTCGGTTCAATCGTTCGATGGGGCGTTACCCCCACGGAAAGACCGCCGGAGAAATCGGTCGGCGACAACGAAACAGCGAAAGCTGAACCAAACTGGAGACTATTAGACACGTGTCTGTAACTGAAACCCTTAACCCATCCCGTGACGATTTCTCGGAGCTCGAAGCCTCGCTTGTGGATCGACAGGACTTTGAAGAAACAGTTGTCACCGGCATCATTACCGCCATTGAAAAAGATGTCGCGGTCATCGACGTAGGCCTTAAAACCGAAGGCCGCGTTCCTCTTAAAGAATTCTCTCTACCCGGCAAACCCGCTGAGCTTAAGGTTGGCGATAGTGTTGAGGTTTATGTTGAGCGTTTTGAAAACGCTCATGGCGAAGCCGTCATCTCCCGTGAAAAAGCACGCCGCGAGGAAGCCTGGTATCGCCTTGAAAAAGTCTTCGATAAAGGCGAGCGCGTTGAAGGTGAGATATTCAACCGTGTCAAGGGCGGGTTCACCGTTGACCTTGGCGGCGCCGTGGCGTTTTTGCCGGGCAGTCAGGTTGATATTCGTCCCGTACGTGATGCTGGCCCATTGATGAACATGTCGCAACCTTTCCGTATTCTGAAGATGGATAAGCGCCGTGGAAATATTGTCGTTTCGCGTCGTTCAATCCTTGAAGAGGATCGTGCAGAACATCGCCAGGAAGTCGTTAAGGAATTGAACGAGGGGGATGAGCGCGAAGGTATTGTAAAGAATATCACCGATTATGGTGCTTTTGTTGAGCTTGCGCCGGGCGTGGATGGTCTCCTGCATGTCACTGACATGTCTTGGAGTCGCGTCAATCACCCGTCAGAAGTTTTGAATGTCAACGATACGGTTCGCATTAAGATCATCAAGATCAACCCGGAAACCAACCGTATTTCCCTTGGCATCAAACAACTCCAGCCGGATCCATGGCAGGGCGTTGCTATTAAATATCCGTTGAGCGCAAAGTTCAGCGGCAAAGTGACTAACATCACCGACTATGGCGCATTTGTAGAACTTGAAGATGGCATAGAAGGCCTAGTTCACATTTCTGAAATGAGCTGGGTGAAGAAAAATGTCCATCCTGGTAAAATCGTATCCACCTCTCAGACCGTCGAAGTCATGGTCCTTGAAGTTGATGAGACCAAGCGTCGGATTTCACTGGGGCTGAAGCAGTGCCTCGACAATCCATGGGAGCGTTTTGCAGAAGAGCATCCTGTTGGTTCCGTCATTGAAGGCGAGATCAAGAACATCACTGAGTTTGGTCTGTTTGTCGGGCTGAATGAAGAGATGGACGGAATGGTTCATCTTTCTGATCTTGATTGGAATCAGGCTGGCGACGAAGCCATCAAGGAATATGAGAAGGGCCAGGTTGTTCAGGCCAAAATCCTTGATGTTGACCCTGATAAGGAGCGCATTTCGCTCGGCGTCAAGCAAGTCGGCTCTGACCCGATGGATTCGATCGGCGAGCTTAAACGCGGCGATGACGTCACCTGCACCGTAACGGCGATTGAAACCGGCGGTATTGAAGTTCAGATTGGCGGTTCTGATGGGCCTAAAGCCTTCATTCGCAAATCTGACCTTTCCAAAGATCGTAACGAACAACGTCCTGATCGTTTTGCTGTTGGGGATAAAATTGATGCGCGGGTGACTGGCATGGATGCCAAAACCCGTCGGATCAATGTCTCTATCAGGGCACGCGAAGTTGCAGAAGAAAAGGAAGCGGTCGAGCAGTATGGTTCGGCAGATTCCGGCGCTTCACTCGGCGATATTCTGGGCGCTGCACTGAAGGGCGGCGACGAGAAGAAAGACTAAATCACGCTTACATGATGACAAGAAACCCCGGCCCTCGCGCCGGGTTTTTTGTTGGGGCGATTTGAAACTCGCCAATTGCTGGTAATATAAAGGTGATGATGATTGCAGCGGTAACCCACAATGCCTGAGCTTCCCGAGGTTGAAACGGTGCGTAGTGCGCTGGCCCCTGTAATGGAGGGCAACAGGTTTGCCCGGATTGAGGCAAGGCGGCCGGATCTGCGGTTCCCATTTCCTGATGATTTTGAAGCGCGTTTGACGAACGCTCGGGTCGAGGGCCTTGGCCGACGTGGGAAGTATCTGATTGCTGACTTGTCCACGGGGGAAAGCCTGATCATGCATCTGGGGATGTCGGGCCGCTTTGTGATTGAAGGTGGCCTGCACTCTGCGATTGGCCCCAATGGCAAGGCCAAACCCCCAAAATCCAAACATGATCATGTGGTTTTTGAATTAACCAGCCTATATCCGGTGCGTATTATCTATAATGATCCACGCCGGTTCGGCTTCATGGACCTTGTTCCATCAGATGCCCTCGAAGAATGTCGGCATTTTAAAGCCATGGGCCCTGAGCCGTTAAGCAGCCATTTTTCAGCCATGAGGCTGAATGATGCCCTGAAGCCCAGGGCTGCGCCCATTAAGGCCGTGCTCCTCGATCAGCGCGTCGTGGCGGGTCTCGGTAATATTTATGTTTGTGAGGCGTTATTTCGTGCGGGCATCTCACCCCGGCGTCAGGCTAAATCCGTGGCCGGGCGTCGTGGAGAGCGATTATATGGGGTCATTATTGATGTCTTGCGGGACGCCATAGAGGCTGGGGGCTCATCCTTGAAGGATTTCGCTAATGCAGATGGCGAGCTTGGCTATTTCCAGCACCGCTTTGACGTTTATGACCGTGAGGGGGAGGATTGCCGCATCTGTGGTAAGATAATATCACGTATTATTCAAAGCGGCCGAAGCACATTTTTTTGCTCAAACTGCCAACGCTGAAATAGCCTCTAAATAACACATATCCACGTGTTGACGGCTCTATTTCGCCTCGCTATATAACCCCGCTTGCGCCGCAATCAGACGGCGTAAAACTGAGTGAAAACAACATGGCTAATACATCTTCGGCAAAAAAAATGGTTCGCAAAATTGTGCACCGCACCGCGGTAAATAAATCTCGGCGTTCGCGCGTCAGAACATATTTGCGCAAAGTCGAAGAAGCTATTGCCGCCCGTGACAAAGCTGCTGCGGATGAAGCGTTTAAATCCTTGCAGCCGGAAATGCACCGCGCAGTGAACCGGGGAATTTTTCACAAAAATACAATTTCGCGCAAGCTGTCGCGCCTTTCCTCGCGGATTAAATCCATCGCTGCTTAGTTGAGTTCTAGCTAAGTCGAAAAAGATTTTCGACGGCTGATCATCTATAACATTACATCTATTTTATTTGACCCGAGGCACTCTCGGTTCAACTAAAATAATTGTATCTTGGCTTCATACGTGCGTTACTTCATCTAACGGGTTGTTTTGTCTGCGAAGCTTGTTCCCAACTTTTTTCGTTACTGCTTAAGGTTGAAAAAAAGTGTCATACTTCGCGAATCACCTATTGACGTTAGTCCTATAAATTAACTAAACTACTTTAGTCGATATGACGGATGCGGATGATCTTCCGCGCAAGAGCTTCAGTTCCGATTATGCGTACAAATCAACCGCCTTAGTCTGGTAAGCAGGCGGGGTGATATGTGTAACTTTGCGACGGGTGTCGCTATAAATTAGGGGCAATGGGGATGTATCTGTCGACTTCTTACCTACCGACTTCCATAAAATTAATTTGGAAACCTGCTATACCAGTTGAGCTCATGCTCTTGCTGCTTTAGCTTTTGCTGCAGGGTATCAGCGCGCCCTTTTAGTGCTGAAGAAGAATCGAAAATGACATAGTTGGAATGCGCTGCGTTTTTTTTGCGCATACCAGCTCTTTTTGAAAATAATTTGGGCGCGGCGAAAATGAACAACCTGAAATGAACAATGACAGCCTTATGGGTGGATTAGATTCCACTATGTTTCCTAGATACCTTGCCGCGCTTCGTGGGCGCGTCGGCGAAGCAAAATACACATCCTGGTTTTTGGATTTGGGCCTTGCAGAAATGACGGACGACTGCGTGACGCTTTCCACGGGATCGCAAGCCAAGTGCGATATGTTGGACACTCGGTATCTGCCAGTCCTTGCAGATACGTGGCGTCAGGAAATTGGCCCTCTCGCTAAAATGCGGTTGACGGTCCAGAAAAAACTGAGCGCGCACGCAAAAAAAATTGATGCTCAGGAAAAAGTCCGAGCCAATGGCGCCAGCAAGCCCGATATCAGCAAGATAGGCCGAATGCCGAACCGTGAACCGGCATTGGTAGGCGCGACTAATGGAAAAGCCTTTAAGTCGTCTGCAGGAACTGACTTTTCCGGGCTTTCGACGCCCCTCGATAAGCGGCGCACATTTGATGCCTTTGCGCTCGGTGATAGTAATCGTATGGCCTGGGCCGCAGCGCATCAGGCGTTGATTAAGGATCAACCACGCGATCTCATTTATTTTTATGGTCCAAGCGGCGTTGGTAAAACACACTTGCTCCATGGCGTCGCCCATGAGTGGAAAAAGGATAATACCCTCGGCTCGACGGCGTATGTGACCTACCGGAACTTAATCAACGCGTGCGTCAGCGCCGTGTGGTCGAACGCGACCCAGGATCTTCATAATGCATTGCTGAATAACGATTTGATTGAAATTGACGACATTCATTTCCTTGATGGGAAGAAACGAACACAAGAGGAGTTATTGATAGTGGTAGATGCGGCCCTCGATAGTGGAAAACAAGTTGTGATGGCTGGTGAACTTGCTCCGGCTAAACTCGTGGATGCAGGCATAAATAAGCGCCTTGCGGATCGGCTGGCTGGTGGGCTTTGTGTTCCCGTTGGCACGGGTGATGAAGCTTTGCGGTTGGCCGTTTTGAAAAAGCGCCTCGAACAAAACGCACCGAAATGCTCCATGGCTGACGGCGTGCTTGAATTCATTGCGCGGACATTCACCCATAGTACACGCGAAACCATTGGCGCCTTGAACCAGCTTTTGTTGATGTATGGCAGTCAGGAAACTGTCGTTGATCTTGATGAAGCCAAAACTATCCTGAAATCGCGCCTCGAGGATCGCCGCAAGGTATCGACCATCAGCGACGCCATTGCAGCGGGCGCAGAGGCGTTCGGGCTTAAGCTTGAGGATATGACCAGCAGAGCCCAGCCGCAACGCATTGTTCGGGCCCGTCATGCGGTCGTCTGGTGCGCGCGTGAGGTGTTGAAAGAATCCTTTCCACGTATAGGCAAAGCGCTGCGGCGCGATCATACAACTGTGATGTCCAGCTATCGCCGGGCTGAGGCGCTTCTCGAGCGCGACAAGGCATTTCAGGACGGTGTGCGCCGAATTCGTGAAGCCCTGGAGGGGTGAAGAAAGGGCGTAAAATTCGCCCATTAAATCAGTGACTTAAAAACTGGCGTCAGCGTGAGAATCTTGCGCTGGCGCTAGCTTTTTGTGGTGGTTTTCGGTTATAATTTCAGCGGTATTTGACGATAGCGATTCTTTAGATTGGCGGCCCGGAAACGGTTCAGAAATGATTTGGGGGCCGGTCCGAAAATAGGGACGTCGTTGCGTCGGTTTTGCAAGTTTCGCAGTCATTCTAAGTCGCTAATTGGGGTCACTAATTTGGCATTCAGAGCCACTAATTTCGAGCCCCTAACTCCGAGAGAGCAATACGCATGAAGGTTACGATTGAACGGTCCGCCCTGTCGAAGGCGCTGGGGCATGTGCAAAGTGTTGTGGAGCGCCGCAACACCATTCCGATCCTGTCAAATGTGCTGTTACAGGCGCGGGGCGGGATGCTGACCCTCACAGCAACGGACCTCGACATAGAAATCTCCGAAGAAGCACCTGCCGATGTGGCGCAGGATGGGGCGACAACGGTTTCGGCCTTGACGCTTTTCGAGATCGTTAAGCGCTTGCCCGATGGGGCGCAGGTTCGCCTTGAATTGTCTTCTGGTGATGGACGCTTGCAGATTACGGCCGGGCGCTCGGAATTTGCGTTAGCGGTTTTATCCGATGATGACTTCCCGACCTTGACGTCAGACAATCTCGACACGCGGTTTTCCATGCCGACGGATGACTTGCGACGGCTGCTGCAAAAAACCCGCTTTGCCATGTCTCAGGAAGAAACCCGCTATTATCTGAACGGCGTATATTTCCATGCCTCGACGGATGGCGACACACCGCTTTTGCGAGCCGCAGCAACGGACGGTCACCGTCTGGCGCGGCTTGATGCGCCCCTACCCGATGGCGCGGCGTCAATGCCCGGCGTGATTGTGCCACGCAAAGCCATCGCTGAGTTAACGCGACTGCTTGAGGATGCGGAAGACAACATCGAGATTGCGGTGTCGACGACGAAAATTCGCTTTGGTTTTGGTGCGGGTCGGTTGACCTCAAAACTTATCGACGGAACATTTCCAGATTATGAGCGCGTGATCCCGAAAGGGAACTCAAATATTTTACGCGTTGAAACAAAAGATTTCGCGCAAGCGGTTGACCGCGTTTCAACGGTGTCTGCTGACAGGACACGCTCTGTGAAGCTCGCGCTTGAGGCTGATCGGCTGCGATTGACTGTCAATAATCCAGAATCCGGCTCTGCCCTGGAGGAGCTTTCTGTGGATTACGGCGGCGATCCGTTAGAGATCGGTTTTAATGCGCGCTACCTGCTTGATGTCGCACAGCAAATTGAGGGCGCAACCGCAACATTTAGGCTCGCTGATCCGTCATCACCAACCGTGGTTGTCGATGAAGAAGATGAGCGCGCGCTTTTTGTTCTCATGCCGCTAAGGGTTTAATTTTGGGCCAATCGGCAGTCATCAAAATACCAGTAGCGCAAGGGATAGTCCCGGCGCCCAGCGCGCGGCTGCGTCGATTAACGCTTACGGATTTCCGGTCTTATGAGCGCGCCGAGATTGTATTTGATGGTCGCCCGGTTGCTATTGCGGGTGAAAACGGCGCCGGCAAAACCAATCTGCTTGAAGCAATTTCGCTGATTGGCCCGGGGCGTGGGCTGCGCGGCGCCCGCCTTGATGAATTGCCCCGTATTGGTGGGCTTGGCGGCTGGGCTGTTTCAGCGCGGATTGATGATGGCGATGATGAACGCCGTTTCGGGGTTGGCGTTACGGCGTCAAAGCCTGACCGTCGGATTTGCCGGATCGATGACGCCAGCGCGACTGGCCCCGGCGTTTTTGTTGATCACTTACGATTGCTGTGGCTGACGCCGGCGATGGATCGCTTGTTTATGGAGGGGGCGGGTGAGCGCCGACGGTTTATTGACCGCATGACTTTGGCTCAGGACCCGGCGCATGGGAAATCGTCATCGGCCTATGAAAAAGCTATGCGCCAACGCCAACGCCTGCTTGATGAAGGCGCGCGCGATGATGAATGGCTAAGTGCGCTTGAATTGCAAATTGCTGAAGCTGGCGTTGCGATTGCTGCTGCACGCCGGGATACGGCGGCGATGCTGGCGGCGCAAGCGGTGGGCGACAATGACGCTATCTTTCCGGCTGCAGATATTGCACTTGAGGGTGAGTTGGAAAAAGCCCTCGGCAATGCATCTGCGGGCGATGTGGAAGATGAATTTGTCGAGACCCTAAAGGTCGGCCGTCGCCGTGACGCAGAGGCCGGGCGTGCATTGACCGGGCCGCATCGCAGTGATTTGTTGGTCACGCACCGCAAGAAAGGTCAGGCCGCGCGGCTTTGTTCTACGGGGGAGCAAAAAGCCCTGCTGATCGGTTTGGTTCTGGCCAATGCGCGCGGCATGGCTGCGCGCCCTGGCTCTGCGCCGCTGATCATTCTGCTTGATGAGGTGGCGGCGCATCTGGATGCTGTCCACCGGGCGGGATTGTTCGCGATCCTCGATGAACTTGGCTTTCAATCTATTATGACAGGTACAGACCAATCACTTTTCTCCGCCTGGGGCGACCACGCACAACATTTTAATGCGCAGAGCGGCGCACTTCATGAAACGACGTTGAGTTAAAAGAAAGAAATCGAAATGGCGAATAACGCCGCACCACAAGAAGAATACGGCGCTGACTCCATCAAGGTGCTTAAAGGCCTTGATGCCGTGCGCAAGCGACCCGGCATGTATATCGGCGATACCGATGATGGTTCTGGCTTGCATCACATGGTTTACGAAGTCGTCGATAATGCCATTGACGAAGCGCTTGCAGGTTATTGCGACACGGTGAGTGTTGTTCTGAATCAGGATGGTTCAGTCACTGTAAGAGATAATGGTCGGGGTATTCCAACGGCCATACACACCGAAGAAGGCGTCTCTGCCGCACAAGTCATTATGACCCAGCTCCATGCGGGGGGTAAGTTTGACCACAATTCTTATAAGGTTTCTGGCGGCCTGCACGGGGTGGGCGTCTCAGTGGTTAACGCACTTTCTGAATGGCTGGAGTTGCGCATTCGCCGTAATGGCAAAGAACATTGCATGCGCTTTCACATGGGAGAGCCAGATGCAGATCTTGCCGTGGTTGGCGATTCTGTCGAGACGGGCACAGAAGTAACTTTTCTGCCTTCTGATACGATCTTTACAGGGACTGAATTTAACTTTGAAACACTGGAGCATCGCCTTCGCGAATTGGCTTTCCTCAATTCCGGCGTGATGATCAAGCTTACGGATAAGCGTCACGTCGAGATCCGCGAAGAAGAAATGCTCTATGAGGGTGGGCTCCACGCATTTGTTAAATATTTGGATGCGGCTAAAAATCCGCTTTTGCCGGAGCCGATTTTTTTCGTAACGGAAAAAGAAGACATCATTGTGGAAGTGGCGATGTGGTGGAATGATAGCTACCACGAAAAAGTTCTTTGCTTTACCAACAATATCCCCCAACGCGACGGCGGTGCACACCTTGCTGGTTATCGCGCGGCGCTGACCCGTGTCATCAACAGTTATGCGCAAAAGTCCGGCATCGCGAAGCGGGAAAAAGTCTCGCTCACCGGTGATGACGCTCGGGAAGGTTTGACATGCGTGCTTTCGGTCAAAGTTCCTGATCCGAAATTCTCATCCCAGACGAAGGACAAACTGGTCTCGTCCGAAGTGCGTCCGATTGTTGAAAGTGCTGTGAGTGAAAAGCTCAACGAATGGTTTGAAGAAACGCCCGCTGACGCCAAGCGCATCGTGCAAAAAATTGTTGAAGCTGCCTCGGCGCGTGAGGCGGCCCGCAAAGCGCGCGAGCTAACCCGGCGCAAATCTGCGCTTGATGTGGCGTCGCTTCCCGGAAAGCTTGCTGATTGTCAGGAGCGCGATCCTTCAAAATGTGAACTGTTTATCGTCGAAGGAGACTCCGCTGGCGGGTCTGCGAAGCAGGCGCGTCACCGGAAAAACCAGGCTGTACTGCCCTTGCGCGGCAAAATCCTCAATGTGGAGCGTGCGCGATTTGATAAAATGCTGTCCAGCCAGGAGATTGGCACGCTGATTACGGCGCTTGGCACAGGTATTGGTCGCGATGATTTTAACGCCGATAAACTGCGTTACCACAAGATTGTCATTATGACTGATGCCGATGTGGATGGCGCGCATATCAGAACGCTGCTGTTGACCTTTTTCTTTCGGCAAATGCCGGAGCTGATCAAGCGCGGGCATCTCTATATTGCGCAACCGCCCCTCTATAAGGTGTCGCGCGGTAAGTCCGAGCAATATTTGATCGATGACCCCGCTTTGGAAGATTATCTCTATGCGGAGGGGCAAGCGGATGGCGCCCTCATTCTGGATAATGGAGAAACCATTGCCGGGGCGGATCTTGCAGCAATTGTCGCTAAGGCGCGGGTTGTGCGTGATGCGCTGAATGAATTTCCTGCGCGATTATCACGTGATGCGATTGTACAGGCGGCGCTTGCGGGCGCGCTTCATGAGGCGGATGATGATGCGGAAGGCGCGGTGGAGAAAGTAGCGACACGCCTCAATATGATTTCCGAAGAATATGAGCGTGGCTGGACCGGCGCAGCAGATGGCGAGGGCGGTTATGTATTTGAACGTGAAGTGCGCGGTGTCGCCGAGCGCAGCGTGCTCAGCCGTGATGTTCTGGTGAGCGCAGATGCGCGCCGCGTCCAGGCTGCAATGCAGGAACTGATCCCGATCTTTGAAAAGCCCGCACAATGGGCGCGCAAAGAGCAACGCGCTACCCTGTTTGGTCCAGAGGGGCTGTTGAGCGCAGTACGCGCCGGGGGAGAAAAGGGCGTCGCGGTCCAGCGCTATAAGGGCCTTGGTGAGATGAACCCTGAACAGCTTTGGGAGACAACGCTTGATGAGAACGCCCGGGTTCTACTGCAGGTGAAAATCAACGAGGCAGATGCCGCTGATGATATTTTTTCGCGCCTCATGGGCGACGTTGTAGAACCGCGGCGAATATTTATTCAGGAGAACGCACTGACAGCGCAGTTGGACGTTTAGGAATACAACTGCCGTCATCCCGGGCTTGACCCGGGATCCAGTCCTCATGGGCGCGTAACTTAAGGGGGCTTAAGGGCGATTTTCGTTTATCGCTTCTAGCAACACCCCAATGTCGTCTTCGACAGCGGCATTGTCATTGGCGGGCTCACCTGCCGGTATATCTGTCTGTATGATTTCATCCAAACCATAGCGGCTGACTTTAAACCCTTTGGCCTTGAGCAGTGCGGGTACAGAATATTCATCGCCCACAAGATGGCCAACTCCGACGGCGATCAAGGCATTACCTGCGCCTTCATTCATGGCGTTCGCGATTTCCTCCGCCCATGCTTCATTGCGATCTATGATTACGGTTTGAAAAAACTCTGGTGTCTGAACGCTGTCATCTTCATTCATCAATTGGTCAATCGCAGAGGTGTCACCGGTCTTCCACGCATCATATAATGTCCATAGGGATTGTTTATATTTAGGCCAATGGTTCAGGGTGAATAATAAATATGCCCGTTCTGTCTCCGGTGACAAATTCGAGAACATTGAGAATTGCTGCTCTACCGTTTCAAAAAACCGTAATTCTTTTCCAAGCGTCCGTGCTTCGCTAAGCAGAATGTGCTCAACACCCGCACCAGGTTGCAATCCTTGGCTGAGGACATATTGAATTTCCAGCGACAATGCGGCGCGCCACGGGCGCATGGCGTCAATTCCTGAAAATAACAGTCCAAGACTATTCGTGATTTCACGTAGTTTATAAATTTCATCTGGAGTGAGTGTATCGGATATGTGTTCACCCGGTGGATATAATCCATTTAACATCATTGCTGAGATGGCTTTGGATTGAAAATCCGGCGCATCCGCCTCTAACTCGAAGTAGATAACGTCCGCGGCCGCAATCGCACCTTCTATCGCGTCTGTGCGCCAATTGAGTTCTGGTGGTAGAAAATGAAACGTACCCAACAAGATGAATTCTGAATCGGCGTCGGTGATCCTCCACATGGCGGGTGTGGCAGAGTCTGGAGTGGTAGTGTCTTCAGCGAGCGCAGTAGTTGGCGCTTGCGCCATTGCGTTCATTCCCCCCATAAGGGTGAGGGCCGCTGCCGCAATTTTTAGAAGATCGATCATATTCCACCTTTCCTATGCGCCATAATATGTGACGCACTGTCAGCCAATATAGCGACATCCCCAGTTAAGGGGAAATCAGCGGTGAGGCCAAATTACAATAGTGACACTCTATGGCCATGCTATGGCAAAAGGGGAGTGACAACTGGTATTGGACCCATTCGTAACGGGCCTAATCACGAAGGAGTGTTAAAGAACCTGAAACCCGCGATGAAACGGGTCGCGCGGGTCCACAAGAATTTTGTTCTGGCCGGTCATGCGCGCCCAACCAGAAATGCTGGGCATGATGGCTTGATGATCGCCAAGTGTAACGATGTCTTCGATGCGGCAATCAAAGATGCTGCCAATATAGCTTTCATGACGAAACTGATCGCCAATTTTCAGTTTTCCGCGTGCGGCGAGTTGCGCCATTCGCGCCGATGACCCCGTACCACAAGGGGAACGATCGATGGCTTTGTCGCCATAGAAGACAGCATTGCGGCTATCGGCGTCGCTCGTGCTTGGGGCGTCGGTCCACATCACATGGCTGACGCCGCGGATCGTCGGATCTGTTGGGTGTATGGGCTCATAAATTGCGCGCATGCATTCACGCACCTCCCTGCTAAGGCCAACGATGTCGGATGCGGAGAAAGCGTCCAACCCCTTGTAGTTTTCTTGAGGTTCTAGAATCGCGTAAAAATTCCCACCATAAGCGACATCGAAAGTTAGGCGCCCAAGTTCCGGTACGTCGATTTCAAGGTCGCGCGCCGCCAGATAGCTGGCTACATTATATATGCGGACCCACTCAACATATTGGCCCTCGCGGGCATAGTCTGCGGTGATGCGGCCAGCAGGTGCATCGAGAATGACCCGACCCTCTTGGTGGGGCGTGATTAAACCGTGCTCAAGGGCGAGGGTAATCGCTCCGATGGCGCCATGCCCACACATCGGCAAACAGCCGCTGGTTTCAATAAACAATATAGATGCGTCGGCACCTTCTGAGCACGGAGGATAAAGAAAGGCGCCAGACATCATGTCATGGCCGCGCGGTTCGAACATCAGCGCCTCGCGGATCCAGTCAAAACGTTGCAGGAAGTCGAGACGTTTTTCCGACATAGTCGCGCCCCGCAGCGCTGGCGCGCCGTCTGTCACTAGTCGCACAGGGTTGCCGCAAGTGTGGCCGTCGATACAGGAGAACCAGGTTGGGCCGCTCGGGCCATTCGTGTTCATGTGGGGCCAAAATTCATGCAGATTTCGCGGAGAGGGAGGGCAGGGCGTTGCGAGCGTCTTCGACAATCGCGATTACTTCTTTGCGCCGCGCACCTCGTAGGATCATGCGCGGCATTCTTACGCGTTCCGACCCGCGCCCCATGATTTGCTCAGCAAGTTTGATGCTCTGCACAAGGTCGGGCTGCGAGTCGAGGTGCAAGAGGGGCATGAACCAGCGGTAAATCTCCAGCGCGCTTGCGTAATCCCCCTGTTGCATAAGTTCATAAATCGCAACCGATTCTTTTGGAAAGGCATTGGTCAAACCAGAGACCCACCCCTTTGCTCCAAGGGCCAGCGCTTCAAAAGCCATATCATCTAGCCCCGCAAAGACTATCATGCTATCGTCAAGGGCGTTGATTAAATCGGTGATACGTCTTGTGTCTTCTGCGGCTTCCTTGATGCAGACGATATTCGCGATATTTGATAACCGCACCACCATATCAATTGGTATGGAGATTTTATACGACGCCGGATTGTTGTAGAGCATGATGGGCACGGAGGTCGCCTTGGCGACGGTCTTGAAGTGCGTTTCCAGCTCTGCCTCGGTAGGCGAATAGACCATAGCGGGCAGCACCATCAGCCCATCAACACCTAACTCCTCGGCGTCCTTTGCAAATTGTGCGGCTGTGCTCGTGGTGAGCTCGCTGACGCCAGTGATGATGGGGACGCGTTTGTCGACGGCCTTAACGGCGGCGGTTAAGATGGCGCGTTTTTCTTGTGCGCTCAGCGAATTATTTTCACCAACTGTTCCCATGAGCACGAGACCGTGGACACCATCACGGATCAAGCCTCCAATGACGGCATTTGTCCCAGCGATATCGACGGAATTGTCCTGATGAAATTGTGTTGTGACGGCGGGAAATACGCCGCGCCAATTGGGAAGGTCTGGGTTAGCGGTACGGTTAGCTTTTGAGCTGGTCATGATTTTTCTTCCTTCCTACGGGACGTGATGCTCGCAATGGTTTTTGTGACCCGGTAGTTTTCTCACCCGGCTTTATTCCGACTTCAAAATTTGTATACACTATGGCCCATGAGTGAAACAAAAAACGCCACTCACCCAACGATAGCGACTGGAACTTATGGAAACGAGCAAAGACAAGATCGTCGTCATTGGGGCGGGTATTATCGGGTTGTCCTGCGCTTTTCGATTAATCCGGTCGGGACACCGTGTCGTCCTGGTGGACGCGAATGCACCAGGGTCCGGGTGCTCAACTGGTAATGCGGGGCACATCGCAACTGAACTGGTGTTTCCCCTCGCATCGCCCGAGACGATTATGGGCGCGCCCGGGATGTTGCTTAGCCGTCATGCGACTCTCTCCGTTCGCCCGGCCTATGCCTTGCGCATCGCGCCGTGGCTGCTGCGGTATGCCTGGGCGTCACGCCCCGGGGTTTATCGGCGGGGAACAGCGGCGCTCATGTCGCTGCAAGCCTCGGCCATGGATGATTTGAAGGCGCTTTTGAGAGCGGCTGGCGCTAGCGATCATTTGGTTGCTAATGGCAGCCTGCTTGTGGTTGAGCGCCAGCAATCATTACGCAGCCTGTCGCAGACGCAGAAAAAATTGGAGGCTTGCGGCGTTCCTTCAATAAATCTTGATGCAGAAGAAATTACCGAAAGAGCGCAGGGTCTTGGGCGGAATTTGGCCGGGGGTCTATATTTTCCGAAAACCGGTCATGTGACTGACCCTAAACGCATTTGTGATATCTATGCGGAAGTCATCGCTCGCGAAGGTGGTGAGTTTATTCGCGCCCATGTTGGTGAAGTTGCGCTTTGCGCGGCGGGTGGTTTCCATATTAAAACTCACAGCAATGAGGACGGTGCTAAAACTATTTCCGCCGACCGTATCATCGTTGCCGCCGGTGTTGGGTCCGCCGCATTGCTGGAGCCTCTGGAGGGAAAAATACCTCTTGATACGGAGCGTGGTTATGCGTTGACATTTCCCGGGTGCTCGCCGTATTTTACAATACCCGTCGCGTCTTATGAGCGAAACATTATCATGTCGCCGCTCGATTGCGGTTTGCGGGTAACCGGCGGCGTTGAATTTGGTGGGGTCGACGCGCCGCCCACCAAGGCGCGTGTAGAGGCGCTAAAACACCATGCGCGCGAGTTGGCTCCGGCCCCTTCCGGTGTGCCCGCGGAAGTTTGGATGGGGCGGCGGCCTTCGCTTCCGGACTATCTGCCGGCGATCGGCGAGAGCCATCGCCATCGTGGCCTTTTCTACGCCTTTGGGCATCAGCACTTGGGGCTGACCCTCTCGGCTGTGACGGCGACAATCATTGCTGCCCTCATTGAGGGCAAGCCGCCTCAGGTCTGTATTCAGCCGTTTCGCCTGGAGCGCTTCTCGAAAAAGTGTGTGCGGTTTTTAGCAAAAGAAGCGCGACAAACAATAACTTAGAGCCACTGGTTGATTCTATTCGAATGCGAATGGCTCTAGCGCGATTTCATTGATATCATGCACGGAAAGCTTTGGACATTCGGCCTGTGATCGGGCAGAACGCATGTTTCTCAGCCGGTCCCGTAGCTCAGCTGGATAGAGCGCACGCCTCCGAAGCGTGAGGTCACAGGTTCGAATCCTGTCGGGACCGCCATTGTAAAATCTAAGCACCCATACCTTTTATAGCTTTGCCCGCTAAGGCTGCTTTATTCCGCTTGTTAGCTAGAATATCCCACAGGCCATGTTGAACAAATGAGCATGTGGAAAACATTACCGGGCTACCAGAGTGAACTGTTAGTTTGGTCATAAAATTACTGACCGCTGGTCCAAGGAATAATCTGAAGATTAACCCAGGAGCACTGAAAGTATGATGCTTTATACCATCTTGATCCAGCTTTTTATTTATTTCTGGAAATGCAAGTACTGCTGCAGGATTGGTTGAAAGATCGACCTCCACCCACAGGAATAGGTCAGATGGATGAGAGGCAATTCCCAGCAAATATTTTCTTATTTGTTTCCTATATCTCGGGATTATTGCTCCAAAATAATGCCTGGTTTGTGGGTTCCACTCAGTCACAGTCCCCCTCCAAAAAACACTAAGGGCAAAGT
>JAADIH010000203.1 GCA_013151435.1 Alphaproteobacteria bacterium
CCGCCAATGGGCGGCAATCCTGATCTCACCGACCAGGACATGGCAGATATTCTCACCTATTTGCGCAATGAATTTCAGAAAAAACAGTAGCGCTGACGCGCAGAGTTGTTACGATAACATTGTTCAGCTCGTTTGGCTCATCGTCAACCAGACAGCGGTTCCGGTTCGAACATGACGATCTTGTTTGCGCGTGAATTCATAGCGCACAAATAACGGAGCCGTTAAACGTGACCGGGCTACAAACTCCAGGATCACGGTTCTCGCCTAAATCCATTTCTATTGTTATCGGCGTGACTCTGGTCACGGTCGTTCTTTCAGGACTAATCGCCAACCGTGCTGGCTTATTTCAAGGACGGGTCAATCATGATGCAGTCGCTGTTCCTGCCCCTACCTCTCCCGACTTTGACGCTAAGGCTCTGTTGCAAACCGTCGAGCGACGCTGTGTCGTATGCCATGGTTGCTATGATGCGCCTTGCCAGCTTCGCATGACGTCTGCGGAAGGCATTTCGCGCGGCGCCAGCAAACAGCTGGTCTATGATTCATCCAGATTGGAAGAAGCGCCCCTGACGCGGTTGGGGATTGATGCCTCATCAGTAGACAAATGGCGCGGCCTCGGCTTCTTTGACGTAACCTCTGCAACAGAGGCAGCCGATCCTGCGCAATCCATCCTTTGGCGCATGCTGGTGCTCGGCAAAAAACATCCGGTCCCAAAAAATGCGCCGCTTCCGAAATCCATTGACCTTGGCATTACCCGCGAGCTTAGCTGTCCGGCGCCCGATGAATTTGAGCGTTATGAGCGCAAGAATCCGTTTGGCGGCATGCCATACGCCATGGCGCCAATGGCCGACGATGAGTGGGCGACGTTGTCTGCATGGGCCGCCGCTGGCGCGCCGGCGCTTCAACAAAACTCCTTGGCGGTTGATGAACTCCACACGCAAATTGCCGAATGGGAAAGATTTTTTAATGGCGGTGCACTCAAAGAACGCCTCATCGCGCGCTATCTCTACGAACATTTATACCTTGCGCATCTGTATTTTTCAGGAACTGAAGCAAGAACATATTTCCAACTCGTCCGCTCACCGACGCCGCCGGGCGAGCCTATCCGCATCATAGCAACACGCCGCCCCTATGACGATCCCGGGGCGGATGAATTCTATTACCGTTTGTCACCTATTAGAGAGACTATCCTCCACAAGACCCATATTACTTATGAGATAGGGCCGGGTCGCCTTGCGCGTTATCGCGAGCTCTTTCTTCAAGCAGACTGGCAGGTCACGGAGCTACCCTCTTACGAACCAGCAATCGCATCAAATCCGTTCACGGCATTCGTCGCCATACCGGCCGACGCCCGCTACCGTTTTTTACTAGACGATGCGGAATATATTATCCGAACCTTCACCGGTCTGTCGCGGCCAGGTAGCGGTCAATGTTATTGAAGACCGTTTCTGGGTCATGTTTTTAGACCCGGACGCCGATTTGTCGGTCAGCGACCCTGAATACCTGACCGCGGCGACGCCATTTCTGGGACTGCCGGCCGAACATGCGGAAGGGCCGCTGCTCGAGCGCCTCGTTCCCGCTTACCTCGATCACCATCGTCAATATGCTGAGATGCGCAAGAAAAGATATAACGCTGCCGACCCACAAAAGGCCGGCCCTTCTCTCAATATGATATGGCCGGGCAATTCTACCGCCGGTGCATCCCTTCTAACCGTCTTTCGACATTTCGATAATGCAACAGTAACCAGCGGCTTCATTGGCGATATTCCGGAAACTGCTTGGGTGATCGACTTTCCGACACTTGAGCGTATTTATTACAACCTTGTGGCGGGCTTTGATGTTTTCGGATCCGTCGAACATCAGATTGCAACCCGCGTCTATATGGATTTGCTTCGTATAGAGAGCGAAGACTTGTTCCTTTCATTTTTGCCAACGGATCGCCGCAGAGAGATTCACGATGATTGGTACCGCGGCGGTAAGGTAAAAATCAGAACACTGCTGCACCAAAAGCCAATCGATATTGACTATGCTACGCAAATTAACTTCACGACTTACGACCCAAAAGCGGAGCTGTTAGTCAAAGCGCTTAAACGCAACCGAAGCGGCCTGTCCCAAAGGGACCCAATCAACCGCGCCGGCGACCGGCGCCTTGGGCATTCTCCAGAACTCGCCGCACTATTCTCACTCGCATCAACGCAAGGCCCATGGGTACGATATTTGCCGGACTTGTCGTTATTACGCGTTATTCATCCAAACAGTAAGGACCATGTCTATTCGCTAATTCATGATAAAGCGCACACCAATATCGCCTTTCTCTTTGCAGAAAGTCTGAGACGCGAGCCAGAAAAAGACACCATCACGGTCATAGATGGTCAAATAGGCAGCTACCCCAATTTTTTCTTTGTTATTGACCATGGTGAGTTAACAAGTTTTGTCGCTGAACTAACCACCGTCAGGACAAAAGATGAATGGCGTTCGCTCATTGACCAGTTCGGTGTCCGGCGATCAAGTCCGATGTTTTGGGAGACCGCAGATTTCTTTCAGGACATCGCAAACGACCAACATCCTCGCAAGGGCGGGCTTCTTGATCTAAATCGATATGATGATCCGTAACAATGGAACACCAGCTGTTATCGCTGTCATGGTACTGTGGGCAGCCTGCTATCCGCTAATCACTATAGGTCTGCCCTATGCGCCGCATCTAACTTTCGCAGCAATGCGCGCCGCTCTTGCCGGCGGCGCGCTGCTCACTGTCGCGGCGCTGATCCGCGCACCATTGCCGCGCGGGGCCAAGACTTGGGGCTGGTTATGTGTTGCCGGCTTTGGCGCAACAACGCTTGGTTATCTCGGCATGTTCCACGCCGCAGAGTTTGTCGCGCCGGGGTTTGCAACAGTGATTGCAAATTTGCAACCTCTTATGGCAGCGGTTATGGCGTATGCGGTGTTAAAGGAAAGACTTGGGCCACGAGCACATATTGGTCTTGCTATTGGGTTTGCGGGCGTCGTCATTGTGGCGGCGCCAGCTCTTTTGTCGAATGAGGGCGCATCGATGACAAAGGGCATCGCCTATGTTCTTCTCGCAGCGACGGGCGTGAGTATCGGCAATGTCGCAATTAAACGCATCGCCAGCGCCCTTGATCCATCCTCGGCGATGGGATGGCAACTCATTATCGGCGCTGTGCCTTTGGCGTTCCTTGCGAGCTTAGTCGAAGATCCTCTCGCCATTACCTGGTCAACTCAATTTACCGCCAGCCTTGTCGGGCTAAGCCTGTTTGGAACGGCCCTTGCTTTCTGGTTATGGCAACGCGTGCTAACACAGATGGACTTGTCACGCGCCAATGCATTCAGCTTTTTGGTGCCGTTTATGGGAATTCTCCTCGGCGCTCTCTTCTTTGGGGAGGTGATAACCCTACAAACTGTCGTCGGCGCGATAATTTCTGTCCTCGGTATCAGGCTGGTATTCGCACCATCTCGATGATTGGCATGCACACTCAACTTTTGTATTCGGCAAGCTCGTAACCATGCTATAGATCACTGTGTTCGTACAAAGGTTTCGCTTTGTATGCGTATCGAAAGTTTTGACCAAACCCTATAACCATAAGCAAGGATCAACCGATGACGAAAACAGAATATAAAGAGGGGAGCCTAACTCTCATCGGCGCGATCGCAATGGGTACCGGCGTAATGATTGGCGCCGGGATTTTTGCGCTCACGGGGCAAGTCGCCGAATTTGCTGGCGCGTTGTTCCCTCTCGCCTTCCTAACTGCCGCAATCATTAGCGCATTTAGCGCCTACACGTATATCAAAGTTTCGAACAAATATCCGTCAGCGGGCGGAATTGCGATGATCCTGCGCAAAGCCTATGGCCCCGCCACCATTACCGGTGCGGCGGCGTTGCTGATGGCGATTTCCATGGTCATCAATGAAAGCCTCGTGGCGCGGACATTTGGCGCCTACACGCTTCAGCTCTTCAACATCGACGACAACGGTTTTCTGGTGGCGCTGCTGGCGGTCGGGCTCATCATTTTCGCTTTTCTGGTCAACATCGCCGGCAACAAGGTGATCAGTAATATTT
>JAADIH010000108.1 GCA_013151435.1 Alphaproteobacteria bacterium
ATCAACCTTGCACTTACAACTCATACGGAAGTTGCCATAAACTTACTCTGAAAAATACTAGATATGGAGGATACGTAGACATGGCCGCGACAGAAAATGGCGGTTGGTTTGTTTTTCTACGTTAGCCCTCTCGCCAAGTTTACGCTTATCACGCAGATGAAGTCATCCTATTCATGTTTTGCAAAGCAAACTAATTAATCAGTGCGTATTGGTTTTTTCCTGCGCAACCATGTTCCGCGCCAGCGCCCTTGTGTACCTGTCGCGCCAATTTCAATATCGATAAGACGATACCCTTTCTCTCTCAGATTGGCGTTCCTGGTGTTAAATTGCTTGCGCGTCATTCGCGTAAAAACTTTTGCATCCGTAGAATTGTCACGCATGAATGTCGTGTAATAGGTATCCGAATGATACGAATATATCGCATTCATGTAGAGCGGACGCAGATTGTCTCTATCATAGGCAAATGTCGCAAGCTTAGCGTAATCATCATACGAAAGATGCCATAATGGCAAGGTAAAACGGAGTGATTTATCCCTGGCAAAGATTACGGCGTGTCGTTTTTTACCCCCTTCTTCAAAAACTTCGTGGTCGATCAGTGTCATCTTCCCATCAGTTACTCTTTTCTTATATTCCTCCTTAAAACGCTTGAGGCTCAATGAAGGAAATGATGCCCATTTTAATTTCTTTGAATTTTGCACAAAAAGCGCTGTGATCGTATTCGCGACGAGGCCGTCATCTTCAATATCAGCTAGTCTAAAATTTTTGCCCTCAAACTCTTTCCACTGCTCAGAATAAGCATTCTTATCGTAAGGTAGAACGATCTCCCACAGAAGATTGTCTACATTTTTTGTTGAAATCAACGCGTACCGACGACATTTGTACTGCCAATCACTATTGGTGCTAGCACACTGTGTATCGTAATATGTTTCCACATCAATGACGATGCGCCCACGTTCCTTCATATCCACTACTGTAGCGTGCAGCTTGCTTCGATCAGAAACGAAGTGAAGATTTGTACGCTTATCAATCATCGGGTCGAGCCAACCTTCTGCGGCGACTACAGGAGGGTACGCGCAAGTCATCGTGATTGCAGCGGCGCAAGTGAGTGTTGCTTTTTTCATGTCTTTCTCCAGAATTAATTTTGCGGATAGCCGTATTTCGACCAGAGGTTTCGGGTTGGCCACTGAGTGACTTTATTGATCTCAGCATCAACAAGAGGCTCCAGACGGATCTTGTCGCGATCGAGCGGTGACCCATTTAGCAATCGCAACCCTGACATCACCTTGCTCACGCAACACCGTCCACGAGCCCGACAAAGAACCGTTGTGGTTTGTTGCGCTATCGCCATACGGTCTTGGTATGACGGGCGTGAAGGCCGCATAACGTACCAGATCATTAGTGCTCGCAATCCATCCGCCATGACTGCTCATCGCCTCCAGAACGAAACCACCATAAGCGTTAGGAACGTCGCTACTATCTTGTGGGAACAGAGAGGAAACCTTCGTCGAAAACGGCTTCCCATAATAACGCACTTCTT
Source organism: Alphaproteobacteria bacterium (assembly GCA_013151435.1). Lineage (GTDB taxonomy): Bacteria > Pseudomonadota > Alphaproteobacteria > Caulobacterales > Parvularculaceae > Hyphococcus. The sequence continues at coordinate 1,538 of JAADIH010000108.1, forward strand.
CTGGGTAGGCTTCTGCGAGGCGGCTATTGCCGAGGCGCATCTGAGTAACACCCGCCGGCTTTAAGATTTTATTTTTAACATACCGGGCATAGCCGCCGCCACTGGCTTCAACAATTATTTGACCAAGGATGCAGTATCCAAGATTTGAGTAAGGATCAAATCGCTCTCTTGGCCGAGCCCCTGGCTGGAAGTCAAGCGAGCGCTTCGTAAGCACATAGTTCATTATCTGCCGACAGGTTAAAGGTGTTTCTGCGCCAATTTCCGCAGCTATCGAGCGCTGCTCAAACATCGGGTTATACTCGTGCCGACTCCACCCGGCACGATGATCAAGCAATTGCTGAACATTGATCATCTGTATTCTTTGATCACCCAATTGGCCATTTGGCGCACGGCTATCGAGCGCGTCCAACATTGTGTCCGTATATTCAAGCTTGTCCTTAGCGACGAGATCGCGGATAGCGGACATTGTCAGTAGCTTTGATATACTTGCAGTACGGAACATGTGCTCCGGCGTGACTTTCTCAAGCGTGTTGATATTGGCAAGCCCCAACCCACAAGAATAAACCAACCGGTTGCCCTTAACGATGGCAATTTGACCGCCAGGAATGGACTGTTCTTTCATCTTTTCGACAAGTGCGTCAGAAAAATGTTCGAGCCGGCCGTCGCAATCGCCTCTTCTGGCAATACCATTATTGAGCAGAACAGCGGAATATTTATCAGTTGAGGAACCAAACCGTTCGATATCGAGGATCCGCGCGCCATGCCGGCGCGTCATATTTGTTAAGTCTTTGCCGGAAATACCGTGATAGTACCAGTAAAGTTGTTGTTGATTGTTATCGAACTCTTTCATGATAACAGCATGACGCACGCCATTTTGGGTATCATATGACTCAATATCAATGAGCCGCATTCTGTGATTGGATATTTTTCTTTTGAGTTGGCCTGCGGATTGGTTTCGGTACCAGTACCACCCCACCTCACGATCGCCGGTGTTGTCGACCATCACGGCGGCGTATTTCGTAGCGCCGCCTTCTGTATATCGCTCAATATCGATTAATCGTTGATCGAGGTTATCGTATTTAGCCTTTAAGCTTTCAGCTGATTGGTTAAAGTACCAGTGCCAGCCAGTCTCCCGCTTGCCTTTATTCAAGACGAACACAGCAGCGAATTTACGCTCGCCATTGACCTTATAGGTTTCAATATCGACGACGCGTGCGTTCTTTTCATCAACGAGCTCGTTAATCGCATCAGGGCTGGTGTTATAAAGCCACCACCATCCGGCGGACTTATGGGCGCCAGTGTTCTTCACCAACGTCACAGAAAAACGTAACGGTGACGTGCTGACGATATCCAGGTCAATGATCCGGGCATTGTCATTTTCGATTTTATTTTTCAGGGCATTTGGGGAGATTGACGTTAAATGCCAGTTTTGCACACGCTCAACTAAAGATCGTTCATCAAGGCCGTTCTTTTGAGCGTTTGCTGCACCAGCCCAAAAGCAGACAAAAAGAAAAAGAATAGTACGAAGAATTTGCATGGTCGTTTCTCCATTTCACAATACTGACGAAGGTAGTCAATCCACGCGTCGGACTGAGACGGTCATGGTCACGTTGAAAGCGGGCGACTTTTATTTGAATGTCGACACACCTATTTTAGGCGGGTCGTTTATTTTTTGCGTATGCTCTTATCTTAAAGATGAAAGTCTTGCGTAATTTTCGGAGCAAATTCTTCCTTGGTAGGAACAAGATTAGTCTATTGTGCAGACAACGCCGCCGTCAGGTTTAGAACTGACGCCACCGCCAGAATCCCGACAAGTATCGGCAAAGATCGTTGCGCAAAAATCTGTATCACTCTCACATTTATAGATGACGCCATTTTTGTCGCCACCGCCCTTGCCACTCAGCGCAAAGGCGCCGGCACCTTTTCCAACGCTTTTCGCGTTAGGCTGGATTGAACAAGTCGTCATGCCGTCAGGGTTCTTACTGAGGCCCCCATTATTCTTGTCACAATGAGCGACAAAGGCATCAATATCACAACTGATACACGTATAATCAACGCTTTTGACGGGTTCGGCTGCGCGCGCCGCTAAACTATCCGGGGCTGCTGCCTGGCCGGCCATAGGAATAGCAAAACTTACAATGCTCAAAATCAAAATACTGCCGAAAACACGCCCCTTACGAAGAGAGCCTTCATTGTGAATATTCATAAGTATGTCCCTAATTAGTGAGCAATACACAGTTGCCGTTGATATTTGGGGAAGCTTAGCTATGAAACTGACGATACAGTATCAGGGCTCACCCCTAATTTTCGATTTTACACCCCTATTTTTCAAATCAGTATCAAATTTCCACTGGAACCTTGATCACTTGATCTATCAGGTTATCGTCAGTTTTTATCCATTGTGTAGCGCAACATAGAAATTGAATGGCTTATGCTTTTGGAACGTAGTGATTTGTTGGCGACGCTGGAAGAATGCAAACAGCGCGCACAATCCGGTCACGGTAATATTGTGTTGGTTAGCGGTGAAGCTGGCGCTGGCAAAACATCCCTTTTGCAAGCCTTTCGCGATGCGCATGAAGGAGGGTTTCTCATGGGGAATGTGTGATGCGCTGTTTACTCCACAGGCGCTAGGGCCTGTTTATGATATCGCGCTCGGATTGCCCGATGGTATTAGAAAACTCGCCATGCGCTCTGCGAAACCTGTTGAATTATTTCCCATGATTTTATCGGAACTGGGAAAACCTGGCGCGAATATTTTGATTATTGAAGACATTCACTGGGCGGATTATGCAACGCTGGATTTCATTAAGTATATTGGACGGCGCATATCAATCCTGAGCGCTCTTTTGATCGTTTCTTTCCGCAATGATGAAATAGTGGATTCTCATCCCGCGCATTCTGTCTTTGGCGACCTGCCGCCCAAAAATACCGTAAGGCTTGATGTGATTCCGCTGTCTTTGGCGGCAGTTGAAACAATGAGTCAGTCGTCCGCTTATGATAGCAAGGAGTTGCACTTTATTACTGGCGGCAACCCATTTTTCGTATCCGAACTGCTTTCTTCGCAAACGGATAATACGACCATTCCGATTTCAATCAAGGAAGCTGTTAATACACGGTTAAACCGATTATCTATTGAAGAAAGACAGTTCCTGGAGTTTGCAAGCATCATCCCGGGAGCGATTAATATAAAATTGTTAGAGCAAGCCCTTCCCAATGCGGAACTACTGGCCATGGCATGCGTTGGACGCTCCCTGCTTAAAAAGGACGTCGATGGTTCATTACGGTTCAGGCATGAGCTGGCGCGCCTGGCTACACACGCGCGCATTGCGTCGGGTAAGGCGCAACAATATCATGTCGCAATTTTAAAAGTCCTGTTGTCACAAGATGATAGCGCGCTTACATCGCAGATTGTTCACCATGCAGCGGGCGCTGGCGATTCTGAATCAGTCCTTATTCACGGGCCTATCGCAGCCAACCATGCCGCTAGTATTGGCTCTCATCGGGAAGCTGCGGGCCACCTGGCGACAGCATTGAAATTTGTCGACAAAGCATCGACGGAACAAGCCGCTATTTTATATGAACAATGGGCCTATGAAGCTGGTCTGGCATTGAGCATAGACGAAGATGTTATCGAGGCTCGCCGACATGCCGTCACACTTTGGCGCGCGCTCGGACGAATGGAAAAAGTTGGCGATAATCTTCGTTGGTTATCGCGCCTGCTTTGGTATCGTGGAGAGGCCGCTCAAGCCAATCGCTACGCGGATGAAGCGGTACGTATCCTTGAAAATGAGGCGCCGTCAAAAGAAAAAGCAATGGCCTTTAGCTTGCGATCTCAAATGCATGTGTTGAACGGGCGTATGGAGCTCGCCATTGAGTGGGGCGAGCGCGCTCTGAAAACGTCCGCCAATCTCGATACGCCAGATATAAAAATACATGCTTTAAATAATATCGGCACCGCAAAAATATTCCGAGGCAATACCCAGGGTCTCGATGATATGAATGAGAGCCTCCGGCTCGCCAAATTGCATCATTACCATGAAGATGCCGCCCGAGTTTACACCAACCTTGCCGAATACGCAGTGGAATTCAAGGATTTCGACCTTGCGGAGAAGGTCCTATCCGACGGCATTGCCTTCGACACACAACATGATTTGGATGCCTGGACATTTTACTTAATCGGCCGGCTCGCGCAACTGCGCCTTGAGCAGGGGCGTTTAAGTGAAGCTGTAACAGTGGCGGAAGGTGTTTTAGAACGAAAAAACCAAACACTATTGATGAAGCTTCCAGCTTTAACTGTTTTGGCAAAAGCGAAATTGCGACTCGGAGCTAAAGACTCAAGCAACCATTTGCAATTGGCTTTGGAAAATGCGCTTTCAACTGATGAGCCGCAATATATTATGCCGATACGATCAGCTCTTATAGAAAAGGCTTGGTATGATGATACACATAACGTTGCTGAGGAACATTTTGAAGCAACGCTTCCCTTACTCTCTGAATCTTCTAGCGCGTGGGTTATAGGTGAATTTTTTTTCTGGGCGCGAAAATGTGGACTGGCTTTGCCTGATTGGGCCGCAAGAATTTTGCCCGAGCCATATCAAATTTATAACCAAGGCAAAAAGCATGAGGCGTTCCGCGCCTTTAAAATGTTGAAAACGGATTATGCCGCCGCAGCATGTATTTGCGATAGCAACCACGAAAGCGACTTGTTGGAAGCTTATGAGTTAGCGCGTGGGCTTCAATCACACACCCTCATCGAGAAAATCAAACAGGCAGCGTCCATCGCTGGCCTAAATGCGGCGTATTTTAAAAAGATACGCGGGCCATACCGAGCAAACCAACGCCACCCCCTAAATCTAACGCAAAAGGAGCTACAAGTATTAGGGCACCTTGTTAATGGTAGCGGCAATCAAAAAATTGCAGATGAGCTTTCACGATCGAAACGAACAATTGAAAATCATGTTGCTTCTATTTTCAGAAAAATGAACACAGAAAACCGTATTGAGGTTATTCTACGAGTCCAAAATGAGCCCTGGATATTGAAAACCGAAGGCTCATAAAGACGACAACTTAACGAGTAGAAAGCACCATATCCAAGCATAGAAAGCAGACACATAAATGTCGAAAAAGGGCCAGAAATGCCCGGTCGATCCCTCAATTTCTAATGTCTGGTTTTGCCCGCATTCCAGTCACTAAGAACGGAAACGGCGACCGACAATTTCTCGCCTAAAAGCGACATACACTAACTCGAAGCCAATGGCCGGTCTATGGTGTAGAGCCAACGTAGCGCACAATAGTCCTACACTCGCTGAGAATTTCAGTGAAGAGCGAGCGCTAATGTATTCAAGTAATTAAGAACCGGACCTAGAATGATTGACGTCTAATGCTTGTGCAAATGTGCAGGCGGTGAGACGACTTACGCCGCGCTAACGCTGATAAACCAAAACTGGCGATGGGTCGCGAGCTTTTCTTAGCGGTGCGAGTCGGCGAGCAAATCATCAATCGCAACATGGCGCGCTGCGACCGTCGCATCGGAATAGGAACGGGAGTGCATGTGGTCTCCGCGTCTCGGAGGTAGTGTTAAACCATCAGGTAGCCCGTTGTGCACACCGGTCACCAGCAGTTCCGGCCAATCGTCGCCCGGTTCCAGTTCGAGCGTGATCACCACGCCGCTGGCCGGCAAAGCGAATCCGGTCAGCGAGCGCCAACCTATGGAGTCGTCCTGTTCAAATGGCAAGAGTTGACCCTCGACCTGCCAGCCTTGCAGACCGGCTCCCGGTTTCAGCCATAAGGTTACCGTATCGCCCGCCCGATCCGGCCGGATCCGCAAGAGCACTCGACGTTGTTCGCGATCAGCTTCAATCAATTCCAATTGTGGTGCCGACACGTTGACGCCTTTAATCGGGGAGAGCCAAAGCTGCTCACACGCATCAGGCTGATATAGCGCTGAACAGGTAAGCTGTGGATCACTACCGAGCGCGGTGCGATGCCAATTGGTCAATTTATCGTCGCTACTCGCCCAGTATGCATTATGTTGATCTGCGTCGTACAGAATGAACAACGCCACCGGCTGTGGCTTTTCAGCGGACCACGGCAGGGTCAGTGTAAGCCAGCCGAGAACGGCAACGCCAATCAAAATGGCTCCAAACCCGGTGGCGCGCGCAGAATTGTTGTCCATGAGCGGCGTGTAGAAAAGCAGTAAAAGCAGTAGTGGTAATACGGAAACAACCGGCAGGACGAAGCCGATAATCAGGTCGAAAGTTAGTGCTGTGGCGCCAAGCAAAACCGCCGCTGGCAACCCTGCTAAGGCCGAAAATAATTGCGGTACTGATCGTCCCACTGGATGGCGCGAGAACCAAAACTGCAGCAGAGCGACCGCCAGCAGCGGCCAGACGAGAACATGCGCGCCGCCAGCCAATTGCAATAGCGCTGCCAGCGCCAATAATACTAGCAGCCACAGACCACCGGCGATGCGCGCCTCCAGAACCAACGGACGCCGTAACAGCAGTGTAAGTGAAACCCCTGTGACGATTGCCGCCGCTAACAGCGGCCAGTCCGCACCGCCGACCAGCACCAGGCCGGCAAGCAACGTTGTCACAATCAGGCCGGATGACCAGCTTAGCCCTGTTCGAAGCGCCCCCTGCAGCCACATTGCGCTTCCGATCGCTAGCAGCGCCCAGGCGGCGAACCAGCCTCGTTGCCGAGCGACCAATTCTGGCAAGCTTACGGTCTGATCAATCAATCGATCGAGCAATAATACAAACAGCGCCGGCGCCGCGACCAACAGAAATGCGCAGCTGATACCGCGCAACAATTGTAGAAGGCTACAGGAGCCTCGGCGCATTAATCGAACGCTAGTGATTATCAACAAGATTGCAGCCAGCAGCCACACTAACCCGTCAACCCACGCCGGGTAGCTGGCAAGTATGTGACCCACCGGATTAAAATAGTGACGATCAGGCAATTCCGCTATCGGCAGTTCCACCGTTCCGAAATGTCGGGCCAACGGCAAGGCAAAGTCACCCAGATGTTGCAACGAGTCTGGCGATAAGCGCCGCGATGTATCAGTGGAGCCATGATAATCATAATAACCATCGATGAAAGCGAAGTTCATCCCCGCCTTGCCCGCCCTGACAGCAATAGCCAGATCATCAAATTGTGGCATCTTCTGCATAATCGAATGCACCAATGAATTGGCCAATGGCGACGGCGCGATCTGCGCCAGCGCGTCGATCAGCGCGCCATTATTCTCGCTGGTTCCGTACATAAAGACCGGCCCGCGATTACCGCGGGAGTCAAAATTCAGTACCAACCCCACTTGCTCAGCCCAACGATGATGGCCGAAAAAGGCCTGTGCCCCGATCAGGCCCACTTCCTCCGCATCAGTGAACAGCACAATCAGCGTATTGCGCATCGGAAGATCGGAAACCGCCAATGCGCGAACCGTCTCCAATTCAGCGGCGACGCCGCTGGCGTCATCGCCTGCCCCCGGAGCATTTGGCGCCGAATCATAATGCGCCATCAACAAGAGTGCGGGACCGGTTTGTTGCCCCGGGAAGCGCGCGACGATATTTTCGACATTAGCAAAACGAGACTGCCCCGCGCGTGACAAGTAGTTGTACGTCTGCAGGCGACGCTGCACTTCTACCTCGGCGCCGAGATCCCGCAATGTTTCAATCAAGTAGTCTCGCACTTCAGCATTAGCAGGGCTGCCCGCCGGATGTGGCCGGCTTGCAATGACATCGACATGCGCTTGCGCACGTTGGGCAGAAAACTCGGTCGCCGGCGCTGCATCACTGCGCGCGGTCGGCGGCCCCTGCATCCAATTGCCAAACCCCATCACGGCGGCAAGCCCAATAAGCAACAAGAGAGGCCAGAAACGGCTGTTTTGGTCCGATGTGAGCGGCATGAAAAACCTTTGGTGTGCTTCGTTAAGAAAGGATCTTTTCGATTATTGTGCCAACCTTATCTAGACGCTGTCAAGATAAATTTTGACAGTGTCAAAATGATCCCGTACGCTGGGTTATGAGAAAAACCAAAACACAAACGAGAACCGCTTATCATCATGGAGATCTGCGGGCAGCACTCTTAGATGCCGCGGAGATCGAACTTACGAAGAAGGGCGTCGAAGCTTTCTCGCTACGCGGTGTCGCCAAGAGGGCTGGCGTTAGCCATGCGGCGCCAGCACACCATTTTAGTGATGCGAGAGGCCTACTCACCGCACTTGCCGCAATTGGCTATGAGCGATTTATCGAAACTCAAAAACGACGCCAGCATGACGCGTCGCCGGACCCAAAAGCTCAATTGGCGGCGTTAGGGTTGGGTTACGTGGACTTCGCCATGGCAAACCCAGCATTATTCCGGCTGATGTTTTCATCTGAAAAAACAAACAAAACTAACGAGGCCCTCGCCACAGCGTCGTCCGCCGCATTCGACAAGCTCGTAGTAGAAATACAAAATATCACCAAGTCTGATCCGTATACCGATCCCATTGCAATGACCGATGTCATGGCGGTATGGGCGATCGTTCACGGTTTAGCTGATCTCATGATTGCAGGGCGCACCCGGCGCATAACGTTCCTGGAGAATTTGAATAAGGAGGAAAGAGAAGCCATATTGTCAGATATTATTCTCCGAGCCAGCACCGTACAAGCTAGCGAATAGCCGCCAAATGCAGTCGGTGTTGCGGCTACGGCTACGATGCATTTGCATCCCAAACACGCCATTCGCCGATTAATTCATTATGGTCTGATAAGGGCCATTTTACGACATTCGCTTGCGCCAAAATAACGACGGCATTGAACCCAAAACTGTCATTTGGTTAATAACGATCATACGGCGGCGTCCTAATTCGACAATGCTCCACGAATAGGCGAAACCTCGCCCGTTGTGTCGAATTTCAAAACATCACACTCAGGCGTTCCGCAGCGCAATTTTGCTAGCCATTCGTCGGGATCATATTCCGTACCCACTGGATTTTCCCCGATTTCGGTTCCGTGAAAATATTCGCTCCCTTGAGCTTTCGTCGCGAAGCAATCAACGGTGAATTCCATCTGGTTGTCGTCGGGGTCGGCGTAGTACAGCGACGCGCTCATGCCGTGATTGACTGCCCAATAAGGCTTGATGCCTGCTGCTTTCAGCTCCGCGTAGTTCTCCATCAGATCGCGCAAGCTACCATATTCCCACGCGACGTGATCAACGCCGACCATGCCGCGGTCATCTTTGTCGTTTTCGTCGGGCCTGATTTCATCGAGATTAGCGAAGGCGAAGCGGTGATGCTCTTCATCGAAGGTGAGGAACGCGAGCGCCGGATTTTGATACTGGATCTTCGCGTTGAAGACTTTCGCGTACCAATCGAGCATCTCCTTGAACCGGCGGGTCCGATAGAGGACATGGGCGAGTTGTTTGGGAGGCGTTGGCATTTTTATCTCCTATTTTGGTGCGTACGAATGAAGCGAGTACAATTGTGCTGTCAGGCAGGAGGGGCTTTAACGTGTTCGATGACGCGTTGAAGAAGTACGAAAACCTATTTTCTATATAGTACTGTGTGTAAGCTTGTTTGAGTGGCTTTTTAAGAGCTAAAATTAGCCTTTCGTTGCCAACCAGTGACCGTCCCAAAAGGGCCACAAATTCTCCTTCACAGGCGCGCTTTTCAATGACCGCTATTGCCCGCACTTCTGCCGTGCGGAAGCAAATGATTAATCGGCTAAAAATCGCCAATCTTTGCCATAGAGCGCTTTCAAATAAATGTCGGGTTTCGGGCGTATTCCGGATGACGGAGGCCAGTTTGTTTATCTCAGCAAAATTCTCGAAGCCCACATAAGCGCCAGCAGATAGCATTACCGCCTAGGCGCACCTGCTTGACCCTTAGCGCATTCGCTCCTGCGGCGACTGGCGTCAATTCAAATATGAAGTTTTATCGGTTGCTAATGTATAAGTAATCACTTATATAATTACAAACTTATATGGAGGCAATCATGCTGAGTGACATCGAACGCCATCTGGGGGCCGTTGAACGTCGGGTTGTTTCGCTGGAAAGGGACGGCGCGCCGGCACGCGCGGTGATCTTGAGCCGCATTTATGAGACAACAGTCGACGATTTATGGGATGCGGTGACGAATAAGGAACGCTTGCCCCGCTGGTTCGCCCCCGTGGCGGGCGATCTGCAAATTGGCGGGCGTTACCAAGTGGAAAACAATGCGGACGGCGAGATCGTCCAATGCGAACCGCCGCGCATGTTTTCGCTCACGTGGAAGATCGGAGGCGATGTAAGCTGGGTGGATGTCGAGCTCAAGGCGGATAGTCTAGAAGTGGCCCGCCTTACGTTGACGCATACGGCGAAAGTGTCGCCGCATTGGGAGCAGTTCGGCCCTGGCGCTGGCGGCGTCGGGTGGGAACTCGGCCTATTGGGCTTGGCGCTCTATCTTGCCGACGCCGAGGCGGACAAACTGGACGAGGAAGCATTCGCAGTAAGCGCCGAAGGGAAAGCCTTCGTGCGGGGAAGCAGCAAAAAGTGGGGCGAGGCAGCAATCAGCGCCGGCGAAGATCCGAAAAAAGCCCTCGCATCCGCTTCGCGTACCGCAGCTTTTTATACCGGCGAAACTGAGGCTAGCTAATGCATGCCTTCGATGTGTTGGGCGACCCGGTGCGCCGGTGCATAATTGAGTTGCTTGCAGACGGAGAGCATACGTCCGGCGAAATCGTCGATGTCATTCAAGATGAATTTGGCATAACACAAGCGGCGGTCTCTCAACATTTAAGAGTGTTGAGAGAATCCGGATTCGCAAGTGTGCGGGCGGAGGGCGCGCGGCGCTATTACAAAATTTCGACTAAACCGCTGCGCGAAATCGACGCTTGGCTCGAACGTTTTCGCGGTTATTGGGAACCCAAGATGGATGCGCTCGCAACTGAAATCGCACGCGGCAAAAAGCGCCGCTCGGCAGCGAAGCGAACTCTCAAAGATTAACCCCTACCGAGCAATTAAGTGTCAAGTTTTGGATACGAACTCAGATTAGATTGCGATAAGCCAAGACCGGAATGCGATGAAAACCGAACAGAAAACAGATAATCTCAATGACCGAAACGGGCCAATAGTTGCCGGATCAGCGTAAACTTCTAATGACCGCTTTTGCGCCGTTGCAGCGATCGGGATTTTAATTGCCAATGTCTCCTTTGAGGACAAGCTGACATTTTCGAACCGAAGAAAATCAATAACTTAACGCCATCCGCCAGTTCGCAGTTTTATTGCTTATGGTGCGCCATTCCTTTTGGAATGGTCGCCCTTTTGTCGACAAGAAGGTTCGAATAAAGTTCGAACCGGCGCGCCATTCCCGTACCAAACTGCGAACCGGTCCGGCGGCGGCCGCGACATGTGCGAGCGGCTCGCCAGAAACAGCTTCTGCCAGCGCATCTTTTGGACCGGATAACACTATCTCGGACTTACACTCGACAATCTCAGTGACGACAGCGCGGACATAGCGTTTCTTCAATTCGGTAGGCGCGCCTTGCAACAATCGCTAAGGCGCCCAGAAGCGATCTTGGCCTGGTCTAGCGTGATAGGCGTAAGCGCCTCTTTGACTTGTGCTTCTTGTGCACCAATCAGCTTGATCAACTCGGCGCGTTCATTTTCCGCCCCCGCCATCTTCTCGCGAAACAACTCGGTGTCACCCGACCCTAGAGCAAATCCGAGATAAATTGAATCATGGATTTGCTCTAGATTCTTTGTTTGCCGCATTTCTATCGGATAACCGCGTCACACTTATCCGGAAATGCTCTAGTTCAACATATGGCGAATGCTGGCTTACTTTTACGCACAATAATGGGGCCGAACACGGGTTTTGACGCGTCGGGTCGTGTGACGCGGCATTAAACGTAAAGATATGCCACTTTTACCCAATCATAATCTTCAAACCAAAATAGTGGTTTTTGCCCTGCGTCTTCGTCACATCAATAAGCCTTAGGTATACGCAATCGAGCCCCGGCATGGCCGGCTCTGTTCTTGCGTTAGTGATTTAAGAACGATGTAGTATGGGTTCGTTGAATTTTGAGTTGGGATTGGGTGGGCGAGAGCCCTTAAAGGCGACTATGCGGTCGGCGTATAGGGCGCCAAAGTCCAACAGTGCGTTAAAAAACAGCTCAAACTTTTCACATAAGATTATTGCTGTTGGGCATCGCGGGACAAAAAAGTTCGCACCTGAAAATACGATCTCAGCGCATGAAGCGGCGATTAGCCTGGGCGCTCGCGCCATCGAGTTCGACGTGCGCTTCACCAAGGATGGTTACGCCGTTGTTATTCACGACGCGACGGTGAATCGTACGACCGATGGGCGAGGTTGGGTCAAGAATATGACGCTTTGCGAAATCAAGGCGCTTGATGCCGGCTCATGGAAAGGCTCGAAATTTGCCGGCGAACAAATACCTACACTGAGAGAAGCTCTGCGTAATATTAAGGAGCGCGCGATAGTCGATATCGACTTTAAAGGCGGCCCGGCAAGTGCTGGCGAAAGCTTGCTTAATATCCTCGATGAGGAAGGTTTTCGGGACGGTCCTTTGGTCACAATCTTCGCTAGATCGCATCACGTCAAAAGACTTGAGCCTCTTGCACCACATTATGCGCTGCGACCGCACTTCCAAAGCGCTGCAAAAACTCGGCACCTTACGGAGAAGCTAGGCATAAAAATTATGGGCCTGCGACGTCGTTCTTTCAACCCAACGCGGGCGGCGTCAATAACGTCCCATGGTCTGGTTCTGTTCACGAACATCATGGGGTGGGCGGACGGGCCTCGCGGTATTGAAGATAGCATCAATGCTGGCGCCCGCTTCATCCAAACCGATAACCTTGACAGGCTGGTTCCCTATCTTCGCGCCCGTGGGTTGCTGGAAACCCGTATCTTAAATGCGGACTTCAGCTATCGTCAGTCACCAGAATATATACGACCGCAAAACGAGTCCGGGACAGATCTAACCTACAAAGACGTCGAACAAAATACCAAACCTCGCGCCATCAGCAGTCGTCATATCGAAATTCCGACGGAAACCATAGACAGCCGATGACACCATCATCCGAAGCTCTCCAAAATGCAGTGTGCTTAAATTATATGACGTAACACTACCTCAATCACCTCTATGGAGTTTTCAAAATAGTTTTCTTGCCATTTCGCACCATCTGAAAACAATAGGCGGTTATAAAACTGGTTTGCATCGGCAATGGAAAGCCTCGCACAACAAGAATGAAAATATCTCGGCGCACTATGTAATCGCCAACCGTGAAATCATAAACAATAACGTTGCGTATGGAATGTCGCGCAGAAGGAAAGTAATCTAAATGGAAAATCTTGATAGCAAGCGTATCAATGTTGCAATTGTCGGTGTTGGCAACTGCGCCAGCTCCTTGATTCAAGGAATACACTACTACGGCAGTAAAAATACCGCCGAACCAACCGGCCTGATGCATGAAACCTTAAGTGGGTATCGCTGCAAAGATGTGCACATTGTCGCCGCGTTCGATATCGATGAACGCAAAGTCGGAATGGATGTTGCTGAAGCTATTTTCGCACCGCCAAATTGCACTGAGGTTTTTTGTGAGGACGTTCCAAAGACCGGCGTTGCGGTACAGATGGGGCGCATCCTTGATGGTTATTCAGATCATATGGCCGGGTATCCCGATGAGCGTAAATTTATGCCCATGGCTGCAAGCGAGCCGACCAAAGCTGAGATTGTCGCCGTGCTGCGCGAAACGGACGTCCATGTCCTGATGAATTACCTACCAGTCGGCAGTCAGCAGGCGACAGAATTTTATGCCGATTGCGCGCTAGAAGCCGGCGTCGCCTTCGTTAACAATATCCCTGTCTTTATCGCTAGCGATCCGGTCTGGGCGCGGCGTTTTCAGCAGGCTGGCTTGCCAATTATTGGAGACGACATCAAGGCGCAAGTCGGGGCGACTATCGTTCATCGGGTGCTGACTGATTTGTTCCACAAACGCGGCGTGCCTATTGATCGGACCTACCAGTTGAACACTGGCGGCAACACAGATTTTCTCAATATGAAAAATCAAAAGCGGCTCGAGTCTAAAAAAGAATCCAAGACCGAAGCCGTACAGGCCGTCGCTGCGTCGCGTATTGAAGATGAAAATATTCATGTTGGGCCGAGCGATTATGTCCCCTGGCAAAATGACAACAAGGTTTGCTTTATCAGGATGGAGGGACGCCTTTTTGGCGATGTCCCAATGAATTTGGAATTGCGCCTGTCGGTAGAAGATTCCCCGAATTCTGCTGGCGTTGCTATCGATATGATCCGCTGCGCAAAAGTTGCGCTTGATCGCGGTATCGCCGGCGCGGTAGCCGCCCCGTCGTCGTTCTTTTGTAAGCACCCACCGGTTCAATATACCGACGATGTCGCCTTTCAATTAACGGAAGCGTTTATCGCCGGTGATGGTGTCGAAGTTATTCAAACGCCGCTGAAATCGGTTAGTGCGAGTTAATTTTTTCGGCCATCGAGGCCGAAATTTTATTGGTACTACTTAGTTATCACCCCAAACGACAAACTCAAAGGCTAAGGACATGACGAGCATCAGCATTACGGCTGTGACCTCGCAGGAAAACTATGGGCGCCCGGCGCTAATTGAAGATCGCTCCAATCGTTTTTTCATACACCCGCTATCAGGCGTAATTGAAAAAACTGCTATCTATTTCGGCGTCACAGCCAATCAAGTTTCTTTCCTGGGCCTGGCGTCAGGCTTGTTGGCGGCGGGTTTTTATTATCAACAGCCCGGTCGTGCATTTGTGTTTGCCGGGTTTCTGGCGATGGTCGCATGGCATGTTTTTGACGGCGCCGATGGACGTATCGCACGCGCGACAGGAACAAGCAGCGCTTTTGGCCGTGTTATCGATGGAATTTGCGATCACCTCGTCTTCGCCGCTGTCTATATTTCACTCACCCTTTCCCTCATCGATTCCGGCAGGCCGCAATCGATCTGGCTTCTGGTTGTTGCGGCTGGGGTTAGCCATGCGGTGCAAGCAGCGGCATACGAAGAAAGAAGGCAGCGTTTTCAGCGGCGATCAAAGGGCGTTGAACGCCACGCAGCGAATGAAAACTTACTTGAGGTTGATGGAAAAAAATCTCTGCTCGCAGAAACTTATGACAGGGTGCAAAAATTCGTATCCGGTGACCCGGCCCCGCTTGATGAAGCGCTTGAGAAGCTGAGAAGAATTAGCGCCCCGGCCAATATCGTTCAATCCGCTGTCAACAGAACAGCTTTAACGGTTCGTCGGTGGTCGATCTTGAGCGCTAATAACCGCACTGTCATGATAGCTTTAGCGGCAGCCTTCGGCCATCCCGTGGTTTATTTTGCATACGAAGTTCTGGTGTTGAACGCTGTGCTCGTTGCGCTGCTGATTTATGAAAGAGGCGTCGAGACGACAATTGTTAAGGACCTTACGCCCACATTGGAACAGGGTTGATGGCCGGTCTTGGAGATATTCGCGATGTCATGCGCGGCGCCATTGCTTCCTTTTTCGGTTTTGGCGGCCGACTGATAGCGCGCACCATCCTTATGATTATTGCCGGTCGGGCATATGGCATCGAAGCACTCGGCGTATTGGGGCAAGTCGCCGCTATCGCTGAGATTGCCGGCGCCCTCGGCGTGATGGGGCTCAAACGCGGACTCCTCGATATGTTGAGCTTTGAAACTGAAAATGGCGGCCGCGCCGAAACGCGAATTGCTGAGGCGCTTGGTGTCACCGTGTTTTTTGGTTTTCTGATCTCCACGGTTTTGCTTTTTATCTGGCCGTACATTCTACCTGATCATGCGAAAGTAATACCCCTGCTGTTTTTCGCCATACCTGCAATCACCTTTACGGAAGTTGCACTAGCCGCCATCAAACATAAACGCATCATCAAATGGGACGTTTGGACGCGCGGGGTTATTGAACCGTGGGGATTTTTGTTATTAGCGGTCGTGTTCTTGTGGGCAGGTACAATAGATGATGGGCTCGTTGTCGCTTATGTGGGCTCGAATTTAGCGGCGGCGTTACTAGCTGGCCTTGGTCTCATTCGCGCTTATAGCCTGCGCTCATTAGTTCAGTCCAAGCCACGATTATCAAATTGGTTTTTCATTATCCGGCAAAGCGCGCCAGTAGGCATAACCGATTTAGGGGTTATGATGCTGCGGCGCATTGATCTTATCGTATTGAGTATATTCGTTGGCCCACAAGGAGCCGGCCTCTACTACATGGTTCAACAATTGGCGACAGTGCCGCAAAAAGTGAATGCGTTGTTTGAACCAATGATGTCGCCGGTCATCGCGCGACTGCACAATCGAAAGGATACTGGCAAGATTCGTAGCAACCTTATCGGCATATGCCGTTGGGTGTTAATTCTTCAACTGGCGATCAGCATTCCGATGGTGGTTTTTGGCGACTATCTATTATCAATATTCGGCGTTGGGTTCGCGGCCGGCGCAACAGTGCTTGCGGTAATTCTGCTCGCCGAGCTGATCGACGGAAGCTTCGCAACCGTGGAGACGCCGCTTGTTTTTGCAAAGCCAAAGATACCGCCAACGTTGATTTTTATTACACTAATAATAGAAATCACCGTGATCGCCGCTCTCTCCAGCATATGGGGCGTGGAAGGCGCCGCCGTTGGTTTCCTGATCGCAATCACATGCCTTACCGTCGGCCGGCTATACATGCTGAAGAAGCATCTCAACATCAACGTCATCAACGCTGGCTACATTTTGCCGATTGTCTTTGCCGTTGGCGTTTTGGCGGCGCTCGCCGCCATCCGACATTGGATCGCCCCCCAACAAGGCCTCGTGATCATCGCCTTTTTTATCGCAGGTAGCGTCGGATTTATTTACCTCATAAAATCATTTGCGTTGACCAATACTGACCGCATACTTTTTCGGGCGCTGACGCAGCGGCGTCGCAGATTGGCAGCGCCATGACCTGTTTGTGTTCACACTCACCCGCTGTGAAGGAAATATGCTTAAATCCTTTGGCGTAGCTTGGTCACGGTTTGTTTTCGAGCGTGCGCTGGTCGTATTGGTTGGCGCTCTCGTCCTTACGTTTATTGCGTTGAAATTCGCCGGGGGGATATCAGTATCCACGCGGTTGGAAGAGCTGATGCCAGAGGACGCAAAAAGTGTTCAGACACTAAATTCAGTTCTTAAAAAAACAGGTAGCTTTGCATCCATACAGATCGTTGCGCAGTCTGACAGTGCAGAGACGACACTAGGTTTTTTACGCGCTGTTAAAACAGAGATCGATCATCGCGATTGGGTCGCGTACAGCCACTACTCAGAAAATATAGAAGTCTTGACGCGCCATAAACTTCTTATGCTTGATCTTGATCAGTTGCTAGACTTGGAACGCGAGGTTGAGGGTGCATACCCTGTATTCCTGGCCCGAAAACTATCGGAAGCGGTCGGAACCGACGTTACGTATTCTGTGCGCAGTGAAAACGTCTCCGGGGACTCGCGAACAACCCTAGATCAAGCGCGTATTGATGCGTTGACAGCATCTCTCGACACCTCACCCGAAGCAGAACGTTTTTTTGCGACGCCAGACGGCCTCACCGCCATTCTTGTCGTCTGGCCGAAACCGGGACTGGACAAGCTCACAGACGCCAAACGGATGGTCGAAGACGCCCGGCAGATATCGCAGAAGTTAGAGAACTCTAGCGGCGTTAAAATAACCTCCGGCGTGGCGGGGCGCATTGCAAATAAGGTTGCTCAGTTTGATGCTGTTACAGGGGATTTGAAACTTGGCCTCATATCGGCCATCGGTTTGATTTCAATTCTGATCGGCCTGTCATATCGAAATGTTTTTGCTATCCCAGCCATCATTTTGCCGCTGGCAGTTGGGCTTGTGTGGACCCTGGGCCTAACGGCTGTTGTGATTGGCAATCTAAATTTAATCACAGTTTTCTTGGTGCTTATTCTGTTTGGGCTCGGCATCGATTTTGGCATTCACAACTACAGCCGCTACAGGGAAGAACGGCGACGCGGGCGGTGTGTTGAGGAGGCAATCAGAACCATTATAACCCATACTGGCAGGGCGTCTTTAACCGCAGCGCTAACCACATCACTTGGCTTTCTTTCCTTAACGCTTACAGAATTTCGCGCCTTCTCGGAATTTGGATTTATCGCAGGCATCGGAATCATTCTGATCTTTACATCAATGTATTCACTCTTCCCCGCTCTCATCGCGGTGTATGAAAGGCGCGCGTTCTTCGAAACGAAAACCGTCCGGATTTGGAAGAGGACGAGAAACGCAACGCCCAGGGTCAAAAAACCACGGCCGCAAAGCTTTGCATTACCGATTACAGTTGTGTTGTTCATTTTTGCAGTGACGTTCTTGCCGCAAATCTCATTTGAGCGAGATTTTAAAAACCTAGAGGCAAGTCAACCCCCTTCCCTCGTATGGGCGACGAAACAAGTCAATCGTATTTTCGGGGGTGGCCATGATCGCGCAATTGTTGCTGTTAAGACGCTAAACGAACTTGTCGCAATCGATGCATATTTCCGCGAACGCATAGCGACTGAAGAGCAAACGCCAACCATCGAAAAGATTTCAAGCGTTCTTGATTATATCCCGCCAGTAGAACTCCAAGACCGACGCCTTGAGGTTATTCACCGTCTGGGTAAGCGTATCGAAGGGCTGAAATTTATTGATCAGTCGCTATACAACGCGGCAAAGCAATATCTCGCCATAGACAAGCTTGAAATATCCGATCTTCCGCAAGCACTGCAACGTACATTCGTAGGTACAAAAGGCGACCCTGGTTACCTCCTCTATATATATAACTCCGTCAGCATGGACGACAGCGTTCTTGCGCGTGAGTTCTATGATGATGCTGCATCTTTTCGCGTGAACGGAAAAGACTACGCCGCCGCATCAGAGGGCTTCATTTTTGTTGAAATGATCGCGTTGATGAAAGCTGATGCGATGAAAGCCATTAGTCTTGTGACCCTGTCAACTGCGTTGTTAATCCTCTTATTCACGCGAAGCCTGAGAGCTACGGCTATTATCCTTGCGCCGCCAATATTGGGCGTACTCGTTACTTTGGGGATTATGGGTGCGACGGGACTTTCCCTGTCGATTGTGAATATGGTGATCCTCCCGTCGCTGATTGGCATTTCTGTTGATAACACCATTCATATTTTTCATCGCTTCGATAGCGAAGGATCTGCGGCGGACATTTCGCAAATAATGAGCTCAACCGGGCGCGCTGCTGTGTTGACCACGCTGACAACGCTGATCGGGTTTGGCGGCCTCGTAACGGCTTCCATGGGCGGTCTTCGGTCCATGGGGTTGCTCGCAATCATTGGTTTTACGACATGCCTTGTAACGACTTGGTGGCTGCTGCCTAACTTGTTGAAACTGTACCGCCAAAAGGCGTAACTATTGGAAGGTTGTTTTGTCTCAAATTAAAGATTGTCTAATTATTGCGGCTGGAAAAGGAACGCGGCTAAAGGGACGCGGCGATTTGAAACCGCTTGTCGATCTTTGCGGCGCGCCATTGATCGAGCATGCAATGCTTGCCACCGCGAACGCAGGGGTTCAAAATTTCGTTGTCGTAACCGGCTACCGAGCCGATATTCTTGCCGGTTTTCTCAAGCGCCTTGGCGAAAGAAGAAATTGGAATATCGAAACTGTTTACAATCCTGATTTTGAAAAAGAAAACGGGCTATCCGTTGTGTTAGGTAAAAATTATCTTCGCGATGAATTTTTTCTCACAATGTGTGATCATGTTGTCGAGACACGTCTTTATGAAGAATTGCTGGAAGCAAAATTACCGAAGGACGCCGTGGCCTTGGGCGTTGACATGAGGTTGTCAAATCCAGACGTTGATATCGACGATGTTACTAAGGTTCAGATGAGCGGCGACAAAATACATGAGATCGGCAAGAACCTTACAACCTATAATGCATTTGACACTGGTGTTTTTCGCGCCAATCCGACGCTCTTTTCAGCAATCCTGCAAAGCCAAGCGAGTATCGGAGACTGCAGTATTTCAGGCGGAATGAGGCTGTTAGCACAAAACAGGCAGGCATTCGCAATTGATGTTGGGACGTCGCGCTGGATTGATGTGGACAGCCCGCAGATGCTTTGCAAAGCCCAAAAATGGTTTGACCGCCGAGCACCACGCACCCATGCGAAGAATATTTCATCAATGTAAACGCTTGAGGCGGGTGCAGAAAAACTTGCAGCCAAGCCTGTGCTCACGATTAGCGTAAGGCGCCGTACACTAATATGCTAACAATCACGGCGAATGCGATCCGGTCCCAGAATTTCATTCTGGGATTCTCAGATGTTGACCCGCTCCGCCGGCCCTGTGCGCGCCATTTTGCGTTAAATCGCGTCGTGTGGCGAGGTATCGCTGCTATTGGCTCTTTGTTTTCATTTGTTATGGGTATTTCTGGTCTCATTACTAATGAGACGACGCGCATAAGATATCACCTCTATCGGCCAGTTGATATGCAGACGGAGTGTCGTTAACATATATTCGATACGGCGCTTGCTGTCATGAATATGCCTATGACGAAGTTGGCCGGAAAAAACCACTATCGGCGGTAGAAAATTATTTTGATGCCTGAGAGTACGGTTTTGGGCATAGTGTAAGAAATAGTCGCAGCAATTGTTGTTCATGAACGATATTGTATCCCCAATAATAGAGCTGTTTCGAGATCGGCGCGCAATTTTTTTGCGTGTACTCACACGGCGCTTGGGAAACGTCGATGAAGCTGAAGAAATTTTACAGGAAGCGTTTATAAATTTTGACCGTGCGGCGAAGACCGAGAAAATTGCCAATCCGGACGGCTACCTCATGAAGATTGCGCTGAATCTCGCCGTAGATCGGATTAGACAGGATGCGAGCCGGCGGCGGAGAGAGGAAAGTTGGTTTGAGACTAATTCGGCAGACCGGATTGGCGGCGACCATGTTTCCCCTATACCGCAACAAGATCAGGCGTTGGCCGCAAAGCAAACCATGGCGCGGTTGGGACACTGCCTTGAAGAGCTGTCGCCAACGGTCCGTACCGCGTTTATCCTTCATAAAATTCAAGGGTTAACCCACAATGAAACAGCGGAGGAAATGAGGCTGAGCAAAAGCACGGTTGAAAAACATATTATGAAAGCCATGAAGCACGTGATGGAGAACATGTCGGACTTGGCGCTATGAATTCTTATTTCATGAACTCAGCAGCCAATACGGTAGAGGCTCATACACCGCTGAACCGTCATTATAGCGAGGGAGTAACGCTAGGGCCGTGAATCGTACACAGTGGCATAACTTAAGCGAAAGCGCGCAAGTCGCGGCTACCCATTGGCATGTGCGTCTCACATCCAGCGATGCGACGGAAGAGGAGTATGAAGCTTTTGCGTCGTGGCTCGCTGCTGATGCTGAACATGCCGTCGCATATTCCTGTATCGAAACACTTTCAGGACAAATTGAAATCTTAGCCAGGCACGATAATACCGGCCTGGACCACCTCATAGAGGACAACAAAACACCCGTTGCGCCCCCATCCGCCTATACGCGTTCCTTTCCACCGCGATATGCGATCGCCGCATCACTTGCGGTAGTTTTTGCCGTAGCGGCTGCGTTTGTCGGCTATAACCGCCTTAACCCTGCCATAGAACAATTCGCCATTGCCGCACCTGCTGCTCAGTTTCATACCGCACGCCTTAGCGACGGCTCTACGATCGTGCTGGCGCCAGGCGCTGAATTGAAAGGGGAGTTTAGCAAGAGCCAGCGGCGCATCATTTACCTTTCCGGCGTGAGTTTCTTTGATGTTGAAAGCAACCTCAAACGACCGTTTTCAATTGCACTTGCAAAGCAAACAATAACCGTTGTCGGTACAAAATTTGAAATTGCTTCGTTTGATAACCACCAATCAGTGGCCGTAGCCGAAGGCGTTGTCGCGGTGAGCCCGGTCCGTGCTGCGAAAGAAACTGGAACCCGCCTTTCCGCTGGCGAACAGATGTTGTTTTCTAATACGGCGCCAGAGGGCGTTCGTTCTACAACGCCGCTTATGGAGATTGGCGTATGGCGCGCAGGTTACTTTGAATTCGGCGACGCGGATGTCGAAATGATCGCGGGTAAGCTCAATGAGTTTTATGGCCGCCCTTTATATGTCGTTGATCAGGACACTGTGTCGGACGTTCGCTTTAGTGGCATCATAACATTGTCCGACCCTGCCGGAACGGCGCAAAGGTTGAGCGAGCTGATGCCCCTCGAGGCGATAACAACGGAAAATGGATTTTTATTGACGAGGGCGCGCGAAGCGCAGGAGTGATACGCACATACATTACCCAACTGTGGCGGCGTCGAATGGCAGATGCTTCTTAACATGCCGCACGGGTAGTATATGGCGGATATGCCGCGCAAAGTGCTTGCGGGGGCTCTCAGAAATTGCACTATGAACACATGGTGCGTTGGCTCGTTTTATCTGGAATTTGGGTGATGGTCGCAGGACCGCTCGCGGTATATGCCGCAGAGCCAACGTCGCCGGCGCAATACCAAATCCCAGCAATGCCGTTGAGAGAAGCGCTGACCAATCTTGCGGAGATTGCAAGGATTTCGATCGCATATAACGGGGCAAACATTGAAAATTATCGAAGTGGGTACGTTCTCAATGCCGCCAACGCAGCGGATGCGCTGGAGATCATCCTCTCACGCACGCCTTTCAGTTTTGAATTTACTGGAGATCACACCGTCAAGCTGATTCCCCGTGCAGCTGATCATGTGGAACAAATGACGCCTGCGAAAACACCGACAGCACAGCCGGACCTGATATTGGTGACCGCGACAAAGCGCGAGGCTTATACGCAAAAGCTACCCGTCAGTATTTCAACCGTAGACGGGCGTACGCTCTCTCGCTGGGGCATGCGGAATTTTAATGCGCTCGCTCCGAAACTTGCAGGCGTGTCTTTCACCAATCTCGGGCCCAGCCGCAACAAGATATTTCTTCGTGGTATTTCTGATGGGGCTTTTGCTGATCGCACACAATCAACTGTGGGAGTTTATCTCGACGAAACACGGATTATCTTCAATGATACTAATCCAGATATTCGCCTCATCGACCTGGAACGCATCGAAGTAGTGCGTGGCCCGCAAGGCACGCTTTATGGCGACGGGTCTGTCGGCGGGATATTTCGGATCATCACAAAAAAACCCGCACTTGACGAATATGCTGGTTACCTTCGAGCTTCGGGATCGGTGACAGAAAGCGGCGGCAGTAATGGAACTATCGATGGCGCGATAAATCTGCCCTTGGCGCCAGAACGGTTTGGATTACGCATTTCCGGATACCGCGAAAGCGCCAGCGGCTATATCGACAATGTCGGCACAGGCGAAGAAAACGTCAACGGTTCAAACATATTCGGCGGGCGCGTCGCCGGAAGACTAAAACTTGCAGAAAGTTGGACCCTTGATGGCGCCGCGAATTTACAAACCGTTAATCTGGCCGACTCTCAGTATACATTCTCGAATCTCGGCGGGTTGCGTCGCGCTACATCAGCACGAGAGCCTTACCGTGATGATATTAAAATCTACAGCTTGACGCTAAGAGGCGACATAGCCGGCGCGCGCATCACATCATCAACCGCCTTCGTGCAACGCAATGTGAAAACCACCTTCGATGCAACAGCAGCCCTGCCAGCGTTAATAAACGATACCAGTGCGGAAGGATTTTTTGAAACTTCCAGTAATATTGAAACCTTCACCCACGAAACGCGTATCGTATCAGATCAAGGTGGCGGCTTTGATTGGCTCGCTGGCGTATTTGTGGCGAGACGTGATGAAAAGTTATTCTCACGCCTTGTAGCAAATAACCTGACACCGACAGAACTGGCGTTTTTCAGCAACCGTAACGATGGAATCGATGAAACTGCGCTATTCGGTGAAGCATCGGCGTACATAATTGACAAGGTTAAATTTACCGCGGGCTTGCGTTGGTCGCGGACGGAATATGATATTAATGTTGCATCAGGCGGGATCGCGAATGCCGGCGTAGATGGGTTAGTCGATTCGCGCAAACGCTCCAGTTTTTCTCCAAAAATTGCTCTCTCCTATCAGTACTCAGATGATATCTTATTTTACACACAAGCCTCCCAAGGCTCACGCATAGGCGGTTTCAACGTCAACACTCCGCTTGAGGCGATTACTGATCTCGGTCCAGATGATAGCGTAACAGTATTTGAATCTGATACTCTATGGAACACGGAGATCGGTTTGAAGTCGTCCTGGCTTGACGACAGCGTCATTTTCAATGCTGCGGTATTTTACGTTTTCTGGACTGAAATTCAGACTGACCAAATTTTACCGTCTGGTTTTTCATTTATCACAAATGCCGGCCAGGCGAGAAACTTGGGGTTTGAAGCAGAATTGACAGCACGGCCTTTTCCTAATGTCGAATTATCCAGCGCTTTCTTTTGGAATAACCCTGAA
The DNA here is from genome assembly GCA_013151435.1 of Alphaproteobacteria bacterium. Classification (GTDB taxonomy): domain Bacteria; phylum Pseudomonadota; class Alphaproteobacteria; order Caulobacterales; family Parvularculaceae; genus Hyphococcus. The sequence goes on from JAADIH010000108.1 coordinate 25,985, forward strand.
CTTACAGAAGCGAACCCCTTTCTCGGCGCCGACGCTGGCGACAAATTACCAAATATAGCCGCCGTATCGGCGAGCGCCGGCGCCACTATTGAATTTCCGATAGCTGGAAAATGGAATGGGTTGCTGGCCGCCGATTATAGCTATGTCGGCGAGTCTTTTCTAACTTTTGCAGAGGATATTGCCCCGACAATGGGTGGTTACCATGTCGGAAATATTCGCCTCACTGCACAACTGAATAACCTTCGCACAGGCATCTATGTAGACAATGTTTGGAACACGCGCGGCAATACTTTTGCGTTTGGCAATCCGTTCAGCTTAGCTAATCAGCCCCAGGAAACACCGTTGCGCCCGCGCACCATGGGTGTTTTTCTGGAGAAGCAGTTTTAGGCAATATGCTTGTAGGTGTATGATATTCCTTGTTGAGTTTAATCTCGATATCAGCACCCGTCATATTGACATGAACAGTATTTTCGCCCCCGACCGCGAAGGCGGTCAGACCATAATCAGCGCGCCTTCGCGCGCAGACCGCGAAGGCGGTCAGATCATTATCAGCGCGCCTTCGCGCGCGGGCCGGCGGCTGCCAAGTTTAACCCATCCGCTCGAGCGCATGACGGCTAGTCTGCAATCTCAATTTTAATAATCTCGCCTGTGGATGCGGCAATCACGACTTCCATTTCTGCTCCGTCGTGCGTCACTGTTTCCACTTCGAAGACATACCCGCTATCTTCATCTTCGAATTCTGCCTTCACTTATAGGGAATGCCCGCCTCATTCGCTTTATTAGGATGCAAGGCAGCCCACGATAAGTTCCGTTACATGCAATACTTCCCGGACAGGAAACGGGCGAACGCAGATACGTTCGACGACGCCAAACATTCCACGCCCCAAAAAGCGTCACTCATAAACAGTTCTGCTGTCCGATTGCATTACAGGAACAAATGACGTTAGCTTTGTAGCCTGTCCGTAAAACCGGGCGCTGCTTCAGCAAAAGGTAATTGACAGCTAGCTGTGATAAAACCAACAAAGAAAAACATGCAAAAATAATCATGATAAAAATTATAACTTACCTCACGCCAATTTTTCCATTCCTGCTTGCTTGCAACCCAACTTACCAAAACACACCGCAATCCGAAGCGGAGATGGCAGACACTGTTTTGACCAATGGAAAAATCTATACGGTCAATCCGCAACAGCCCTGGGCTGAAGCAATCGCGATTAAGGATGGCAGATACAGCTTTGTCGGCGCCAGCGCGGATGCCTTGTCATTTGTAGGCAAAGACACCAAGCTTATTGACTTGCAAGGCAAGATGGCGATGCCGGGAATAAACGACGCGCACACGCATTCCTGGCAGGGCGGTTTCAAGCTTCTCTATGAATGCAATTTTCATTTCACGGCCACACCGGATGAAATCGCCGAAACCATCAAAGGATGTATTCAGGCAAACCCCGACGCTCAGTGGATTCGGGGCGGTCAGTGGACTAGCGATTTTTTTAAGAATTATGACCTTGGCTCGCCAAAGAAATGGTTGGATGCTGTATCCGAAGATAAGGCTGTATATTTTCAGGACGACGCCACACATAACGCCTGGGTCAATAGCAAAGCGCTCGAATTGGCGGGAATAGATAAAGATACGCCCGACCCCAAAGGCGGCGCCTTTGTTCGCGACGAGCACGGAGAGCCCAATGGTTTGGTGCTGGAAACCGCCAAATCAGTGATTGAGCAATATCTACCTGAATGGACGCTCGAGCAAAATGTGGCGTCACTGGATGCCGCTGTCAGCCACGCCAATTCGTACGGCATTACTGGCGTCAATGAAGCGCGCACCCCGCCTGAGATATCGCTTGCATACCAGCAACTTGATAAACAGGGCTTGTTATCGGCCTACGCGATCACCTATCTGCAAACGCCGCGCGGACGGCGCGACAAGCCATTCGATATCGGCCCGATGCAAGTAATTAGTGAGAAATATAGCTCCGAACATGTCTATACAAAGTTCGCAAAAATGTTCCTCGATGGCGTACCGACCGCCTCACGCACTGCTGTCATGATGCAGCCATACTTGACCGACAATGAATTTCCCGAAGTGACGACGGGAAACCTTCTGATTGAACCGGAAGTGCTATTCCAGGACCTGGTTGAATTGGACCGCGCAGGCTTTACCGTAAAAATTCATACGGCTGGTGATGGAGCGGTGCGTATTGCTCTGGACGCCATCGAGAAAATGCGCACCGTCAACGGATCGAGTGGGCTTCGCCATCAATTGGCGCATGTTGGGTTTATCGAACCCGATGACTTACCGCGTTTTGCTGAACTGAATGTGACGGCAGACCTGTCGCCATATCTCTGGTTTCCGTCACCGCTGATTGAGTCAACCATAGGCGCAGTCGGCGAACGCGCCTTGCGTTACTGGCCAATCAAAGACCTGCTGGCGTCCAGAACCGATGTGTCGATCGGGTCGGATTGGCCATCTGCCGTTGACACCATGAATCCGTGGCCTGCAATTGAGGCTATGGTCACGCGCAAGAACCCGTATTCAGACAGCGAGGAAACGCTTTGGGCGGAGCAGGCAATTACCCTGAAGCAGGCGCTCAAAATTTTTACGCTTGATGGCGCGCGGGCCTACCGCCTAGAAGATCTGACGGGCTCTATAGAAGTTGGAAAATCGGCCGAACTCATAATTCTGGAACAAAACCCTTTCTCCGTTCGGCCGGAAGATATTTCTGATATTAAGGTGGAAAAGACGTTTTTTGCGGGCGACGTAGTCTATGAGAAATTGACGCCATGAAACACTTGATGCGATGAAAGGCGAATCGGCGATGGATGCGCCACAACAATCATGGCCATGCGTGCAACCCCATGAATGATAACCCAAACAAAGTGCTGACTGCGGCAATCGAGGTCTTATCCTGCGACGGATATGCCCATTTTAGCATGCGCAATATCGCCAAGAAAGCCGGGGTTCGCTTGGCGACGGTACAGCACTATTTTCCAACAAAAAAAATATTATTGCGCGCAACTATTCGGGAAGTTGTCGATGAGTTCGATACCCAGATGGACAACGTTCTCAAACAAACAACCAAAAGTCCCGAACAACGATTTACACAGGTAGCCAAGTTGCATTTCTCAACCTGCATAGACCCTTCCACCGCAGGGTTCTTCATCGCTTTGTGGGCCCTGAGCGTACACGACCCAGACGCCAAGTCCTTGCTTGATGAAACCTACCAGCTCGCCCATGAGCGCTTTTGTCGTACAATCACCGACCTGCATGAGCGCCTGCCAAAAAAGATCATTGCGCAACGCGCATCGTTAATTCTCACTCTTTTTGAGGGTGCAAACATCACGATGCGGTCACCAAAAATACTGCGCGTATCTGATCGCAGCTTGAAGAAAGCATTTGTGTCAGCGGCGCTGGCTATCGCAAATGGCGATTTCAAGTAGTAATAACTCATACTCTCCAGACGTTCAGTTAACAGACAATATCAACGTGGCGCCTGGCGTTGGCAACGGTTGATGCGCGCCTCAACACGCTCCGCTTCTACGCGCTCCGTTATTTTCAAATTAATATTTAAGTCATGTTTTTGATAATCGCATATCTTGCATATCATTGTTATTATGATGTTTTTTTGCATTTATTTTAGATTTGTTGGTCAGATGACCAAATATTTCTTGACTCCAGCGTGCCGTGCCGCCCAGTGTGGGAAGGCAAAATTTGGGGAACCTAACTGGGAGGCAACAGGCACGTCATGGCTCAAGGATTAACGGATTTTAGAAAAAAATGGACGAAACCAATATTAGTTTCGTCTGTTTTCGCATTATTTCACGCGGGCTCTGCAGGAGCCCAACCCACTAACGAGGCCGTGTTGGATGTCGTTGTGGTCACCGCGCAGAAACGCGCTGAAAATCAACAAGATGTACCAATTGCCATCACATCGCTGAATTCAAAAACTATCGAGCGCGCCAATCTTAGCAATGCGACGCAGCTGACACAGCTCATACCTGGCCTGCAAGTTAATGGCGTTGTGGGCGATGCAACACCAATCTATTCGCTTCGCGGCGTATCGATGTTCGATTTTAGCTTCAACCAATCTAGCCCCGTAGCGCTTTATAAGGACGAAGTTTATAAAGGAAATTTCGCAATTCAGGGCGTTGAATTGTTTGACCTTGAGCGCGTAGAAGTTCTGCGCGGCCCCCAAGGAACGCTATACGGAAAAAACACCACGGGCGGCGCAATAAATCTAATCACAAAAAAGCCCGACTACACTGTATCCGGTCAGCTTCGGGCGGGATATGGAAATTTTAACCGCCGCGAAGTAGATGGCGCGGTTCAGTTTCCGGTCATAGAGGATGTGTTAGCGGTGCGCGGGGCGTTCACTTATGCTAAAAGTGATGGCTGGTTTGAAAATGTTTCTCCGGGGCAACCCGACCTTGAAGGGACTGACCAGTGGGGCGCCAGGCTAAGCGTTCTGTTTGAGCCAAGTGAAGATTTAACATTCAATCTTATCGCTTCAAAAAGCCAACAAGACCCAGTGAATTATGGCATCCTGGGCAGGCCAGGACCGCTCGGCGTTGGCGCCGGCGTGTTCGCCGATTTCAACGCGATAGACCCAGTGGCAAACCCACAGACCGATTATTTTCGGACCGGGCTAGCGGATAATCAAATTGAAGACCCTAATCCGGGAAGGCGAAAGCAAACAACAAACGCCGTGTCGCTGACCGCAAATTTGGACATCTCGCCTTCGCTTAGCGTCACGTCGATCACCTCCTATGATCAGGGCGAGCTTTTTGTTCCAGAAAACACGGACGGCGCGCCGATCCAAGTCATTGAGATTGATTACAGGGGTGAGACGACCCAATTCACGCAGGACCTTCGTCTTGCGACTAATTTTGACGGTCCTTTCAATTTCATTGTCGGCGCATACTATCAATACGAGGACGTATTCAACGACACAGAGCTTCGCTTTTTCAATGGAATTGATGTCAATACCGATGGAACCATCGATGCTAGCGACTGCGTAGACGGTGGATTTTTTCTCTCATGCCGCTACGGCAATAGTTTCGACCAAACAAGAAACAGCACAGCCCTGTATGGTGATGGGAGTTTCGAAATTAGCCCGCTCCTTAAGCTACGTGGCGGCATTCGTGTGACCCGTGAAAAGGCCGACCTCGACAACTTTGTCGCCCAGGTGCGCTCGGCTACAGGCGCGCCTATCGCAAACACAATTCCGGGTGATCCAACCAATCTAAACGCAACGTTCAGCAACTCACTTGATGACACGGCTGTGACAGGCAAAGTCGGCGTTGATTTTACGCCAGCTGATGATTTGCTTTTTTATGCGAGTTATAGCCAAGGCTTTCGGGCGGGCGCTTTTAATGCACAGGCGTTTTTCTCAATTGATGAAGCGACGACCGTTGACCCGGAAACGATTGACGCGTTTGAGGTTGGATTTAAAACACAGCTCCTCGGGCGGCGTTTGCAGTTAAATGGCGCTGCATTCTCGTACAAATATGACAACCAGCAAATCATAAATGTAAACCCGTCAAATTCTGCGCAACAGCTTATCAATGTTGACAAGTCTACCATTAATGGTGCTGAGCTGGAGCTGGCGGCGCGGCCCTTCAATAATCTGACATTCACATCATCTCTATCATATTTGGATGCCGAGTTTGATGAAGCCATCATAAGCGGGGCGGACGTTTCTGGTAATACGCTGCCAAATGCACCCAAAATTTCTGGCAACGTCACTGTGGATTGGAGATTTATTGACAAGCCATCTTTTGGGGCGGTCTTGCATCTTGATGGAAGCTTCCAGTCAAGGCAGTTCTTTGAGCCATTCAATGTCGAGCGAATAGAGCAGTCAGCCTACGGCATACTAAATGGAAATGTAACATTTGAAGTTATTCCAGAAGCCTTAGAAATGTCGTTCTGGGCCAAAAACATCACTGATGAATTTTACATCACGAACGCTATTGATGTGGTAGATGGCTTTGGGCTCGACTATATCCATAGAGGAGCCCCTCGCAGCTACGGCTTCAACATCACATACCGATACTAAGCTTCTAAGACACCGCCTGAAAACAAACTTCAGGCGGTGTCTGCCTTATGCGACCCTGGTCAGCACGTCATGAACCACTGGCAGTTTTAAAAAACAATATCGCCGCGAAGTGAGGCTTATAAATATGATCGACTTGGCTGAACCAAAAAATTGGCAGGACATAGACACTGCCCATTATTTGCATCCCTTTACGGACTATAAGGCATTACACGACCAACAGTCCTTGCGTCTTATTGAAAAGGGATCCGGGTGTTATCTATGGGATCACCAGGGGCGTCGCTATCTTGATGCTTTCGCTGGGCTGGCGTGTGTGGCGATTGGTTATGGTCGCGAGGAGCTTTCTCGCGCAGCTGCCGATCAGATTTTGGAACTGTCCTATGCGTCAAGCTTCTTCAATGGAACAAATATACCGGCCGTAAAGCTCGCGCAAAAGCTTGTAGAAATAACGCCCGATGGCCTCAGCCACGTTTTTTTCGCAACATCAGGATCGGAGGCAAATGATACTGCATTAAGGATAGCTCGACGTTATTGGCAATTAGAAGGGCAGCCGCAACGTCAGAACGTAATCTGTTGCGACCACGCCTACCATGGCAGCACCGTCGCGTCAGGCGCCTTGTCCGGCATGCCATATATGCATGAGCAAGCCGCATCGATACCCGGTGTTTCCCACATTAAAGCTCCGTACAAGTTCGAATACGGACAAGAGATGGAAGAAGAAGAATTCGGTCAGCTTGCTGCAAGTTGGTTGGAAGATGAGATTTTACGTCTAGGGGCCGATACTGTCGCTGCATTTTTCATTGAGCCAATCCAAGGCGCGGGCGGCGGGAAAATTCCGCCGAAGAACTATCTTCAAGAGGTGAGAAAAATATGTGATCGCCACGATGTGCTCTTGGTCGCAGACGAAGTCATAACTGGGTTTGGCCGCACGGGACATTGGTTTGCAAGCGACAAGTTCGGATCAATTTCACCGGACTTGATGTGCCTGGCGAAGGGAATAACATCCGGGTACATGCCGCTCTCTGCAGTTATGATCCAAGAGAAGATAGCAAACACCCTAATCGATAAAGGCGGCGAATTCCATCACGGTTTCACCTATTCTGGCCACCCGGTCGCTTGCGCGGTTGCGTTGGAAAACATTCGTATCCTCAGTGATGGTGTGATTGATAATGTAAGGACGGACTTGGCGCCATATTTTGCTCGAAAACTGCAGGCCATAAAAGAGCATAACAGAGTTGGCGAAGTGCGTAGCTGCGGACTAATCGGGGCGTTTGAGCTGGTCGAAAATCGTAAAGACCTCTCGCCCATAGCCAATGCTAACCAAGTGTGTGAACATTTTCGCACCCTAGGGTTCGAGCGCGGCATTATTGTCAGGCCAATTGGTTCAACGGTTGTCATCGCCCCTCCCCTAATCATCAATATCGAACAGATAGATTTTCTTTTCGAGCAGATCGAGCAATGTCTCGAGCAATTTTCAGCCTATTTGGAATTAGTAGCTTGAGCATTGTAGAATTCATGATCTCAGTAGTCGGCGGGTAAGCGGTTTTTATGGATAGACCTAAAGCGCACAACGAATCGTTTGTCGGCGTTGCTATCTATATGAGCGTTGTTGGCCCTGCTGTGTTTATTGTACAGCCCGGTCTGGTTCAGGCCTTTGTTACTTATTTGGGGTTTAGCGAACAACAAGCCGGAGCGGTCGCTGCAATTGAAATGTGGGGAATCGCATTGACAACCATTGTCATGACTGCCTTAGCGGGGCGCATCAACTATCATTTCATTTTTCGCGCTGCCCTAGTCATAATGATCATCGGCAATCTTTTATCATCCATCTTTCACAGCTTTGAAGCTTTCTCTCTCGCCCGTTTAGCCGTTGGTATCGGGTCGGGTGCGCTTATTTCATTAGGGTTTATCATTATCGGAAAAACATCCAATCCAGACAGAAATTTCGGTCATCTTGTTATGTGGGTGTTGCTGTTTGGCGCCGTGACGCTTGCGCTGATGCCGACAATTTTGAGCACCTTTGGCGTTAACGGAATGCTTTGGATATTTACCTTTATGTATTTGGCAGCGCTCCCATTGGTGCGACGCTTACCTCAGTCCATATCTCAGTCAGCCTTGGCCAATACAACGGTTGAGCTTCGCCTATCCGGCCTCAGCAAAAGCCTGTCTATTATTGGTGTACTGATATTTTTTACCGGCGTCGGCGTCATATGGACTTATTTGGCTCTGATTGGGTCGCAAACGGGAGCCTCAGAACAGAGCGTTGCTTTCGCTCTGACCGGGTCTCAAATCATTGGCGCCGGCGGCGCCCTGTCTGCTGCAATAATCGGAAACCGCTTCGGCCGTTTTAAGCCAACCTTGATGGTCTTGATCCTTTGCGTTGTTTCGCTTGCTACTTTGTTCGGCCACCCGAGTTTCGCTTTATACATTATCGCCGTGTGTTTGTTCAATTTTTCCTATAACTTCTTTCATCCATTTTCTTATGCCTTGCTTGCACTTTTCGATTCCTCGGCAGAAATCATAAAATTTGCAGTCGCTGCACAAATGCTGGGATTAGCAATCGGACCGTCCATTGCAGCAATGGTAGTAAGCTCCACTGGATATAATAATGTGGTTTTAGTGAGTGTCGCCATGTTCGCTCTGACATTGTTCGCTTTTTGCCTGCCGATCTTTCAACTCGCCGACAAACGCCAGCCCGCCATATAACAAAAGCTAACCTGAGAGATAAGTAGATTATGGAATTTGAATGCACCAACCCCGTTACGGGCGCAGTTGCAAGCCGCGCGCGCGCCATGACGACCTCTGATGTTTCATCTATTTCAGCGAGAGCAGCGGCAGGTTTCCCAGCTTGGGCGGCAACCGGCCCTAATGCTCGCCGTGCAATCTTGATGAAAGCCTCGCAGGCGCTTGAGGCGAGACAGGATGCGTTTATCAAAGCCATGGTTGATGAAATTGGCGCAACCCCGGGCTGGGCTATGTTCAATTTACAACTCGCGGCCAGCATGGTGCGAGAAGCGGCGTCCCTTACCACTCACATTCAAGGCGAAGTCATTCCCTCCGACAAACCCGGATGTATTGCAATGACATTTCGGGAGCCTGTTGGCGTAATTTTAGCTATTGCACCGTGGAATGCGCCAATAATTTTGGGCGTTCGCGCCATTGCGACAGCTTTGGCCTGCGGAAACTGCGTTATCTTGAAAGCTTCCGAGGCATGCCCGCGCACTCATGAACTTATCGTTGAAGCGTTCCAAGAGGCAGGTTTCCCAGACGGTGTCGTGAACATAGTGACAAACGCGCCAGATGATGCGTCAGAAATCGTCGGCGCCTTGATTGATAATCCAGCGATAAAGCGCATCAACTTTACCGGCTCAACGCAAGTGGGGAAGATCATTGCCAAAAGAGCGGCGAGCCATTTGAAGCCCTGCCTATTGGAACTGGGAGGTAAGGCGCCGCTGATTGTACTAGACGACGCCAACATAGAAGAAGCGGTGAAGGCGGCCGCGTTCGGCGCTTTCATGAATTCCGGTCAAATTTGTATGTCTACAGAACGGATTATTGTTACCGACGCCATTGCCGACGAATTTACCACGAAGTTTACTAAAAAAATCGAGCCCCTTATTGCTGGCGATCCAAGCCAGGGCGAGGCTCAACTAGGCGCTGTTTTTAACAAGAAAACCGTTTCCCATGTAAACTTGCTGATCGATGATGCATTAGAAAAAGGCGGGACCCTTCTTGTCGGTGAACGCAGCAATAGCGTGATCATGCCTGCAGTCGTCATCGACAACGTAACGAGCGCCATGAAGCTCTACAGTGAGGAAAGTTTTGGCCCAGTTGTAGGCATTATCCGGGCAAAGGATGTTGCCGATGCAATACGTCTCGCAAATGACACAGAATATGGCCTTTCAGCATCAATTTTTACGCGTGATGTGGCGCACGGTTTGACTTTAGCACGCCAGATAAAGTCCGGCATGTGTCACATCAACGGCGCCACTGTGCATGACGAGGCGCAAATGCCATTTGGCGGTGTTGGTGCGTCAGGCTATGGCCGCTTCGGCGGCAAACCAGGAATAGACAGCTTCACAGAACTCCGCTGGATCACGATTGACACCCAGGACGGTCACTATCCGATCTGATTCGCCCTGCCTCAATGTAGGCAATTCGGGGAGCGGAGAATTGACACCGTTATTTTTTCCGGTGCAAGAAAATGAACGGCTCGAAGTGGCGACAAAGCGCGATCTTCGTCATCTAGTTTTGGATAATACTCGACCCATAAATCCATAAGCTTATCCAGATCGATCAATTCCATGTGACCCCGGCCCTTTTGCATCTGACGATCAGCTCTTTTGTGAAGCCGCCAGAAGAAACAAACCAATTTCGCGCGCCGGATTGATGTTTCCCTGAAGGCTTGCAATTTCAGCGTTTGTGGCTTTGTCCTGGCGATGCTTTATCTGCACGCGGATATGCGGTGTCTTGGCGCAAGAGTTCGAAATAGGCGAGAATATTGCTGTTGCCCGTTTAAGGGCCGTAACGGCGCTCGGGTACCGAACTAGGACTCGCATTAATTCCGCTTGGGACTCACTCCGAAATACCCGCAAAAGTACCTGCAAATGTGCAGGTATCTGCTGGATTCGGGTGGACGGCCCTGAACGGGCCACTCGCCCAAACTGCTGAAATTATTGTAGTTTTAGACGCCTAAAAATGTCAATGGATAGCCAATGGTGCCAGGAGAGGCGTCGAATTGCCGCGCTATACTATTGAATTAATTTAAAGAACTGACTTTGATTTTGGTTAGTACCAACAATAGTACCAACAAAATTACATCCTATTGATATTTATCGGAATTAATTTTGTTCGTCCGCGATAAGCGATGCAGTCTCACGCGAGTAACGAATGCGATCAATGGAATTATTTTGTATCGCCTTAACAACATCATCAATCACAGACAAAGGAACAAGATACCATTCCTGCGGACGTACTTTTCGGCCGAAGCGATCAGGGATTTCAAGGTCGAGGCGGGCAGTTGCAAAGAAGCGGTGAAAGAGGCCTTCCAGCTTGATTCGGTTTATATTGTAGAGTTCGTATGTTGCGACGATCTCGACATCCGCCATCAAAAACGTAGGGTCGAGTTTTGCATTCGCAATCCGACGTTCAACTTTGCCGCCTGTAACACCAATCTTGTGCAGAACTTCACGGTTTTCAGCGACGACCGGGTGATCAGATTGACTGCGAAGCACATAAATCGTTCCGCTTTCTTGATCATCTTCGCTTGCAGTGTTTCCAAACAAAGGCCCGGCAGATGGCTCCGTGATTCTGCGGCCGGTATTCTCCTTTTTATACAACGCGCGCTGAAAAGAGCGCATCAGCGCATTCGCCTCAACGCCATTATCAAAAATCACGCGCATGCGCCGATTGGTGCGCCCTTCAGGCGTCAGAAATTCTTTTCCAACGCTGTGTACATAGGCTTTTTGGCCTCCGAGGATGAAGAATTGCCCCGGTAAAATATCTGTGTCACGCTTGAAAGGGCGCGATTCCCTGATCTTGTCGTTGAGTTCCTGTTGAACCTGCTCGAACAAAGGCTTGAACTTATCAAAGTCTTTGCACGGTTCTCGGTTCGCGACCTCTTCAGCGGCGCGTTTTTCAGCGCTCGATCGAACATGCTTTAGCTCGGTGATGTCTACGGTTTCTAGCTCGACGCCAAGCTCCGCAAGAAGTGCCTCATCATCTAGAGCATCCAGCTCGGGCGACGCTGAGCCATCGCTATTATCGAGAAGCCCCTGATGATCCAGCGGCTGTACAAGAGACCGGCATTCTTCAAGTTCACGGATTCTATCAAGCCGCGTTGCATAGAGTCGCTCGAAAATATCACAATCTTCACCATGCTGCGGAGTGCGCCCGTGCTCTTCAAAAAAGCGTTGAATTTCTTCAAAGCCCGCGATGATGCGCTCTTCGCGCGGCGTGCGGCTGGGGGCCTTTTTGGTCTCAATCTCAACACCAAGTTCGGCGAGAAGGGCGTCATCTTCTTCTGTGAACTGCTTAACCATCCGCTGCCTCTGCTTTCATGCGAGCAAGGAATGCGACGCCTTCGGCCATCTTCTTTTCCCAGGCGTCGGGAGAGGTGATTGAGGGAAGCCGCCCGCGCTCCTTTTTGAACTTCACTGCCCGCTTTGTGAGGTCGCGCGCTTCTTCTGGGGTTAGGTTGACGCGCTTGCCGGAGATGATAGCTGCAACCTGTTTCAGACTCTCTTCGTTCATAGTCTTCGCGAGAATGGCGTAGGCCTCCCCGAAAGGATTGATACGATCAATCAGGTCGATATCGAGTTCGCGGACATCCATCGCGTACTTACGAACGCCATCTATAAGCGCCGTGCTGCCTTTCTCCTGATTGTCTCCGCCAACAGCGATTCCCTTCGCCTTCTGTGTCAAGTTGAGCGCGGCGACCGCATGTTGCCGAACGGCTTCTTGATCCTCGTCGTCAAGCTCGGGAAACTTGTCCTTGACGATCTTACCCATGCGCACCTGGGTAAGTTCCTCGGCGAGTGTTTCACCACCGGCATGCTCACCATCAAACAGGCCGCGCTCAAGCGCCTGCTTATCCTGAACGAACGCCGTGATAACCTCGTTTAAGTCCTCCTTGCAGATGCGTTCGGCCTCTTTGGACTTAGGTTCTGCAAGGCCCTTGATCTCAATCTGGAACTGCCCGCTTTCTTCGTTGAACCCGACATTGGACTTCTTCGGATCGTAGCCGCCTTCGCCATAGTCGAAGCCTTCTATCGGTCCGCTCTGCGGGGTTTTCGGTGTAAAATTAAAGCGCGGCGCAAGAACCTGCTCCATCAGCAAGCTCGCGGCGATTGCCTTCAATGTGTCGTTAACAGCTTCGGTAACAGCTTCTTTGGAAGCATCCGGCTCGGCGATCAGGTTTGTGAAGCGTGCGCGGGTTTTGCCCTTCGCATCCCGCGTTGCACGTCCGATTATTTGAACAATCTCGGTCAGGCTGGCCCGGTATCCGACCGTCAAGGCGTGTTCGCACCAAATCCAGTCAAAGCCTTCTTTGGCCATGCCCAGTGCAATGATGATGTCCACGTAATCGCGATCGGTCTTCATTATGGGATCGCGAAGACTGGATTGTATTCGCGCTTGCTGCCCAGCGGCGTCATCTACCAGATCAGCAATCTTCAGTACACGTCCATCAGGCGACTTCACAAGCTGGAAGCCAGTCTTCGGATCGGCGCCCTGCCATTCCCCCAGAGCATCGATGATATGCTCCACTTCCTTGTGTTTGTCCTTCGTGCTCTCGCGCGAATTCACGTTCGGAATATGAATGATCGTCTTTTCATTCGGATCAAGCACGCTAAGGATGTCGTCGGCATACGGACCGCTATAGAAGAAATACCCAATATCAAGCGTCTTCAAATACTTGTAACCGTTGAGCTGCTCATAATAGGTGTACGTGACTGTATCGAACTTCGCTTCATCATGTGGGTTAAGCACGTCTTCCGCATCGCCCCGGAAATAAGATCCCGTCATGGCCACCAAATGAACCTTGTCGCGGGCGATCAGCGCACCAAGATGCTGGCCGAGCTTGTTGCCGGGGTTCGCCGAGACGTGGTGAAATTCATCCACAGCGATTAGTCTGTCATCGAACGCCTCTATTCCGAATTTTTCTACAGCGTTCCGAAAGGTGGCATGTGGGCAAACCAATACCTGATCGTCGCTTTTCAGGAATGCGCCTACCGAGTCGGCCTTGCTGCCATCTGTGCCAGGCGCGTTGCACAAGTTCCATTTGGGCCGCACGGTCCAGTCAGTCCAAAATCCAAACTCGCTCAACGGCTCATCATTAAAGCTCGACCCGATCGACTTCTCCGGCACCGTGACAATCGCCTGTTTGAGCCCCTGATTGTGCAGCTTATCGAGCGCGATGAACATCAGCGCGCGGCTCTTGCCTGAGGCAGGCGGTGACTTGATCAGAAGATACTGCTCGCCCCTCTTCTCATAGGCGCGCTCCTGCATCGCCCGCATCCCCAGCTCATTCGACTTGGTCGAGGCGCCAGTTTGTGAATACGTAACGGTGACAGATGGGACCGGTTTTTGTTCGGCCATAGCTTCCCCTTATTTTATAACGCCAAATGCATCGATCAGGAAATCGACAGTTTCTTGGCTATAAAGTTTGCAGGCTGTGTTCTGGTTTGCGAAAATTCCCTGGAATGTTTTTGCTTCGGTCCGATCAAAAGTATTCTTCCAATCAATTCCCACGGCGTAGGCCCGCCTGTCCGGGTCGCCGGGATTGTCTATTAGATATGGCTTTGGCAAAACCGTCGTCAACTTGCGCCCGTCTTTTAACGTAAACTCACTGGCGGGTTGGCGTTCACTCTTCACGACCCCATAGCCAAGATAGCCATTATTGACTTGGTAATAGAAAATTTCATCGCCCCCTGACAGCCGGGACAACCCATCCGTGTACCACTTACCGCCGCTTGCCGTTATGAAACCGTGCTGGCGCATATCTTCCCATGGGCGCATTTCTTCCGTCCCGCCGGTGACGTAATAATACCCGGTCCACGGTCCGCGTGTTTTCCTTGTAGCGCGATCCGTTACTTCCGCCTGTTCCAGAAGCGCTTCCGTTGTTAGCCATTCCTTTCCATCCTGCTCAAAGACGTTGAAGAAAGACGCATTAATCCCCACGCTATGCTCTTCGGAAAGGTATTCGATGATTCGCTTTGTGGCTTCGTCAACTTCGCTTGCAACGACGATCATCTGATGGGTCGCATTGAGTGTTTCAGGCAGGCTCTTGTCAAACTTGTTGCGATAGACTTCAGACAGCGAGCGCCCAATCTTTGCTTGGGCCAATTCATGAACCTCGTTCGTGGTGAGACGGCAAACCCACGACGCATAATCAAGGATTTGCGCGACGATATCGCGAGGGCTTCGGTCACGTTTCAACTCCACAATGATCAGATTTCCGTCCTGATCGAGTGCGAGGATATCAATTCTCTTGCCGTGATCGGTTTCGACCTGTTGCCCAATAATGACGCCATCGACTCCAATGAGACTAAGATCATCGACAACCCAGCCTTCAATCGTCGCTTCAAAATCGAGCGGTTTGCGCCGTGTTTCGACAAGCCTGTTTTGATCAATACTGAATAACCGGGTCATGACTTGGCCTTTTCACGCTTTGGCTTCTTCTCCGCCTCAGTCATTTTTGTATAAAGTTCGAAAAGCTTTTCCAGCCGTTCGGTGTCGTTCTTAAAGCGGCGACCGATATAGATACGTTCAAGCACTTCATCGTTGCGGTCATGTGCAGCGCGCAGGTCGGCGGGCATCTTCTCAGGGTTATAAAGATCAGCGATGGTAGCGGGGAAATGTGCCTCGCGGGCCAAAATAATGTCTTCCGCACAGCGGGTCAGGTCAGCCCTATTTTTTTCGGTGAGCCTCAGGACGGGAAAGGTGTTCCAGCCCATTGTGTTGGAATAGCGGAAGTCCGTTTTCATTTTCCCACACACTGTACCGATCCAGACCAGATGGATACGGGAAGCGATGAGCGCCATGTTCCAGAGGGGGGCATCGTAGAGCGCAAATGCCTGATTGGTTGTTAAAGCATCAGCACCTTTCAGGTCAGTAGGAATATAATATCGTTGCTCAGATGATATAGTTGGCACCAGCACAAGATGGTTTATTGCTACGTTTCTATCACGATACTGATGCGGTCGGATCGCCAACTTGTTCAGTGATTTATCGCGACTAGCTGTTCGCACTTTTCTCACCGCCACTATTCTGTCAGAAATTTCAGCCTCGCTCTGCGCCAACGACAACATATCGTCATCGATCCAAATACAGAACCTAGTCAATCCTTTAATAAATTCTTGCGCCCCATACACTGGCCTAATCAAAGGAATAAGATCTGGTCGTTTTTGGAGGAGAGCAGACCGCTCAAACCCTTTTAAGGTCAAATGGTTTCCATCGCCCGGATAGTTTCCGTACTTCATTTCGGAGAGCGCAGCCAGAGGAGTCGAGCGCTTCTCAACGAAGAAATCCGATCCTTCTACCAAGTAGGCGTTTATGTTTGAAACCTTCTTTGAGATGAAAGCTCCATCATCGCCTAGCGAGAAGATTGTCCGGTCTTTGGAAGAGTGAGACGCAATCCCAACGACAACCACAGTAACGCCTGCGTTGTGACTCGCTAGATTACTCCACTTAAAACTAGTATGTGCAAAAAAAATCTGATGATTGGTTGAATATATCAGCGGCCAGAGTGTTGGCACATGTTGCCCTTGGCAAATCGAGTTAGTTGACACAAATGCTGTCGCGGCCTCAGTGGCTTGACCGAAGTCAGCGGCCTTGATGAACCAACCGCAAACGTAGTCTAAGGACTTCCAGCCAGTAACTCGCCCTTTAAAGAGGTTTTTCAGATCGCTTTTTTGCTCATCGGTTTGTTCTCTTGATCCCTTATACGGCGGATTACCGCAAACGTAAGTTTCTCCCCCTTCGTTCTCGAAATCGATCTGAGCCTGCTCAAGGGGAGAGTGGAATAGGTCATCGGCATGATGTTTCACGCCCATCCCGGTGGGCGGGCAGATGCTTAGCCAGTCGAGCCGCAATGCATTGCCACAAGTGATCCAGTTCATTGCGTCGAGCGGCAGGAATTCCGCCAGGGCTTCCTTCTGGCCGCGATAGGTCACGTCACACTGATACTCGGCGATGATCAGCGCCAGCCGCGCAATCTCGGCAGGAAAGTCTCGCAGCTCGACCCCCCGATAATTGGTCAACGGAATTTCCGTGCGGCGGTCGTCCTCGCCACGTCGCCTGTTGATCTCAGCCTCGATGGCCCGCAATTCCTTGTAGGCAATCACGAGAAAATTGCCCGATCCGCAAGCAGGATCGAAAACCCTGATTTTGGCAATACGGTTGCGCAAGTTTAGCAGCTTGCGGGAATTATCTCCCGCCTCTTCCAGCTTTTCGCGCAAGTCATCAAGGAACAGTGGATTGAGGACCTTCAGGATGTTCGGCACGCTCGTATAGTGCATGCCAAGCGCGCCGCGTTCTTCATCATCCGCCACGGCCTGGATCATCGAACCGAAGATGTCGGGGTTGATCTTCGTCCAGTCGAGGCTGCCGATGTGGAGAAGATAGGAACGCGCAATCTTCGAAAAGCGCGGGACGTCCAACGAGCCGGAGAAAAGCCCGCCATTCACATAAGGGAACACATCCGCCCAACGCGGCAGTTTCGCCGTTGCTCGATCCTTGGTTTGCGTGTTCATGGCGCGAAAAAGTTCGCTTATTACTTCATGGGTGTTTGAGCTATCGCGCGCGCTCATCTGCTCTATGGTGGCGGTGAACAGGTTTTCGCCGTTCAGAATGTCGGTGTCTTCAGCAAAGAATAAAAAGATAAGGCGCGCCATGAAGTGATTCATGTCGGGGCGGCGATCGGCTGTACCCCAATCGGAGTTATCTTTCAGCAGCTCGACATAGAGCCGGTTCAGGCGCCCGGTCGCTTTGATATCGAAAGAGCTTTCGCGGATTTGCTTAACGGTGGTGATACCCGCGAGCGGCAGGAAGAACCCGAAATGATCGGGGAAGTCCTTATATGCACACGCGATCGGTGGGTCGTCGGATGTCAGGTCTTCCGCTTCAAGCATCTGGCCATCCGTTGCGAGGATGAATTTCGCCTTGGCTTTCGTCGTCGCAGGGCTGACTTTTAGCGCCGCCAGGGTTTGCGAAACCTCGCCTTCAGAACAAACCACAATGTGGATGTTGTTGGTCTGAAGAATGCCGCCCAGATCGGACTTGTTCGATACGCCGCTGCGAAGCCGTTTGATCGTCGCCGTCTTGTTGCCGAACGCTTCAAGGAACGCGAACGGGAACTCCTGAGCATCAAAAGACTGCTCAGCGAGTGCGGAAATGGCTTCTTCGATTTCAACGGCATTCACGCCATGCTTCCCTTAAACTTTCTTTGCAATCCACCGCTTTTGGTAAGCTGAGTTCTATCCCAGATCATGGCCTGAATAACGCATTCAATGAACCTATAGTGATGAAACAAATCGGCCAAGCCGGTTGTAGGGCGCAAATGTCCGCTAGAGAAGCGACCGCAGAGTATTTGATGCTACTCCCCCTTGTTCATCGCCTGCCCCCAATCTGGCGCATCATCCATGCAAGGGCTTCGGGCGGCACCGATTCGCTCGCCGGATTGTGACCCTTGGCGAGCCCGGCCATGATTTCCCCAGTCTGGCAATCGTCTATCTTACCGTAGCTAGTCCAAGTGGTCATTGGCTTTTCGTGGCCAAGGTTTTGGCTCCACGCTTTCGCCTCTTTCAAGTTCAGGTTGAGGTTATAGGCTAGACGCGCCAGCGTCTTGCGGAAACTGTGCGGGCGGAAATAGGGCAATCCTGCCGCTTCAAACCGTTCCCGGAAAATTCGGCGTATCGCCGTTGCGTCTCGCCAGTAGGCACGTTTCAGGCCAGTAACGGCAAAGGCGCCGTCATCATTCGGGCGAATGGCGGTTTGTGGAAAAAGCGGGTCCGTTTCTGCATACAGCAACTCTGTTTTCAAAAAGCCAACCCAGCCTTCAACAATCTGGACAAATTCATCACCAACGGGAAAGAAAAATGTGGTCATGGTTTTTGAGTTTTTTGTTTCGACCACACGCGCATCTTGAAACACTTCGCGGCGGGCTAGGTTCACGTTTCCTAATGGCAGTGAAGCGATTGCGGCGTCGCGCATGCCTGTTAGCAACGTAAAGGCTATAAGAGCGCGATCTCTTTTCTCCACCGCAGATTGGCCCGACGCGGTGGAGACGACATGCCGGATTTGATCAATCGTCGGGACTGGCGTCTCGCGAACAGCTCTGGCGATGCGGTCTTGTTTTGCCGACGGGCTGAAATATGCAACGTCGGTAAAGTCAACTTTGCTTTTGTAGCCGGGTTGGTCTGACAACCATTCAAAGAAGGCTTTGACCATGTTGAGGCGCGCGCGGATCGTCGCCTGGGATAACGGCTTGCCGGTACGTTCATTCTTGGCGGCTTCCAGATCACTCTTGAATTTGCGCGCCTGCTCGAAGTGAAAGGCGGCAAAGTCGCGGTGGCGCGTTGACCGCTCAAACAGGGAAATCGCAGCGGCAACCTGCGTCGTCGTCTTCACGTCCTTGCGTCTCGCGTCTTCTAGCCAGGTCAAATATTTTTTCTTAATACGCTCGTTCTTCGCATGAAACTTCGCCACGCTTTTAGCTCCTCGTTATAGTGAACACTTAGGCAGGGGTGTTTTCATTCAATTAGGTGTTTGAGGTGATGTTGAGCCGAAAGGCGTACAGACGCGGTAAGGTCCGAGAGGGTTGGTATTGAAAACCGCTTATGCATCACGGTTGCGCACCAGCAGCAAAGCGCCCGGACGTTGCAAGTTCGGCGATTGGCTGACACGATCTCGCCTTCCTCGAAGGCGGCATGGCGCGGCTCGCGACACTTCAAACAATACCACTCGTCTGTTGCGCATTTCTGTTTTTTCGGCTTACGCCATTCCAGATAAGCGCGGAGTGTTTTGCCTTGGACAAGAATTGGCCTGCCATCATCGATGGGCTTCAAATCGCCGTTTCTAATCCACCGCAACACAGTGCCCTTATGAACGCGAAGGGCGTCGGCAATGTCTTTGGCGGGGTAGCTGCGATGAATACTGATAGACCGGCCGTTCAGCTTACGCGCCATCGCCGGGAACACCGTTGGCGATGAGCGCGTGGATTTCTTCCGCCCGCCACACAGTCACGCGGGCGCCGAGCTTGAGCGGTTTTGGAAAACGCCCATCCTTCACACCCGCCCACCAGGTGGATTTAGACACGGGGATAGGCCCGTCAGGGGCAAGGATATGTTTAAGGCGTACAAAGCCGGTGTGAGGTAGTGTAGCTGCGTTGATCATTATGCGACTCCGGTTGGTTGCGTCGCATAAGAAATTTAGAAAAATCGGTGATGAAGATAGGCTATAGATCGCAAATAACCTGCGATGAAAAAGATCACATTATGCAGCAGGATACCGGGGAACATACCATACAATCGGGCCGTCGCGATTATTCAAGCAGTAATTTCAGAGCGTTAGAATGGTATATCGTCGTCCATTTCGTAGGGCCAACCGTTGGCCGTTTCCTTTGAACGATCCTGTACGGACATTTGAACCTTCAAGTCGATGGGCTTTTCTTCTGTGCTCTCTTTTGATGGAGTGCGCGGCGCGCCTCCTTTCGTCTGCCAATTCACGATCTGGGAAATGCTAGCGACAACTGATTCGTTGGGCTTTCCGTCGTCGTCACAGATTCCATATTCGGCAGCGTGTTTTCGGAGCCATTTTTGAACGGCTTGCTTCGGTGTTTTGCCTTCGAGCTTTGATTTATCGTCTAACCAATTCCAGGCAGTAACGGCCGCAGCAAGTTTTGCCGAATACCTTGTGTGCCCCTTATCCAGATATTCACTGACATTGGATTCGGGAAAAAAGAAAAAATGTCTAGTGACATTCTTTGAAGTGAGCCATGCCTTAAGGCTATCAACATCAACGAACGACTGCTGAACGTTTACGTAAGGCTCTCCATCATCGTTGTATGGCTGATCGTAAGCAAACTTGCCGTCAATCGTTTCCTTTCTGAGCCCGGAAATAATGGCATGCTTGGCACCATCATACCCATCGGGCTGTTTGCCGATATTTCGGTGTTCAACGCCAAAATGATCAGAGGGGTTATGCCCGGCGACTAAAAGCGCAGCATGCTCAATGGTTAGTTGATCGCAAAGCTTCCAAAAATCGATGCTTTCCATATTGGCTCCGAAATTACAGAGCTGAAATATAGATACGATTGCGTCCTATTTCATCCTATGTGGTTTGATTACTTTTCCACGCGCTTTCGACTTTATCAGCCCACCACTGCGCCATCTTCACACGTTCCTCCCAATAGGTGGCGCGGTGGTAGGCGCGGCGGATTTCGTCCGCGCCGACATGGGCAAGTTCGGCTTCGATGGCGTCAGGCGACCACTTGCCGCTTTCATTCAGCAGGCTGGAGGCGCTGGCGCGAAATCCGTGTGATGTACATTCTTCTTTAGTGAAACCCATCCGGCGCAATGCCGTGTTCATAGTGTTGTCGCTAATTGGCTTATTATTCGCCCATGCTGACGGGAACACCAGATCGCCAGCGGGATTCACGAGCCGCAATTCCTTGAGCAAATCGATGGCTTGTGCGGGTAGTGGTTTGATATGAGGGCGGCGCATTTTCATGCGCTCTTTGGGAATACTCCAGGTCGCGGCGTCGAGATCAAATTCATTCCATTTGGCTTGCCTCAACTCGCCAGGGCGGGGATATAAAAGCGCCATCAGCTTCAGGGCGGTGCGCGTTTCCGGTGCGCCAGACTGATAGCCCCAGACCGCCCTAATCAATCCGGCAAAATCTTCCCAATCCGTCAGCGCCGACAAGTGCACGGTTTTTGGGGTAATCAGGGCGCCACGAAGCCCGAATGTCGGGTCATTCGAGGCGCGCGCGGTGGCGACGGCGTAACGGAATACCTGCCCAATGATTGAGCGCATTCGCTTCGCCGTCTCGTAGTTCCCTTTCGCCTCCACCTTGCGAAGAACGGCTAGCACTTCAGCAGCAGTGATAGATTCAATCGGTAGGTTACCGAGATCGGCTTTCGCCATGCTCAGCACCCACCGCTTCTTTTCGATTGTTCTTGCGGCCAGCCCTTCCTTTTCGCCTTTGGCGACAAGCTCGTCTGAGATTTTGCCGAATGTGTGCTCGCTCAGGGCTCTTTGCTGTTCTTGCTCGGCCTTTGCACTAGCCATTGGATCGAGCCCGTCAGCGAGCAGGATTTTGGCTTGCTGGCGTTTAGCTCGGGCCTTGGCGAGGGTGGTATCGGGATACGCTCCAAAGGAAAGCAGCTTTTGCTTTCCACCATGGCGATAGGCCATCCGCCACAACTTCGAGCCATTAGGTCTGACTTCAACAAATAGCCCGCCGCCATCGCTCTTTCGAAAGGGCTTGGCTGCCGGCTTCAGGCTGCGAACTTGAATATCTGTGAGAGGCATTGTTGGTATTTCCGTTGGTACCGCCCCTAACAGATAGGATCATCAACCCGCAAATACCAACAAATATACCAACATTTTAGCTGGATACCAACACATCATGCCGGACATTACCGCACTTGCGAAGCGCCGAATTGCAGGTAAGTAGCTGTATTGTTTATGTTATTATATTTCAACGAACGCTATAGGATAATGTTCTGGTGCCCAGGAGAAGACTCGAACTTCCACGACCTTGCGGCCACTGCGACCTGAACGCAGCGCGTCTACCAATTCCGCCACCTGGGCTTGAGGGTGTGTGCGATAGATTGGGATTGCGCTTGTGTCAAATGCTGGTTTGAGCAGATGGTTCGCACCTGGTGGTTTTTGAACTCACCCTCACTGCTGCCGCCCTTCCAGTGTTTATTCAACCAGCCAAGCCTTTATCGAGCGCATGATAAGGCTGGACCGGGCGCTACTCAGAATTTCGAGCAACGTGGCGGTCAATAGGGTCGAATATATGCATTCAGACCCGAGCCTTGGCGGCCTCTGCCTTAATAGGCTTGACGTGCGCGGCCCGGCGCCCGAAGAGCGCGCGAAGCCACCTTACATCCGTTATGACCGACGCTTATCTCAACCGCCGCACCTTCGCGATTATCTCGCATCCCGACGCCGGCAAAACCACGCTGACCGAGAAGCTGTTGCTTGCCTCTGGCGCGATCCGGCTTGCCGGCGAGGTTAAGGCCAAGGGCGACCGCCGCCGCGCGCGCTCCGACTGGCTGGCGATTGAACAAAAGCGCGGCATTTCGGTGACGACGTCGGCGATGACTTTTGAACATGACGGCGCAATCTTTAATCTGCTCGACACGCCGGGCCATGAAGATTTCTCCGAGGACACCTATCGCACGCTCACCGCGGTTGATTCCGCGATCATGGTGATCGATGCGGCCAAGGGCATTGAAACCCAGACGCGAAAACTGTTTGAGGTTTGCCGCCTGCGCGATATTCCGATCATCACCTATATCAACAAAGTCGACCGCGAGGGCCGCGATCTGTTTGAGCTTCTCGACGAGGTTGCCGACCAACTGGCGCTTGATGTTTGTCCACGCGTGTGGCCGCTGGGGACCGGCGGACAGTTCAAAGGCTGTTATGACTTGGCCCATGACCGGGTGCTGTTGCCGGCGGACGGCGATGTCAGCGGCGCATTCGGGAAGACGATAGAGCTTGATAACCCCGATGATCCCCGTCTTGACGAATTAATCGGCGTTGACGACGTCGCGGATGCGCGCGAAGCGATGGAACTGGCGCGCGAGGGCTATGCGCCGTTTGACCTGAAAGCGTTCCGCGAGGGCACGCTGACGCCGGTCTATTTCGGCTCGGCGCTGAAGGAGTTTACCGTCGCCGAATTGCTGCGCGATATCGGCAAATTCGCGCCGCCGCCGGGACCGCAACAGGCTGGCGCAGAACAAATCTTGCCCGATGACGATGCGGTTTCGGGTTTCGTGTTTAAGGTCCAGGCGAATATGGACCCCAACCATCGCGACCGCATCGCTTTTGTGCGGATATGTTCCGGTCGCTTCAAGCGCGGCATGAAGCTGAAAGTCACCCGCACCGCGAAAGCGCTCGCCATCAATGCGCCGATTTTTTTTATGGCCCAGGACCGTCAGCTTGCGGAGGAAGCGGTCGCCGGCGATATTGTCGGCATCCCCAACCATGGCGCGCTCGGCGTTGGCGACACGTTGAGCGAGCGCGACGGGCTTCAATATACCGGACTGCCGGACTTTGCGCCGGAGATCATCCGCCGGGTGCGGCTTGACGATCCGATGAAGGCCAAACAGATGAAGCGGGCGATGATTGCGCTGGCCGAAGAGGGCGCCAGCCAGGTGTTCACCCCAGTGCTCGGCGCTGATTTTTATGTCGGCGTGGTCGGCGCTCTACAGTTGGATGTGATCGAGGCGCGTCTCATAGCTGAATATGGCGTGGCCGCGACGCTGGAGGTTTGCGGCTATGAAACGGTGCGCTGGCTCGGCGGCGACAACGACGCCGATGTCCAAACTTTCGTCGCCAAAAATCAGGGCGCCGTCGCCCATGACCGTTATGGCGCACCGGTTTATCTCGCCCGCTCGCAATGGGAAGCCGGCTATGCGGAAGACAAAAATCCCGGCGTTCAGTTCCTGAAAACCCGCGAGCGGACATAAACGCCGAACGCACCACCCTCGTTAATCACTTGGCGCTAGGCTTGGTTTCAGGTTAAGTCAGCACATGACAAAATGCGAGCATGACGGATGATTGACTACAGGCAAGGAACGCCTATCGCAGTTCTCGGCATGTCGGGCGTCGGCAAAACCCGCATCGCCTCGATGTTGCGCGCGCAAGCTGGCTGGTTTCATTACTCCGTCGATTACCGCATCGGCACACGCTATATGGGCGAGGCGATTGTCGATAATTTCAAACGTGAGGCGACCAAAGTGCCGCTCCTTCGCGAGCTTTTGCTTTCCGATTCGATTTATATCTCGCCGAATATCACTTTCGACAATCTCGACCCTCTATCGACTTACCTCGGCAAGCCCGGCGACCCGGCCAAAGGCGGTATCGCTTTTGCGGAATATCTGCGCCGCCAGCGCCAGCATCGCGATGCGGAAATCCGTGCACTGAGCGATACGCCGCTGTTTGTTGAAAAGGCGCGCGACATTTACGGCTATGAGCGGTTTATCTGCGACACTGGCGGGTCTATCTGCGAAATCGCCAATCCGCAGGATGCGGACGACCCGGTGTTGAAGGCGCTGTCGGAGACTTGCCTGTTGGTTTATTTCGAGGGTGATGACGCACACAATGAGGCGCTGAAAAGCCGCTTCGATAAGGCGCCAAAGCCGATGTATTACAACGAAGATTTTTTGCAGCAAGTCTGGGCGGATTATTTAAGCGAGACCGGTTTGCCGGAAAATAAAGTCAATCCGGACGATTTTATCCGCTGGGGATTTGCAAGGCTGATCGAATGGCGCACACCGCGCTATCAGGCCATCGCTAAAGGCTGGGGCGTGACAATTTCCGCGGCGAAAATAGAAAAAGTGCGCGAGCCTGAAGCGTTCCTGGCGCTGGTCGATGCGGCGGTGAAGGCGCAAGGCTAGGGACATTCCGCCGTTAAAGAGAGCCGAACTACTATACATAAACCCCGCTCATCCCGGCGAAAGCCGGGATCCAGGCAATGGTAGTTCTGGATCCCGGCTTTC
>JAADIH010000247.1 GCA_013151435.1 Alphaproteobacteria bacterium
AGTTATACCGTTCAAGGATGAATTCAAACCAGTTGTCCATGGGGCGCGCCTACCAATCTTCCTGATCGATGTCAGGCTCGCGGCCCGTAAAATGATAGAATATTGTCAGCATGGTGGAGGCGACCGTCATCCCGACGCCCCACTCCACCAGTAAAATCCCGTAATGCTGACCGGCGTGATGGGTCGATTGCGGATCAATCACGTCATAACTCAGAAAATTCCCCCCGAGTAACATCGTCACAACCCCGGTGCCAGCGTAAAACATAAAACCTATGACCATAGCGATGACCAGAGCACGCTGCGGCAGCACTTGTTTGGTCTTCTCCAGACCAAAGCAAAATGTGTAGAGAAAGAAAGCAACAGCGAAAATGATACCCGCCTGAAATCCGCCGCCAGGGCCGTAATCCCCGTGAAACTGCACATAAAGCGAAAATAATATAATCGGTGCAAAAAGCAGCTTTGTCGTCACCTTTGAGAATCAAATGATCCATCACTGATCCTCTTCTTTTGCCGGCATGACATCACTAACTTTGCGCCCGCCGCGCTCTGACCCAATGCCCAGCAGCAGCATGACCGCAACACCGGCCGTGAAAATCACCATGATCTCGCCCAGCGTATCAAATCCACGATAGCTCGCCAGCACTGCGGTGACGATGTTCGGAACCGCAATATCGTTCGGGGTTTCGTCCACATACATCTGGCCGACATAGCTGTTCGCCGGGGAGTTCGGATCGCCAAAAGCCGGCATATCGATGGTTGCATAGATCAGCGCGGCGCCCGCCGCAAAGACGACCGCTAACGCCACCGGCGCACGTTCAGGAATTTTGGGTTTTTCCCGGCGCGCTGTCAGCAACATGCCGCCGAGCATCAAGATCGTTGATATCCCTGCGCCCACAGCCGCCTCGGTAAAGGCCACATCAACAGCGTCGAGCGAGACAAAAAACGCCGCAGACAGGAGCGAATAAATCCCGGAGAGCATCACCACTGCAAATAAATGCCGTGAGCGGAGCATCGCAATTGCGGTCAATACCAGCATCGTCAACAGCGACAGATCGAGAAACACGATCGGCGTTAATTCCACCTGGAACTCACTCATTTGTCGTCCCCCTCATAGCGCAGATCCGACCCTTGCATGGGCTTGAACCCGGTCCGCCAGGCGGCATGGGCGATGGCGTGGGTCGCCACAGGGGATGTGAGGAACAAAAAGACGCCGATAAAAGCGAGCTTTACCACATGCAGCCATGTGGGCGATTGCAGCATCATGGCGAGGATAATCAGCTCTGCCCCTGCGGTATCGGTGACACCCGCCGCATGCAGTCGGGTGAAAAAATCCGGAAAGCGAATGAGCCCAATCGCGCCAATCACCACCATAGCGCCGCCCAGCCCGAACAATCCCCAGGACAAAAGAAGGCGAAGAAATTCGATGTCGATCATTTCGCCCGCTCCTCAAATTCTGATGCGGGACCTGATTTTGATTCCGGAAATGGCTCCAACGGCACAGCCTTTGGTGTGCGATAAGAGAAAAACCGCAAGATCGCCAGCGTCCCGGTGAAATTGATCAACGCATAAAGCAGCGCTATATCAAGAAAGTCCGGGCGCCCGGTGATGAACCCCATGAGCCCAATCAGCAATACGGTTTTGGTGCCAAAGGAATTGCCCGCCAGCACGCGATCATAAAGCGACGGCCCGGCAAAGGCGCGGATCAACGCTAATCCCATGGCGGCGATAATGGCGATGGTGGCGACGGCAAACATCAGTCGCTGCGCCTCCGCTCTATCCGGGCGACCCGTTTGCCCATGTCAGTGATCGCGGCGACATCCGACAGCTCTTCGGTAAGACCGTGAACCAGGATTTCATTCTCACGAAGATCAATCGTCACCGTACCTGGTGTCAGGGTTATGGAATTCGCGAATATCACCTTACCCAGAGTGGTCTGCGGCGGGTTCGGGACGAGAAATAACTTCGGCGAGAGTTTTGGCTCAACTGCCAGCGCCTGCCGGGCGACCATAATATTCGCCTTGCCAATCTCGCCGCCAAGCCAGACTAAATAGCCAATAATCCCGGGGAAAACTCCGCCGGGCACGCTTTCATCATCGAGAATATGCGCGCGATGGGCAAACCATGCGGCGAACAAAACGCTCGCGGCGCCAAAGCCGAGTAATAGCGGCTTGTCGAAAAAACCCGACAGAAGCAGCCAAAGCGCCGTCAGCGCCAGAACCAGGATGATAATCCGCCCCATCACTTTTTCCTGTAATGCCCAATCCAAATAAGACTTGGCTGGTTATATCCGTCCTCGCCATCCGAAACTGGTCCGGCGATATACCCTGCGGGCGAATTTGGCTAGATTTGGTGGAGAAATCAACGGCTTGACAACCGATTGAGGGACGAAAGCACATGCAAGGCCCCTTGAGGTTTTCAAAAAAATGACACGCCCGGCCTTGCCAATCCCTTCGTGACACGAAACGCTGCGACTTCGTAGATTTGATGCACAAATCGCGCGGCAAAACAGGTGGGGTATTTATGTTGAAACAATTTTATGGCGCCTTTGCAGGGCCAGCAGCCATTGGCATGGCCGCACTGTTCTCACTCCCTGCCAGCGCTGAATTGCGTCAGTTGATCGACGAGCCGACCTTGCAAGCGGTTGCCCAGGAACTCTCCGGCGAGGCCGCCAAGCGTAATCTCGATACGGTGACGCTCTACCATCGCACCCGCGCCAGCAAACAGTTTCGTCAGGCAGCGGAGCATATTCGAGACGAGCTGCGCAGCTATGGTTATAGAGACGCGAGAATTCTGGAATATCCCGCCGACGGAAAGACCATGTATGGTACGCAAAAGTCGCGCCCCGCCTGGGATGTCAATTTCGCCGAGCTATGGGAGCTTCAAGAAAACCAAAATGGAGAATGGACCCGCGCTAAAAAACTTGGCGACTGGGACGCGATCCCCTTAACCCTCGCCCAGGACAGCTTATCGGGTGAGGCGACCGCCGGCCTTGTGGATATTGGCACCGGGACAAGCGTTTCTGACTATGACGGAAAAGACGTACGCGGAAGTTTCGTGCTGACATCCAGCCAGCCAGGCGCCGTGGTTGATCTCGCTATCGCCGAACATGGCGCCGCCGGAATTATTTCTTACGCGCCGAACCAACGCTCCGCCTGGTGGAGAGAAG
>JAADIH010000217.1 GCA_013151435.1 Alphaproteobacteria bacterium
GACGCATCGAGATTATACATCCCCATATAGATGCCCGACGACGGCGCGTTGAAGACTTCCTCCTCAATCACCTCGCCATTGTCGCCTTCCCATTTCATCGTCAGCTTGCCCTTACTGGGGAAAAGCATGTCGGTTGCACGATACTGATCGCCATAAGCGTGGCGGCCAATGATTACCGGCTTGGTCCAACCCGGCACTAGCCGAGGCACATTGCGGATGATGATCGGCTCGCGAAAGACGACGCCGCCAAGAATATTGCGGATGGTGCCATTGGGCGAGCGCCACATTTTTTTGAGGCTAAATTCCTCGACCCGGGCTTCATCGGGAGTGATGGTGGCGCATTTGATCCCGACGCCATATTTCTTGGTAGCTTGCGCCGCGTCGATGGTGATCTGATCGTCAGTAGAATCACGGCTTTCCATGCCCAAATCGAAATATTTCAGATCAATATCAAGATAGGGGAGAATCAGCTTGTCTTTGATCATCTGCCAGATGATCCGCGTCATCTCATCCCCGTCCATTTCAACGACTGGATTTTCGACTTTGATTTTATTCATGGAAAGACCTACCGGGATTTATGTGATTACACGGCTCAACAATGATGCCGTCATGTTATGGCTTGCGCGGGCCTATAGCATTGGCAAGCTATGGCGCAAAGGGTCTCTAACCCGTGAAATTAGATAGGAAGAAGAATCTCTATGGCCGGACCGCGAATTAGCAGGACAAAAGCCCGTGAGCGCCTGTCATCGGCGCCGGTCTTTATATTGGTTGAGCCGCAAATGGGGGAAAATATTGGAGCGACGGCCCGGGCGATGCTGAATTTTGGGGTGTCGGCTCTGCGCCTTGTGCGACCGCGCGACGGCTGGCCTAATCCAAAAGCGGCGGCGATGGCGTCGGGCGCGGCCTTTGTGATTGATCAAGCGCGGGTGTTTGATTCGGTGGATGAAGCGATTGCAGATTGCCAGTATGTGGTTGCCGCCACGGCGCGCCAGCGGGACCTAAAGCTGCCGGTGATGACTCCGGCGGAAGTCGCAAGTGAGCTAAAGCCCCGGATCAATGCGGAGCAGCGTTGCGCCATTCTTTTTGGCGGCGAGCGCAACGGGCTCTCCAGTGACCAAGTTGCGCGCGCTGACGCCATTTTGTCGGTTCCTGTCAACCCGGCTTTTGCGTCCATCAATCTCTCGCAAGCCGCTCTTTTGGTCGCCTATGAATGGTCGCAACTGAGTAGCGATGGGGAAGAGACACTCCCCCTTGCCGAAGAGCCACCCGCTGCTCGCGAATATGTTGGCCATCTGGTCGACCAGCTGGAGGCTTCGCTCGAGGCTTCCGGCTATTTCTTCCCTGCGGAAAAAAAACCCAGCATGACGCGAACCTTGCGCAATATGTTTGCGCGTGCAGGGTTCACAGAATCGGAAATCAGGACCTTGCACGGTGTGATTAAATCGCTGCAGCGCGACAATTCACGTAAGTAGCAGGCTGAGCTGTGCGTAGTTTTTGATATTACGGGACTGTGGCTATAAGTTTTCCACTGATCATTCATGGAGCCAGAATATGAAATTCAAATTTAGTGTTATTGCCGCCGTCATGATCGCCATTGGCGGTTGTTCTCAAGGGACGGATGAAGGGGCGGTGGTCACCTATGACGTCATCATCCAGAACGGCGTCCTTTATGATGGGAGTGGGGCGGCTGGGTATAGCGGTGATATCGCCATTAAGGGTGATCGGATTGCAGCGATCGGTGATATAGGCACAGCAAAAGCTGATACCATCATTGATGCGGACGGACTGGCGGTCGCTCCCGGTTTTATCAATATGCTGAGCTGGGCCGTGGAAGATCTGATTGCGGATGGGCGCGGCCTTGGTGACCTGCGGCAGGGAGTAACATTAGAAGTCTTTGGTGAGGGGATTTCATATGGTCCGTGGTCAGATGAAATAAAGCAACAAAGCAAAGAGCGCCAAAGCGATGTTATTTATGATATCGAATGGACGACGCTGGGCCAATATCTGGAATATTTGGAAGCGCGGGGCGTATCGCCAAATGTCGCGTCATTCGTTGGCGCCACAACACTGCGTATTCATGAAGTTGGATATGATAACCGGCCCGCGACATCGGAAGAATTAGAGGCGATGGCTTCCCTGGTGCGGGCGGCCATGGAGGAGGGGGCGCTCGGCGTTGGCTCATCGATGATTTATGCGCCAGCAAATTTTGCCAATACCGCTGAGCTGATCACACTGATGAACGCCGCCAGCGAATATGGCGGGATGTATATCTCTCATATCCGCAGCGAATCTGGTCGGCTGTTAGAGGCGGTTGATGAGTTGATCGAGATTGCACGGGCTTCGGGGGCGCCGGCGGAAATCTATCACTTAAAAGCCGGCGGCGAGGAGAACTGGCCGAAGCTGGAGCAAGTCTTTGCAAAAGTTGAGGCGGCGCGCGCTGAAGGCCTCGCGATTACCGCTGATATGTATACCTATCCGGCAAGCTCTACCGGGCTTAACGCATCCATGCCGTTATGGGTGCAGGAAGGCGGGCATGACGCATGGATGGAGCGCTTAAGAGACCCTGAAATTCGCGCCCGCGTCCTTCATGAAATGCGCAATCCTACTGACGGGTTTGAAAATCGCTTAAAGCATGCTGGTGGTGCCGATGGAGTTTTGTTGGTGGGCTTTCGGAATCCGGAATTGCGTAAATATGTAGGAAAGACCCTCGCAGAAGTTGCGGCTGGGCGGGGAACCTCACCGGAAGACACGCTTATTGATCTTGTCATTGAAGATAATTCACGTGTCCAGGTGGTTTATTTCATCATGTCCGAGGAAAATGTCCGAAAGAAAATGGTTCAACCCTGGGTGAGCTTCGGGTCTGACGGCGGTGCGAAGTCAGCCGAAGGTGCAGTCCTCGAACAGAGCACTCATCCGCGTTCCTATGGTAATTTTGCACGCGTGCTCGGGAAATATGTGCGTGATGAAGGCGTCTTGCCGCTTGAAGAGGCGATACGCAAGCTAACGTCTTTGCCGGCGGGTAATTTGAAAATCCGTGATCGCGGGACATTGGCGCCGGGTTATTTTGCGGACATTGTGATTTTTGATCCTGAAACGGTTAGCGACCACGCGACATTTGCTGAACCGCATCAACTGGCGACCGGCGTCATGCATGTGTTTGTCAATGGCGTTCATACCATCAAGGACGAACGCCATACGGGCGCCACAGCGGGCCGGGTTGTTCGCGGGCCGGGCTGGGTGGGGTTTAATGAAACGAGTGATGACGAGTAGAATATTTTTTGGTGAAAGTGATATTTCTTTTTTTACTCCGCTCATTCCCGCGAAGGCGGGAATCCAGAGTTACTCGCTGCATGGATTCCCGCCTTCGCGGGAATGAGCGGGTTTTTTTGTCCAAGGAACAACCCAATGTAAATTGGGCCTGGGGCGCCCCTTAAAGGGGAGTTATTTTAATACATGACCGACAACAACGATCACATCGAACGAATAGAGAAGGCGCAAAGCTTAAGCGCACACCGTTTCAAATATTATGATTTCATGATGGCGGCGTTTGTCGCCATATTAATTTGCTCTAACCTCATCGGCGCCGCAAAGCTGGTGCAATTTTTTGAGTTTCATATCGGTTCCTGGAATGTAGGCCTTTTTGGCGCCGGCATTTTATTCTTCCCGTTATCTTATGTGCTCGGAGACGTGCTCACTGAAGTCTATGGCTACGCAAGAGCGCGCCGTGTAGTGTGGGCGGGCTTTGCCGCCGTTTTATTCATGGCGTTTATGGCCTGGGCGGTGGTGAAAATGCCGCCTGCGCCGGGCTGGGAAGGCCAAGCGGCCTATGAACAGGTCTTTGGTCTGACACCGAGAATTGTACTTGCATCGGTCTTCGCATTCTGGGCGGGCGAGTTGTCCAATGCGTTTGTCATGGCGCGCATGAAAGTCTGGTCTGGCGGTAAACATCTCTGGCAACGCACCATCGGGTCGACGGTGGTGGGGCAGGGCGTTGATAGCCTTTTGTTTTATCCCATCGCATTTTTAGGCGTCTGGTCTACTGGTCAGGTCGCAACAGTCCTCGTCACCAACTACCTGCTTAAAGTATTGTGGGAGGCTCTCTTGACCCCGCTCACCTATCGCGCCGTCGCATTTTTGAAGCGTGCAGAGGGCGTTGACGTCTATGATAAAGAAACCAACTTCACGCCATTCTCGGTTCGATCATGAGTGCAGATTAAATTGGGAGGCTTTTCATCTGCTGTATTTCAGACTGGTAAACTCATCAGTTTCACCATAGAGGTGAGGGATGTCCTATGATGCAGACCCCAGTCGTGCAAACGCGCAGCCGACGCTCGCGATTTTAGGCGCCGGTTTTTCCGGTCTTGGCATGGCGATCCGACTTCGCCAGGCCGGTATTGGAAATTTCACGATCTATGAAAAGGCCGATGATGTGGGCGGCACCTGGCGCGAGAATATCTATCCAGGCATTGCCTGTGATGTGCCATCACATCTCTATTCGTTCTCGTTTGAACCAAACCCGAACTGGTCACGGCGATTTTCTCCGGGGGGAGAAATCTGGCGCTATACTCAACACTGCGCAAAAAAATATGATCTCTATGGCTCAATAGAGTTCGGCAAAAAGATTACTGGCATTGTGCATGATGGCGCTAAGTGGTGCGTAAAGTTTGCTGATGGGGGATCAATCAGGGCGGACTATGTGATCTCCTGTCTTGGTGGGCTGCATGAACCAAACATTCCGGAAATTGAGGGGCGCGCTTCATTTCAAGGCCCGATGTTTCATACGGCAAAATGGCGCGAAGATGTCGACCTAACCGATAAACGCGTGGCGATCATCGGGTCTGCGGCAAGCGCGCTGCAGGTCATTCCGGAAATTGTCGAAAGGGTTGCGCATCTCGATGTTTATCAGCGCACGCCCAATTGGGTGTTGCCACGCGATTCTTATCTCTATCCAAAATGGATCAAATGGCTTTTCGCCAAAGCGCCCTGGTTCGCGCGCGCCTATCGCGGGTTTTATTTCACGATGCTGGAAGGGCGTTTTGGCGCCTTTAAGAAACAAAACAACTTCTTCAAACAGTCTATTTTGAAGACTGTTGGGAAACATATGAAAGATCAGGTTAGAGACCCTGATTTGTGGGCCAAGCTGAAGCCCGATTACCCGGTGGGGTGCAAGCGCATTCTCATCTCTGACAATTATTTTCCAGCGATCCAGAGCGACAATCTGGAGCTTATCACTGATCCGATAGTAGAAATTACCAAAACTGGCATCCGCACAGAAGACGGTAAAGAGCGCAACATTGATGTCTTAATCCTTGCGACTGGTTTTAAACCTTTTGACATTTTAGAATCGATCGATGTCGTCGGCCCGTCGGACTTGTCCTTGGGCGAGGCGTGGAAAGACGGCATCAAAGCGCATCGCACTATAGCGGTGCCCGGCTTTCCAAATTTCTTCATGCTGCTCGGCCCAAATTCCGGCCTTGGGCATAATTCGGTGATTTTGATGATTGAGGCGCAGGTCAATTATATCATCAAGCTGATCAAACAGGCATCGGCTACTGGCGCCCGTCTGGTGGCGCCAAAATCAGAAGCTGCAGCAAACTTTGACGCGAAACTGCAATCTGATCTGAATGAGCGGGTTTGGGCCGCCGATTGCGGCGCGTGGTATGTGGATGAACATGGCCGCAATTACACACTCTACCCCCATTCGGTGCGCGACTATATTCGCGAGATGAAAGACCCAGTGTTTGACGAATATGCCTTTCAGCCAGTCAAGGAGAGGCTCTAATTCCGAGAAAAGCCGTAATAAATCATTGGCTTACCAATAGTCAGTCAAGAGTTTGACAGAATACCCTTTCGCCCCTATATCGCGCGGCTCTAATGACGGATGGCGCGTAGACCGCCGTTGTAATCGCGCCAGGGATAGGCCCTGGCGCCGGGTCGCGCCGATAGTGAGGAAGAATGACGAAGCGTATTCGCGCCAAGCACAAGCTTGACCGCCGGGTTGGCGAAAATGTCTGGGGTCGCCCAAAATCACCATTTAACAAACGCGATTATGGACCTGGCATGCATGGCCAGCGCCGCAAGGGCAAGCCATCTGACTTTGGTCTGCAGCTTATGGCGAAGCAAAAGCTCAAGGGCTATTACGGCAATATTTCCGAGAAGCAATTTGCCCGGATCTATGGCGAGGCCGTGCGCCAGCGTGGCAACACCGCTGAGCTGCTGATCGGTCTTCTTGAGAGCCGCCTCGACGCGATTGTCTATCGCGCGAAGTTTGTGCCAACAGTTTTCGCCGCACGGCAATTCGTCAACCATGGCCATGTAAAGCTGAATGGTGTTCGCACCAATATTGCGTCCTGCCGGGTAAAGCCGGGCGATGTTGTCGAGATCAAAGAAAAGTCACGTAATATGGCGCTGGTGCTCGAAGCCTTGCAGAGCCCGGAACGCGACATTCCAGACTATGTAGATGTGGATCCTAAAAAGATGACCGTGACCTATATGCGGATCCCGGAATTCGCTGAAGTGCCATATCCGTGCACCATGGAACCGAACCTCGTCGTCGAATTCTATTCTTAAAAGTCGACGCTTTAGAGATTACGACAAAGCCGCTCGAAAGAGCGGCTTTTTTGTTGGATAGGACTTGGGGTGACTGCTTGTTATGGCCACATAGTTTTCGTCATCCCGGATGCGCTGCACTACGAAGTGTTGTGGCGCTGGTCCGGGATCGGGTGATGAATGGTGAGAGGGATCCCGTGCCAGCAGCGCAGTGCTCAGCACTGCACACGGGATGACGGGTTTAGTTATGCGAAAAAGCGGGAAACGGCCTATCGCCAGGCCCGGTAAAGAAATGCGGTTACTCGCCTACCTGTTCACGCAGTTGGGCTATCAGTGCGTCAATCCCTTTTTCGCTGCCGCCATTATTGGCAATGACTGAGGTGAACTGGCTTCGTTGCTCAATCGCCAGCCAGACATTATCAGCGCCCGCATCAACAACGCTCATCTCGCCTTCGCGATTACGATAAACGCGCCAGTGAAAAACCGTATTCGCGAACCCATCACCGGGTTCAGGATCGACAATCTTTGTGTTGACGATGATGTCCCGATCCGAGCGGTCAACAGATTGAACAACTTCCAATTTTTGACCGGCATAGTTTGAAAGCGTATTTTGATAAACTTGCGTCGCGTATTTACGAAAAAGCGGTGTGTACTCTTCTTTTTGTTCATCAGTTATTTGCCGCGCATATTGCCCAAGCACAAAACGGCTTATACGGCGCATATCCACATATTTTTCAACGAGCTCAGCGACGCCTTCAAAAATCTCATCCTCGGTCGCGCGATCTAATATTGGTTCAGCTTCATCAAGGATGTCCTGCACATAGATTTCGGCTGCGTCATCGGCGCGCGCCGGGGCCGCCGTTAAAACAACGCCAAAACAAAAGACGCCCAATATGAATTGTGGGGCAAAGCTTTTCATCGCCTTCAACATTCAAATCTCCGTAAGTCGATATTACTCGATCTCATCAAACTCTTCGAAATCACCGATGTCGGGGAGATCTTCGAAATTAGTGCGCCCATTGGCGATCTCTCGATTGCGAGATTGCCGATAGAAACTACGAAAGGAAGCATAGAAGTCGAGTGAATTGGCTTCAATCTCTTCAAGCGGCTCGATCAAGGGTTCACGTACGGATAATGCGGTGAGGCCCGCACGGCTGTAACGTACATATCTCGCGGCATCAGTGCGAACCCAGAAAACGGGATCAATAGCTGTATCTACAGCAGCTCCAAGGCCGTCTCTAACCGAGCTCGGTCCAAAGATGGGTAAAATTACGTAGGGCCCAGTGGGGATGCCCCATACTGCGAGGGTCTGACCAAAATCCTCTGAATGCTGAGGAATGCCCATGCGTTCTGCAGGATCACCCATGCCGCCAAACCCGATCGTGGTATTCACGGCAAACCGGCTAATGGTTTTGCCCGCGCGACCAAATTCACCCTGCAGCAAATCATTGACGAGAATGATGGGCGTGCGCGCATTTGCTAGAAAATTGCGAATACCCTTGCGCTGTTTTTTATGGGTGACAGCGCGATACAGCCTTGCTGAGGGAACGATGAATGCGGTGTCAATCTCATTGTTGAAGGCAAACATTGCACGATTAAATCCCTCCCAGGGATCACTCTCGGCGCCGTAAGAGAGATTAGTTGTGCTGCGTCTGATTTCCTCCGCCAAAATCTCCGGGTCTCCGGCATCGGAAATCTGCGCATGGCCAACTCCTGTCATGGATATGACAGCCATGGCGATGATGATCGGCTTCAACTTCACTTTATTCCCCTCGAACGTAGTGCCCCGCATCATGCTGGGTTCGCCGGGAGAATATAGGGGGATGGGCCGGACGAACAATCAACAATCAGAGATTTCTTGTGAGGGCGCCTGAAAAACCGCAGTTTTCTTGAGGCCGCCATCAAATCCTTGCAAACATATAAAGATATCTTTATATCTTTCCCGCTATATGACGAATATGGCGGTTTTTGTGACTTTAGATACATCTTTGAACGTTTTTCGCGCCATCGGCGAAGAAACGCGTTTGCGCATGATGGCGCTTTTGATGCGTGGAGAACTCACAGTAAGCGAACTCACGAATATTCTGGGTCAGAGCCAGCCACGGGTAAGTCGCCATCTGAAGATCCTTGCCTATGCCGGGTTGGCGGAGCGACACCGCGAAGGGGCCTGGATGTTTTATCGCATCGCGGCAGCTGCGCAAGATGACCCAAGCTTAAATGCCGTGCTTAAGGCTGTGTCGGCGGTGATTGCATCGGGTGACCGAATTGTGGCGCGTGATGGCGAACGCTTTGCTCAAAGCCGGAAGAATCGCGCTGTTGTTGCAGCAGATTATTTTAGGGAGAACGCTCAGGAATGGAATCGCCTGCGCCGTCTGCATTTGCCTGAATCCCACATTGAAGAGCGGATGATTGAGCTTGCCGGCGATGATAAGGTCGGCCTCTTCATTGATCTCGGGACCGGTACGGGACGCATGCTCGAAATCTTTGCTGACCGATATGATGCGGGCGTTGGTTAT
Organism: Alphaproteobacteria bacterium; assembly: GCA_013151435.1. Taxonomy (GTDB): domain Bacteria; phylum Pseudomonadota; class Alphaproteobacteria; order Caulobacterales; family Parvularculaceae; genus Hyphococcus. The sequence continues at coordinate 9,066 of JAADIH010000217.1, forward strand.
GATTTGTCACATGAAATGCTGGCGATCGCCCGGAGTAATCTGGAGCAGGCGGATATTGCGCACGCGCAAGTGCGTCACGGTGATCTGTTTTCATTAGCCCTTGAAGGGGAAAGTGCAGACATAGTTTGTTTGCATCAGGTGCTGCACTTTCTTGCAGAGCCTGCGGGCGCGGTTCGTGAGGCTGCACGTTTGTTAAAGCCAGGCGGGCGTCTTATTATTTCTGATTTTGCACCCCATGATCTTGAATTCCTGCGTGACGAACATGCCCATCGCCGTCTCGGCTTTTCCGATGATGAAGTTCGCGAATGGTGCAGTCAGTCAAACTTGGATCTTGTTACGGCTGAGACTTTGTCTCCTGCTTCTGGCGAGAAGAAGAAATTGACCGTTAAAATCTGGGTGTGTCAGGCGTCAAAAGGCGTTCATCGGCTGCGATCGCGGTCCGCCGCATAGAGGGTGTGATGGAAAATGACTGAATTACATGTCTCATTTGAATTTTTTCCGCCAAAAACTGATGCGATGAACAAGAAGCTGTGGTCGTCAGTGGAGAAATTGGCGCCGCTCGCGCCCGATTTTGTGTCGGTTACTTATGGGGCAGGCGGATCGACGCGAGAGCGCACCCACGAGACGGTAGCACGAATTTTGAAAGAAACCAGTTTGCCGGTTGCGGCGCATTTAACTTGCGTTGCGGCCACAAAAGATGAAATCGATAAGGTTTTGAAATCTTACTGGGAGACAGGTATTCGCCATATCGTTGCCTTGCGTGGTGATCCGCCAGGTGGCGCCGGTGATCCCTATACCCCTCATTCCGATGGCTATGCCAATGCGGCGGAGCTGGCGGCGGGCGCCCGTAAGATTGCGCCTTTTGAAATCACCGTTGGCTGCTACCCGGAAAAGCACCCGGACAGCCCGTCATTCGCCGCCGATATCGATATGCTAAAACGTAAAATTGATGCTGGCGCGACGCGCGCCATTACCCAGTTTTTTTATGATAACTCTGCGTACCTAAAATATTTGGAGCGTGTGCGCGCCGCTGGCATCAATATACCTATCGTGCCTGGCATCATGCCAATGACAAACTTTAAAGGCGTTCGGAAAATGGCCGATGTTTGCGGCGCCACCATCCCAGGGCGGCTGGTCAAGCTATTTCAAAATCTCGATGATGATCCGGCGACGCGCCAGCTTATTGCGGCGACAGTGGCGGCGGAACAATGCCTTGATCTTGCTGAGTATGGCGTCAATCACTTTCATTTTTATACTCTGAATCGCGATGATCTGGCCTTTGCACTGTGTCACATGCTGGGTGTGCGTCCGAAATCAGTCGCTAAAACAAAAGTGACAAACGCCGCATGACCACTTCCAGATTTGTTAATGTTGGTGAGCGGACAAATGTCACGGGCTCAGCCAAATTTCGCAAGCTGATAAAAGAAAACCGCTACGAAGAGGCGTTGGTGGTTGCGCGCCAGCAAGTTGAAAGCGGCGCCCAGATCATTGACGTCAATATGGATGAGGGCATGCTTGACGGCGTTGAGGCGATGGTGACGTTTTTGCGCCTCATTGCTTCGGAGCCGGATATATCGCGGGTGCCGGTGATGATCGATTCCTCCAAATGGGAAGTGATTGAGGCGGGCCTTAAAAATGTGCAAGGAAAAGCGATCGTCAACTCGATTTCCCTGAAAGAAGGCGAAGAAATCTTTTTGGGCAATGCGAGAAAAATCATGCGCTATGGGGCGGCATCTGTGGTGATGGCGTTTGATGAACAAGGTCAGGCAGATACGGCAGCGCGTAAGTTTGAAATCTGTGCGCGTTCATACAAATTGCTGGTCGGCATCGGGTTCCCGCCTGAAGACATTATTTTTGATCCTAATGTTTTTGCCGTCGCGACGGGCATAGAAGAGCATAACAACTATGCAGTCGATTTCATTGAAGCGGTCGCTCGCATCAAAGAAGAATTACCTCACGCCAAGGTCTCCGGCGGAGTATCCAATGTCTCCTTTTCTTTTCGTGGTAATGAGCCGGTGCGCGAAGCCATGCACTCGGTCTTTCTTTATCACGCGATCAAAGCCGGGTTGGACATGGGGATCGTCAATGCTGGACAACTGGCGATTTATGATGAGATAGCTCCATCTTTGCGTGACCCGGTGGAAGATGTCATTTTAAACCGGCGCGATGATGCAACCGAACGCTTGTTGGAGGTTGCGGAAAATTATCGGGGCGAAGCGGGAAAGGTGCGTGTGCAGGATCTTTCCTGGCGCGAGGCGCCGGTGGAAGAGCGCTTGCGCCATGCGCTAGTCAAAGGCATCACCGAGTTTATCATTGAGGACACAGAAGAAGCCCGCCTCAAGCTGGGGCGGCCATTATTTGTCGTTGAAGGCCCGTTGATGGACGGGATGAATGTTGTTGGCGATCTCTTTGGCGACGGGAAAATGTTCCTCCCGCAAGTTGTGAAATCGGCTCGCGTGATGAAACAGGCGGTGGCGCATCTGACGCCCTTCATGGAAAAAGAGAAAGCAGAGCAGGGCCTCGAACAGGGAAAGCCAAACGGTAAGATTCTGATGGCGACGGTCAAAGGCGATGTTCATGATATTGGCAAGAATATTGTTGGCGTTGTTCTTCAGTGTAATAATTATGAGGTTATAGATCTCGGCGTGATGGTTCCCGCCGCAAAGATTCTCGCGGAAGCCAAGGCCCACGACGTGGATATGATTGGTCTATCGGGACTGATCACACCGAGCCTTGATGAAATGCGTAACCTTGCAAGCGAAATGAAGCGCGAAGGGTTTAAAATCCCATTGCTGATTGGTGGGGCTACCACTAGCCGGGCGCATACGGCCGTAAAAATATCACCAAATTACGAGCATGGCGTTGTTTATGTAACGGATGCCAGCCGCGCGGTGGGCGTTGTTGGCGCTCTTGTCTCCGAAGAAAAGCGCGAAGATTATTTATCTACGATTGCAAATGATTACACCAAAGTTCGCGAAAGCTATAATAAGAACAAAGGCGCAGCGCCGCGTCTTTCCCTTAATGCAGCGCGGGCGAAAAAATTCGCCATTGATTGGTCAGTTGATAAACCGCTAAAGCCAAGCTTTCTTGGCGTAAAGGCATTTCGCAATTATGATCTTGCGACTTTGGCTGACTATATCGATTGGACGCCGTTCTTTTCGACGTGGGACCTATACGGTAAATATCCTAAAATTCTCAACGACAAAATCGTAGGAGAGGCGGCGCGCTCCTTGTTCGAAGACGCGCAAGTGATGCTCAAAGATATCATCCGCGATAAATCTCTGACGGCCCATGGCGTTGTTGGCTTGTGGCCTGCGAATTCACGTGGTGACGATATCATTCTATATACGGATGAAACCCGCTCAGAGGAGCTGGCGACATTTCATGGTTTGCGTCAGCAAATCGCCAAGCGAACTGGCGGCGTCGATTACTGCCTCTCAGATTTTATAGCCCCTGAAGAAAGCGGAATTCCCGACTATATAGGCGGTTTTGCTGTGACGGGTGGTGTCGGTGAGAATGAGTTCGCCGATAGCTTTGATCGGCGTGATGATAATTATTCCGCTATTTTGTCGAAAGCCCTGGCGGATCGCTTTGCTGAAGCATTTGCCGAGCACCTCCACCAGCGTGTGCGCCGTGAATTATGGGGTTATGCGCGTGAAGAAGATCTCTCACCAGCGGCGCTGATCCATGAAGACTATCAGGGTATCCGCCCTGCGCCAGGTTATCCTGCTCAACCTGACCACACAGAAAAAGAAACATTATTCCGGCTGCTGGACCCTGAAAAAAATGCCGGGATAGAACTCACGGAAAGCTTTGCCATGACACCGGGCGCGTCAGTCAGCGGATTATATTTTTCTCATCCGCAATCGCTTTATTTTGGTGTCGGGAAAATTGAAAAAGATCAGGTGAGCGATTATGCGCAACGCAAGCGTATGCCCGTTAATGAAGTAGAGCGATGGTTATCGCCCATATTAAATTACGAACCACAGGCTGACTAATTGATGAGGCCGGCGATATAAAGTGCAATCACCATGAAGCTTGCGCCACAGACGAGCCCGCCAGCTAAGATACCGAAATCCCGGAATGTAGATCCCATGACAACACCCTTCTTCATTACCATTCATCATTTCGCTTACGGAATGACGAATGAGGAAATTGTGCGGCTAAAAAATTTGCTTTGCAAAGGCTGATGCGATGCGCGTGGCGCAATCGGTGCGCTGCTTGAGGACTAACGTCTTCTGCCAAATGGCAAAATTTTTCTAAAAATTACTTTCCACAGCCATGACGTGTATTATTTGATGTTTCACCAGAACAGGCTGGTGTTTAGAGGGGTGGGGCCTTATACGCACTGCCCATGAGTTTCTGGGACAAAGTAGAAGCAGGAATAGCCGAGGCGCGAAAGCGTACGCTTGGCGTGTTTCTCGAACGCCTTGCTGCACAAAAGCAAAAGCACAATGAGGCGTCATTTTCTATCGCGCTCATCGCCCTGTCGGCGAAAATGGCCAAAGCCGATGGCGTTGTTACCGATGATGAAATTGCCGCCTTTCGTGATTTTTTCCAATTCCCCGAAAAAGAAGCGGATAAGGTCCGGATGATTTACCAGCTCGCACAGCAAGATGTTGCCGGGTTTAAAGAGTATCTCTCTCGGGTGGCGAAGATATTTGCCGAGGCGCCAGAGGTGCTGGAAGATGTCCTCGATTGCCTGTTTCACGTCGCTGTCGCCGATGGCGTCGCCCATCCCCGCGAGCTTGAGTTTCTTGATGAGGCGGCAAGGGTCTTTAATACATCCGCATCCGCGTTTCATCGTTTAAAGGCCACGCATCTCGGCCTCGGGGAAGATGACCCTTATCTGATATTGGGCATTACCCCGGGCGCGTCTGCCGCAGAAATAAAGGCGGCCTTCAGGGAACTGGCGCGCGATCACCACCCGGACGCGCTGACGGCGCGCGGTGTGCCTCAAGACCTGGTTAAGATCGCTGAGGGGAGAATGGCGGCGATCAATACGGCTTATGAGCGAATTTTAACCGAATTACCCTAATCTACCTCCTATCGTTGTGTGGTGGCGGCTGGACCTTGGGCCCGGCTTTTGCTCTGATGACTTTCATATTTGTTGAACGAGTGGCGTTTCGTGGATGATTTGAAAAAGCGAGTATCCCCCGCTTCTGACTTGTCGGAAAAGCATGATCGTGTGGCTGACCGTTTTGCGGATGCCTTGGTGTTTGCCGGTTTTCTGAGCCTTTCGGTGCTGGCGATTGCTGCCGTGGCGGTAGTAACGCCGTTGATACTAGCCTTGTCGGCACTGGCCGGTCTCTTTGAAAAGAACGGTGACACAAATGGCTGGCGGCCCGCTAACGCCTGATTATTCAAGCCTGAGGTTTTTGGCCTGAGATTGTTGGTCTGACTTTATTCAACAAATAGAATCCTCACCCTTTCAGATAATCTCAGTAGTATGCGCGGCCGTTTTGGCCTAACGCGTAGTTCTCGTCGTATTTATCCATGGAGGAGCGCTGTGAGTGCGCGTGAAGTGGCTGTCATGGTGGCCATGTGCCTCGTCTGGGGCTTTCATTTCGTCGTCATTAAAGTGGCTGTCGGGACAGTGCCGCCAATTTTCTACGCCGCGATTCGTATGACACTTGTCGCCATGCTGTTGGCGGGGTTTTTACGATGGCGGCCGGGGCACATGGTGCGTGTGCTGAGTGGGGGCCTGTGTCTCGGCGCGGTGAATTATGCGCTCATGTTCACAGGGCTGAAACTCGCAACCGCTTCGGTAGCGGCTATCGCCATGGAGCTCTACGTTCCTTTTGCAACGATATTGGCGATATTCTTCCTCAACGACCGGCTTGGCTGGCGGCGGGGGGTGGGTATTCTTTTGGCGTTTATCGGGGTGGCGATTATCTCCCTTGGTAAACATAGCGATGTCGGGCCAGAAACACGCATTCCGCTGGGGATTGGTCTCGTGGCGGCAGGCGCGCTATTTGAGGCCTTCGGCTCTATCTTGGTGAAAAAATCTCAGGCGTTTAAACCTCACGAGTTACTCGCCTGGTTTTCGTTAGTGGGCGCCGTGGGGCTATGGATGATGACCATGCTTTTTGAAGTGGACCAGCAAGAAGCGTTTGCCGCGGCCGATAAAAAACTTCTTATCGGGGCGATAGTGTATTCAGCCTTGGGGGGCTCGATTTTTGGACATACGGCGTATTATTGGCTATTGCAGAGATTGCCGGTGAGCACCGT